>DYOS01000121.1 GCA_020720405.1 Caldithrix sp. | reverse complement strand
TATTTTCCAATTCGATCTGAAATACCGGTTTTATATCCACCGGCAGATGGCTGAGACCATCAACCAGAATTTTCATGCTTTCCGACTGCACAGCATAGCGTGTAATAAAATCCTTTGCACCAGCATAATTTCCTTCGGCCTGCAGCATGAGCAGGTCATGGGCTAATTCGCTCACTGCGTCCGATATTTTATTAAAATCGACCTGTACTTTCCCGGTCTGCACATCAAAAATATAGGCGCCTTTTTCAAGGAGGTAATTGTAAATAATGGCATTGCCGCCGCCGTGCGCCTCATTAATACCAAAACGAACCGAGCGCATAATTCCAGCCAGAAAAGTGACCCACATCTGTTGCTCAAAATCCGCCGGATAAACACCTTTTTCGATCATCAGCCGGTTATTGTACATGCCCAGAACATCGGCTTTACATTCTTCAATGGTCGAGTAGGTTTCTTTCAGCTCCTTTTTAACCTCCGTCGCCCTTCCGGCCACCGTGATAAAACCCGGTCCGACGCCATGCGACATTTCATGCATCAGTGTGTGGCTGAAGAAGGCATTAAAAGTCACCAACGGCAATTGATCGGCAGGCAGCACCGTTTCAGCGATCGGTTTGAGCAGTTTTTCGAATTTGGCCTCGTGCATATTTTTCAGCATCACCTTTTTGGAACCTTTGGCCTGACGCACCCGCTCATCATTTGGCAGATTAAAGGCCAGGGTTTGCACACCGGCTTTGGTATCGCCAGCCGAGAATATTTCCTGGGCCACAACAATTGGCGATTCCGCACCCCGCTCAAAATTCTTGTGTTCCTCCGGGAGCGGCAGGTTGGCTTCAATCTCCTGTAAATAGCTGCCAAAAATCTGCAGCTTCTCCGTTTCAACAGGATCGATCAGTGTGACAAAAGCTTCAAAGGAAGCTTTGTAATTAAACAGCTCATCTTCGTACACCTCATAGGGTCCGAGAATCACTTCGATGCGGTGATCTTTCAGATCCATCCAATCCATATCGCTCTGGTAGTAATCATTACTTTCGAAGGCGGCAGCCCGTGACAGCAGATAGGTTTTCAGCGAGGCATTATCGGCAAATTCTGCCGCTTCACGCAGCAGGACGCTGATTTTCTGCAGAGGATCCTGGTAAAATTCCGAGTAAGGAATGGCTTTTAAACCATGGTTTTCATCCCGGCGGATAATCGTAAACTCAGAGGTAAAAGCGGCTTCATCCTGCGGGTGATCGGCCAGCCATTGTTCAAATTCGGCTTTGGTCAGGTCAGCCGGATAAAAATTAGCGCCGGCCGGTTTTGTCGTTTCACCGATAAACGGTTGGTTATGGTTTAGCCGGTCAAAAGGACCGAACATCATCATAAAATATTCTTTCTGCAGTATGCTTATTTCCCCGCTACCGGCGGTGATTTTTTTCTGAAGATCTGCATTGCCGTTATAAACCTGCTCCAGAAAAATCTGATCGATAATTTTTGAGGCCGTATACAATTTTTGCACCACCACTTTTTCCCGCTCATCAAGCAGACTGTGGTCATATTTTATTTCGGTTGCGGCAAACTGATTGATTTGAGCCTGAAGCTGCTCCATTTTTTCTCCATCCTGTTTCGGGCTGCACTGGCTAAGTAGAACAAAGGCCAGCAAACCGGTGATTACAAAACGCATGATAAACCTCATTATTATTGAAACAATACTTTCAGATAGAACAACGGATTGGTCAGCAAATTTTTTGGCACGCTGTTATTCAGCATGCCGCTGATCAGGCTGCGGATTTCCGGGCTGTGCTTTGCCCGCCGAATAACATAATTGAGCAGCCACTGGTACTGACCGAGCTGCTGCAGGCGGGTGGAAATTTTCAGTTCTGCATTCAATTTTTGTTTTACCAACCCGTCGTAAGCACTGAGCGATGCAGCGCTGTAATTTTTTTCATCTGTTGCCTGGTGCAGAATACGGGCGGCAAATTTTCCGGAAAAAAGTGCATTGCCTATACCTTCCCCGGCGAAGGGGTCAATTAAGCTGGCGGCGTCGCCGGTCAGCAGAATGCCCTGTCCGTGCATCGCTTGCCAGCGGCTGCCCAGGGGCAGATTCCACCCGCTAAGCGAATCGATTGGGGCGGCCGGCCGGAACCGTTCCCTGAACTGCGGCTGACTGATAATTTCAGCAAATTTCCGGCGCAGATCGATGTTATTTTTACGGATATACCCGAAAGGCATACCCAGCCCGACATTATAAACATCCTCACCAACCGGAAAAATCCAGAAATAACCGGGATTAACGGCAGCAGAGAAATGCAGCTCCAGCCAGTCTTTTACACCGCTCACCGCCCGCCAATATTGACGCACTGCCACGGCCCGCTGCCGGGAATCTTTCTCCAAACCAAGCCCTTTGACTGCAATAACAGAATTACTGCCGTCGGCTCCGACAATCAGCGGTGCCCGGAATTCAGCCACTTGCCCAGTTTGAATGTAAAAACCCCTGACCCCGCAGACCATTCCGTTTTCCCGCAAAACATCGGTAACTTTAAAACCTTGTATGGTTTCGGCAACTTCAGCTAAAGCCTTTTTAAACATGAATTGATCAAAGTCCAGTCGTTTTACCACGATGCCCAGCGGTTTATCATAGCCCGGTTTGGCCAGCAGTGGAACTTCGACTTCGGTAGTATCAGGCGCAGAGAACAAAATGGATTTCAGGTGGACACCGGTGAGAGCAGAGACTTCATCCAGCAGATTAAGCTGGTCAAGAATGGTGATACATTTACCGGAAAGAGCATCGCCGCAAATTTTATCGCGGGGAAAAACTGCCCGGTCCAGAAGCAGGACCTTCAATCCGCTGCGGGCGGCAAAAAGTGCGGTGGAAGTGCCGGCCGGACCGGCACCGGCGATGATACAATCGTACAAATATAACCTTCAAGGTTTAATTTGGTGGTTGGTAAATACAACAGGAAATGTAAATAAAAACACAATTAACCTAAAGCGCTTTTAGCCAGGCAATTTGATATGGTCGTAATCTAATCCTCAACAAGTTGTTTTCATCTAAAGTATATTGTCGACCTTTTAGCAGGTCCTGCCATTTTAATAACCGGCGCATAAAACTGGAAGCTGGCACTGAAATCATTATCGGTTCGGAAGTTACGTTGACCAAAGTTAGTATCTGCTCGGAATGGTCGGATGTAAAACGAAGAACGGCAAAAATGGCCGGATCGATGTTTAGAATCCGTTGCCCGGCATTAGGATGAAAACTGTGCTCCTGTTTACGGATCTGCAATAGTCTGATCAAACCGCGGCTGACATGGTAGGCGATAGAACGCGGGTCTTCAAGATCATGAATCAGTTCAGCCAGGCGTAAATTTTTACGGTTTATGCTGCGCGTCTCCTGTTGTTCGAAAACAAGATCGGAGTCATTTTTTGAACCAAGCAGGCCATGCAGGTAAATACCGGGCACACCCATCAACACGAGCGGAATACTACGCGAAGCAATGTAACGATGAATTTGCATGGCAAAAGACTCATCATTATCATCCCTGTTGAGGGCGCTGAACCAGGTTGTATTCAATTCATACACACTTGTGGTTCCGTCACCATTATCTTTATAGGAAACGAAACCTCCATATTCAATTACCCTCAATACCATTCGTTCAATCTCTTCAGCGCTGAGAATATCCCGTACTGCCATAACCCCAACGCCATCGTGGGATGATAAAAAATTGAAATACGTCGCCTGGTCGGAAGGATGACTAAGCTCAGCCGCCCACTCGGCTAAGCGGTCGGAATTGCCCGTATAAAAGGTATGCAGAACCAGGGGCGGCAGTGCAAAATTATAAACCAGCTGTGCTTCATTCTGACCGTCGCCAAAATAGCGGATGTTATCGCTATGCGGTACATTGGTTTCGGTAATCAATGCCACATGGGGGGCCACCGCGTTTAGAATAGTACGAAACAGACGGATTATTTCATGGCTTTGCTCGAGGTGAACACAGGAAGTTCCGAGTTCTTCCCAAAGGTATGTTACAGCATCGAGACGAATTATATCAGCCCCTCGCTTAACATAAGTCAGGAGTATCTCAATTACCTTTTGCAGAACTCTGGGATTTTTAAAATTCAAATCGATCTGATCCGGACTGAAAGTTGTCCAGACCAGACGCGAACCATACAGGGTGCGAAACTCGGTCAAAATATCCGAAGTACGCGGCCGGACAATAAGGTGCAGGTGATCTTCGGATATTTTTTGGCGGGTGGAAAAAACGGTAAAAAAATCACGGAAATATGGTTTTTGATTAAGGAATTCCTGGAACCAGGTACTTTGCGATGAAACGTGGTTGAAAACTCCATCGAACATCAATTTGAATTTTCGACGAAGAGCTGAAATATCATCCCATGTGCCGAGCCTGCCATCCACTTCCTCAAAATCCATTACGGCAAAACCACGATCGGATGAGTAAGGGAAAAACGGCAGAATGTGAATTGTGGAAAAAACATTTTCCAGATATTTTTCAGCCAGATCGGTTAGAATCTTCAGCGGCCGTGTTTGTCCATCTTCAACCAGATCACCATAGGTAATCAGAACAACGTCTTCCTGGGTAAAGCGCTCGTCTGGTTTGAATTTTTTTTCAAACCGTTTCATCGGCGGGGTTTTATGGGCATAGTAAACCTGCATTAAACGAAGAATCTCGGTCAGACTAATTGGATTGTATTGATTTTTATAGAGCAGGCGCAGGTGATTTTTGATTTTTTCAGTGGTTTCGGCGGTGGGAACGTAAATACGGTTACGATAATCGGGTTTAAGATAATGAAACTCTTCAAAGGCATTAGTTCTATGAATACTCAATATTCTTCCTTAAAACTTTGTACGGCTGTCTCAACCAGATTGTAATTGTTCAAAATCTTATTTAAATGTGTTAACTCGAGCATATTCAAGACAAATTCTCCAGCACCGGCCAGCCGAATATCACCTTTCAGGGCACGTATCGCTGCTATGCGGGAGACAATGGCACCTAAGCCGCTTGAATCAAGATATTCGGTACTGGTCAGATCAACCACAATTTTCCCTTTTCCTTCTTCCACAACTTTTCTGAAAAACTTTTTATATTCATCCGAAACATCGCTTGTTAATCGCACGGGGAAATGAACAATGATAATTTCACCGCTTGAATCTGTGCTTGTGTTAATTGCCATTTTAATTCAGACCTTTTTATTTAATGCCACGGCAGAAATCCGATTCTTTCTTCTCTTCCCTTCATAACCTGATAACCTTGTATAAAAATGGTTTTCAAACAGGTTCAAATCAGGGCTGTTCAAAACTGTTCAATGCTGCAGCGACATCCGGAAAGGCTTTGATCACTTTATTAAGATGGGTGATTTCAAGCAGGTTACTGACAAATTCCCCGGCCCCGGCCAGGCGGATATCACCATGCAGGGCGCGACTGGCGGCTATACGTGAAACGATGGCACCCAAACCGCTGGAGTCAACAAAATCGGTTGGTGAAAGATCGATCACAATTCTGGCCTGCCCCGCTTCGACCAGATTGCGGATAAAAATTTTAAACTCACCTGAAGTATCATTGGCCAGGCGCTGCGGGCAACGGATGATAACAACATCACCTTTTTCATTTAATGAAGATTCGAATGTCATAAGCCCTCTTCCTGTTTTCTCTTAAAAAGAATCATGGTTAAATCATCTTCAAAACTGGTCATATCGGCAAATTGGTTCACTTTGTCCAGAATAGTCTGCCGGATGCCGGCGATCGGTTTATTTCTGCCGGCCCGCAAAATTTCAATAACCCGCTCAACACCAAACTCTTCTTCCTCAGCATTCATGGCTTCGATAAGACCGTCGGTATAAAGTAACAGCAGATCCGTGGCAGCAATATCAACCTGTCCCTCATGGTAAACCCAGGGCACAAAGCCAATAAAAATATCACCGGTGCTAAGTTCCTGGTATGAACCGTCTTCATGTACCAGCAGCGGGCAATTGTGTCCGGCATTTACAAAATAAAGCTGATGTGTGAGATGGTTATACTCGGCAATAAAAAATGTGATGTACTGATCGGCGGCAGACCGCAGGCGGATATGATCATTCAAGGCGGCGGCAATATCGGCAAAAGACTGATTCGAGCGCAGGAAGGCGACTAAAGCCGCTTCCATATTGGAAACAAGCATGGCGCCGGGCACACCCTTGCCCGAGACATCAGCAATAACCAGGACAGTCTGGTTTTCTGAACGTTGGTAAACATTAAAATAATCACCCGAAACAACTTTGCAGGGCACGTAGGTGGTCGATATTTCCCATAACGGATGCCCCGGGATGCTTTGCGGCAGGATACGCTGCTGAATTTCAGCGGCGATTTTCAATTCCTGGTCGATGCGTTCTTTTTCCAGCACTTCCCTGACCAGACGGCTGTTTTCCAGCGCCATGGCCGCCTGGGCAGCGAAGGTCATAATCATCTGCTGATCGTATTCGGTAAAGGCCTGACGATCGAGTCGATTAAGGATGGTAATAACACCAAGAACCTGTTCGTTATGGGCCAGGGGCACACAAAGTATGCTTTCCGTCCGGTAACCACTGCGCTGATCGAAAGACGGATCAAACCGTTCATCCTGGTAGGCATGGGGAATCAAAATCGGTTTGTTATTGGCAGCAACCCAACCGGAAATACCTTTGCCCAGGGCCAGTCGGTAAGGGCTGACTTCCGTTGCCTTCGGACCAAGTACAACCCGGAATTCAAGTTCTGTTTTATCTTCGGTCAGTAGCATCACACTGCCGGATTCAGCACCGAGAAGATGACAGGCATGTTCCAGTATCCTCTTCAGGAAGGGTTCCATTTCCTGGCCGGAACTGAGCATTCGATTGATATCATGGATGGTGGATATTTCTTCCATAACACGCCGGAACCGGTTTTCAGTATGCTGCAATTCATCTCTGAGCTGTTGTCCGATCCACTCCAGACAAACCAGACGGAGAATGTCAGGATTTACAGGCCCGGAGGCAGAAAGTATAATTTGCCCGGCCGGAGTTTCCGTAATCGGAAATTCGAATTGATCAACCTTACGGTTCGTTGCAGGGGAAGATTTCTGGGGCCATTGCTGAATGACTGTTGTGGAATTCTGGCCATTTTTTGAATATAAAATAATATTTTCTAACCGACCGGTAATTTGAGGGTGGCTGAGAATGGTTTCAAAAAGGCCGGACCAATGCATGAGTTCTCCATTTTTGTTTTGTAAATATAACCGGCCGGATATGTCCATTCAACCGTTGTAAATAATTGCGTTCGGCAGATTGGGGCAGATGCTTAAAAAAGAAAAGGCGACTCCCGGAGCAGAGAGCCGCCTTTCCCGTGCTAGGTGAGCAAAAGATTATTTTACAAGGAGCATTTTTTTACTGATAATTTCCTTGCCAACCTGTAAGGTATAGATATACATACCTGTGGAAAGATTAGAAGCATTCCAGGTAATGGTATAGGAACCGGCAGATTTAACTTCCTGAACCAGATCAGCCACTTTCTGACCAAGCATATTATATACAGCCAGGCGAACATCGGCTGCATAAGGCAGATTAAAGTTGATACGGGTTACCGGGTTAAAGGGATTTGGATAATTCTGGCTGAGATGAAGAGAAGAAGGTACAAGATTATTGATATCAATTTCAATTCCTGTGGGCTCACCAGGATAACCGCCGCCGGTAACATCATTCCAGTCCAGAGCAGTCCAGCCTTTTAACCAGTTCTCTTCGCCAAAAGCGCCAAGATATTCAGTCTGGGTTAAGAAAGCATTGCCTTCCGGAATCGTCTTAGCGAAAATATTAGGGATTTCATCCGTATAACGCGGATCAAGATCATTGCCGTAAGTGCGGCTGACGCCATGCAATCCAGGATACAAAACCCAGTTATTATGGGCAGTAAGATAGTCACGGGCAAACTTTTTATCGGCAATATCATTCACGCTGACGGCGCCTTCTTTGTACCAAATATTGTTTTCCAGATTCAGTGTGCCATCCATCAGACGGCTGTAGCTGGTCAGAC
>DYOS01000249.1 GCA_020720405.1 Caldithrix sp. | reverse complement strand
TCATCTTTTTCAGCACCGACTTAATAAAGCTAAACCACTTCAACCCGATGATAAACCTGTGCCGAAGGAATAATTCAGAGCTTGCCGGTTTCTCATAAGGTTTTCAAAAAGTAAAAAACGGTCAGGGAGAAAAAATGCCCAGATATCTTAAGTCGATCATTATTCTGTCACTGGTCTGTCTCTCCGCTGTCAATGCCCAGAACCAGACCTTACAAGTCCCCTTCCCTAAAATTACGGCCGATTCATTGCTCACCATGGAGCTGCCCAAACAGATGTTTCCTGATCATTGGCCGGGAGATATGACCTATTCCGAATTCAATATGATACGGCGCAAGCTGACCTGGAAAAGGATATTTCTGGCTGCCATGGTTCCTGGTTACATCCATTTCTATATCGACCGGCCCAAATGGGGATATTCAATCGCCGTTGTGCGGGGCAGCGGTTACCTGCTGATCGCCTATGCCCTGGCCGATCAGGCCCGAAGTATGGATGGCTATACAAATAGTTTATTTGAGATTCCGCAGACCCCTGCTTCCTTACAAAAACGCAGTGAACGAAATTTATTACTGTTTTTAAGCGGGATTGGATTGAATATGTGCGGATTTGCCACAGATCTGGCTCATGGCGATTGGACTATTGAAGCAGAAAAAACCAGCGTTCTGTTCAAATATAAAATTCAACTTAACCGGGAAGTAAGTATAGATTAATTTTCATCTTTTCCGGTCACCCCTGGTCTGAAGCTCAGATAGAGGAGCAGGAAAAAGCCGATGGTGATAAAGACATCGGCGAAATTAAAAATGCCCGTGCGCAGCGCTCCGATGCCGATATTCATAAAATCTATAACCCGGCCATCATTCATGATGCGGTCCCAGATATTGCCGATACCGCCGCTCAGGATCAGTGTAAAAGCCAGAACACCCCTGCTTCTGGTTTGGGTGGCGCGGAATAGAAACCAGGCCAATATAAGCAGGAAAAAGACAGGCAGAATTTTCAGCAGCAAAAGCTGAAAAAATCCAGGCCAGTGTGCGCCGAGACTTAAAAAAGCCCCGCTGTTCTCCACATAAACCAACCGGAACATATCATTGAGATAGGTTCTGGGGCCGGACAGCGCCAACAGATTATAAGCCATTACTTTACTGACCTGGTCACAACTGACACAAAGCGTAATAAAGCCAACGACGACCATTAATTTTTTTACCAATGATCTTTTTTCAACCATCATATTTTTATCATCCTGCTAATACTCTCAGAAATTCTTTGTCCACGAATAACCCGACAGAGCCGGGCACAGCACGAATTTTCACGAATTAAAACCAGTGAAGAAATTCACCACTGAGTACAGTCTTTCCACCGGAACGGAACAAGTTTGCGCGCGATGTACGAGCGTGGCAATCTCTGACTTCTTGAGATTGCTCGCCCCGATAAATCGGGGCGGGTCGCAGGCTCCTTGCAATGACAATCAAGACGTTTTTTCAATCCTGCTTATCCTGTT
>DYOS01000248.1 GCA_020720405.1 Caldithrix sp. | reverse complement strand
CCGCTCGGGCGGGAACAGGATAGGCAGGATGAAGCAAAACCCGTCATTCCGAACGCCGGAGGAATCTTTGCTCTACATAAGCTTTAAGATTTCTCCTCTCCCGCCCAGGCGGGATCGTTCGAAGACTTGTCCCGCTCCGGCGGGATGACGACTCAGGGGGTTCTTCAATTCCGGGTTCGCATTTGTGTCATTCCTGGACAAAAGATTCTAAATTCCTTTTCAATGTTTTTAGTGGTTAATTTTGCATTCGTTTTGGCTACTATTTTTTAGAAAATAGGCTTGGATTGAATTCAGGGACGGCAAATTCCAGACTGTCAGCCAGCGAATCGGGCAGCAGATGCACATCGGCTACGGTTTTATTTCCGGCGGAAACGGTGATCAGAACGCTGTTTGTATCATAACCGACTTTGGCCGCCAGCACCCGGTACACACCCGGATCAACATTCTCGATTTCATAAATGCCTTTGTCATCACTGGTCACCGAGCCGGATGGTGGCGTAGTGACAATTTTGGCCAGAGCGATGTTCTTGCCGTCAAAGGCATTGATAATACTTCCGCTAATGGAGCCGGTTGTCGCCGGTTCGCTGGCCGGATCACTGCAGGCTGTAATAAAGAGAAATATAAAAACTATTAAATTAGCGTGGTTTTTCATAATTGTTGTCCTGTTTTATGATTTTTCAAGAATCGGTTAAATCGGGGATGAGTTTAACCGGAACCTGTGTTACAAGGGGCAGAAATTATTACGGAGAAAGTATGATTTATAACCCGGATAACCTGACCGTTACCGAAAATCACCGCCTGATGATCGGCAGCATCGTGCCCAGACCGATTGCCCTGATCTCGACCATATCGAAAGACGGAATACTAAATTTAGCGCCCTTTTCCTTTTTTACCGGTATTAGCACAGTACCGCCGACCATTTGTTTTGCCCCGGCCCGGCGCGGTTTAGCGGCAGAAAAAAAAGACACCCTGATCAATATCGAAGACACGGGAGAATTTGTGGTAAATGTGGTAAATGAGGCCATTACCCTGGCCATGAATGATACAGCCGGCGAGTATCCACCGGAGATCGATGAATTCAGTGAATGCGGGTTGACACCGGCGCCATCACTGGTTATCCGGCCGCCACGGGTGGCCGAGTCGCCAATTAACCTGGAATGCCGGCTGCTGCAGATTGTGGAAATCGGTAAAGGCGGTCCGGGCAGCGGTTATCTGGTGATTGGTGAGATTGTTATGTATCATGTTCAGGATGAGTTTCTGCGTGACGGCCGGATTGATGTGCCAAAGCTGAAACCGGTCGGCCGCCTGGCCGGACTGGATTATACCACGCTGGGAACGGTTTTTAGCCTGGAAAGAAAGAAAGTTTGAAAAAAGATTAAGGATAAAAGATAAAAGATTAACGAAGAAGAAAGGGTGCAGCAGCGTTTGCAGATCCTTTATTTTCTTTTATCTGTGCTAATCCGTCTCATCCGTGGATAAAGAATTTAAGGCAGGACAAGC
>DYOS01000002.1:47482-89911 GCA_020720405.1 Caldithrix sp. | reverse complement strand
TCAACCAGAATTTCCTGGGCAGCCAGACCCGGTGTCGGTAAGCTATAGATTTTCCCGCCAAGCTTTATTTCCGAGCGGGAAAAATTAACCTGTACCCGCAACCCTGTTTTTACAGTCAGTTTTTCCGTGCCGAATTGAGTCAATAAATCCCGGACAATATCCGGTAATTCTACAACCAGAAAACCATTATTGATAGCATTCCGCTTGTAGGTTTCATTCAGCGAACCGGCAATAACCATGCGTATACCTTTGTATTTCAGTGCAGTGGCCGCCTGTTCGCGAGAGCTGCCCGTTCCGAAATTAAAACCGCCGACCAAAATATCACCGACCTTAACCAGACTGCGAAATTCCGGATCATAATTTTCCATAACCACGGCGGCCTGTTGTTCTGCGGTCAGTTCATCCTGGTAGGTGTATTTTCCCGGATAAATGCCATCGGTGTTCAGATTATTCTGGTGGCAGAAGACGATTTCACCCTCAAAGGACTCCGGGAAGCCCGGCATGATCTCGTTGCTTTCCGCTGTTCTCTGGGCCTGACCAAGGGATTTTATAGAAGAAATCAATTCGCAATCGGCCAGGTTGAAGGGTGTGGCGATTTTGCCGGCCACAGCCGAAGCTGCCACGACTGCCGGGGAGGCCAGGTAGGCCAGGGCATTGGCTGAACCCATCCGGCCTTTAAAATTACGGTTGGTGGCACTGATCCCGACTTCACCATCCTCGAGTAATCCGGTGCCCAAACCGATGCAGGGACCACATCCTGGCGGCAGGGGTTTTGCTCCGGCGGCGAGCAGGGTTTGCCAGTAACCGGCAGTTTCACTATCCGACTGAACTTCGCTGGAAGCAGCCGAGATATAAAAATCGACTCCATCAGCCACTTTGTTTTGCCCGATGATCTGTGCCGCTTCACGGATATCTTCCAGCCGGCTATTGACGCAGGAAACCAGGTAAGCCTTGTGGATGGTAATCTCCCTGGTGCTTAGTTCGTTGGCCGAAGTCATCACCTTTACCGAGTTCGGTCCAGATATATAAGGCCGGACAGTGGACAAATCGATGCTGATCTGCTGAACATAATCCGCATCCTTATCGGCTGCCGGAGTCTGCTGTTCAAGTTCCTCGATCCGCCGCTGGTTGATGCGGGGATGGGTTTCGTAGCTGGAGGAGGCAGCCGTGCCGCTTCTTTTTTCAAGGCTGGCCAACCGGTTTTTGTACCAGTTAATGGTAACTTCGTCAACCGGGAAAACTCCGGCCAGCGCGCCCCATTCGGTGGTCATATTAGCCACTGCCAGACGCTGGTCGATGGATAATCCGGCCACACCATCACCGCAGAATTCCAGAGCGTGGTTCAAAATCTGATCTTTATTGAAATGACCGGCCAGGGTGATAATCAGGTCTTTCCCGGTCACACCCGGCAGCAAGCGGCCGGTCAATATAATTTGGGTCACCGGCGGAATCTGCCACCAGGTTCTCCCGGTAGCCCAGATAGCCGCGGCATCGGTCCGCACAACCGGAGTGCCGAGACAACCCAGACCGCCATACATATTGGAATGACTATCTGAAGCAACGACCATGGTACCAGGCCAGGCATATCCCTCCTCACACATAATCTGGTGACCAATGCCGCGCCCGGCCGGATAGAAATCGACACTCATCTGCCGGGCGAAGTCTTCGATGGCCGCATATTTTTTCAGATTCTTCTCTGATCTGTCCTGAATATTATGATCGAGTGTAAAAACAACCTGCCGGGGACGGGCCATTTTCGTCGCACCGATGCTTTTAAATTTTGGAATGACCGCACCGGTGTTGTCGTGAGTCATGATATGTGCCGGCCGGATGGTGATAAAATCTCCGCTTTTCACTTCGCGTTTTGGCGGCCAGCCGATAGCGTGTTTCTGGGCAATTTTTTCAATCAGGTTCTGAGCCATGAGAAAACTCCTGTATTTGTTCTAAGTAGAGAAATTTAAGCTGAATGAAATCAGACAACAACAGAATTAAACGGGGGAAAATGATTAAATGGTGTAATGAGGCGCTCAGCTTTTGCGGATGGTGGTGTCCCGGTCAAGTACCGAGCGCACGGTTTCCAGCAGAAGATTAAGGTTGTACGGTTTAGAGAGAAGGATCAAACCGCGCTCCCGGGCTTCACTCAATTCAAGCTGCGCTTCCGAGTAACCGCTGCTCAGGATAACCTTGAGATCGGCCCGGTTTTTTATAAAGTCAGCTGTGAGGTGAATACCGTTATCATCGGGCAGCATGATGTCACTGATAACCAGATCAAAATCATCCCGGTAATCTCTGAAAAGCTCCCGGGCTTCCCGCCCATTTGACGCGGCATAAGGCTCATAGTTATGCAGGCGCAGATTTTCGACCAGTAATTCCAGAATGGCCTGTTCATCTTCAATAACCAGGATTTTTTCCAGCCGACCGGTCAAATTGTCGTTTTCTGTTACCTGGTGCTGAGTTTGTCCATCGGGATGTTCGTCAGCCGGGAGAAAAATACTGAACAGGGCACCGCCTTCCGGATGGTTTTCAACATTGATCCAGCCATGATGCTGTTTAACGATTCCATAAACAACAGCCAGTCCCAGCCCGGTGCCTTCAGCCCGCTCCTTGGTTGTAAAAAAGGGCTCGAAAATCCGGTTAATAATACGCTGGTCGATGCCCGGTCCGGTATCGTGCAGGGTAATGCAGACAAATTTTCCGGCCCGGGCGTGGTTGATTTTACGTGCCGTGTATTTGTCGAGAATGGTGTTACTGGAATGAATAACTATTTTGCCGCCTGTTTTCATGGCATCCCGGGCGTTTACGGCCAGGTTCATAATCACCTGTTCCAGTGTGCCGCGGTCGCCGCGGACCGGCCAGAGCTCACTTTCCAGGTTGGTAATGATTTCAATATTCTCCCCGATCAGCCGGTGCAGCATTTTTATAAATTTCTGGATAATTTCATTCAGGTTGTGGCTGCGCATATCCGGTGCATTCTTCCGGCTGAACATCAGTAACTGCCGGGTCAGGTCACCGGCCCGCTCAATGGTTTCCTGAATTTTCTCGAGAGATTTAAAATTCCCTTCGTCCCGGGGAATCTTCATCATAACCATGTCGGTGTAACCCTGAATGATCATCAGCATATTGTTAAAATCGTGAGCCACACCGCCGGCCAGGGTTCCGACTGCTTCCATTTTCTGAGCCTGTTTCAGTTGTTCCTGCAGGCGGCCGCGGTCCTGATTGATTTTTTTCTGATCGGTAATATCCTGGCTGATGGCCAGATAATTGGTAATATGGTCGGAGTCGTTGTGCAGACTGTTTATACTGACCTGAGCCCAATACAAATCACCGTTTTTCTTTTTATTCAGAATCTGACTCTTCCACTCTCTGCCTTTACCGATTTTTTTCCACATATCCTTATAAAAGCTATCCGGGTGGTAGCCCGACCGGAAAATATTGGTCTTTTTGCCCAGCATCTCATCAAGTGAATAACCATTCAGTTCCTGGGCCATATCATTAGCATATTGAATAATACCATCAGTATCGGTCAGGACAAGGCTGATCGGCATTTTCCCGATAACCCTGTTTTGGGTTTCCCAGGCCAGGGCCTGGTTTTTCTCGTGAATTTTTGATTTTCTGATAATCCGGATCGAGTTAATAGCCAGGCCGCTGAAGATAAAAAGTACGAATACATTGGCCAGAAGCCGCCGGTTAATATTCTTTATCCGGTGTACCTGGTAATTTTTTCTGTACTTTTCATAAATACGCTGAAGCAAGTCGGAATTGATACTCAGGAGCGTGTGTTGTCTTGCCAGGTGAGCATGAAAGTCAGGTAGGCGGGCTGATATTTTTTTCTGCAGGTCAGCCTGCCGGTTTATGTCCTCAGAAAAATCAGGACTACCGGTATTTTGCAGGAAGGTTAGAATTTCAACGCTAATTTGAGCGGCCGCCCGGGCTTCTTTTATGGATTCGGCAATAATTTCCTCAAGCTGGAAAGCATCACGCCTTAAGCTGATGATCTCTTCATCCGGCCCGGCATAGCGGAAATTCTGTTTCTGAAATTTCTTGAAATTTGAAGCCAGTGAATCATAAGTGAGCAGAATATTCCGGCTGGTCTCCTCAAGCTGAGCAGAAATATAGGTCTGTTCCGTTTCAATTTTTGTTAAATACAAAGCCTGGAACAGAGTTTTATATTTATAGAGCAGCCCGGTTAATTGAGGAATCTGCTCCTTGTTCCTTTCAAATACTTTTGACTCTGTTTTCTGCCCGATCAGGTATTTCTCATAAAAGGAATGATTCATGTATATATTCAGCAATCCAGAAAAAAGAAATATTGCCGAAAGGGCCATGAGATGTATATACAGTAAGTTGCGGAAGCGATGTGTGTCCTGGTCCATGCAGATCCGATGTGTTGATAGGTGTCTATTGAGTTATTGATTATATTCGGTTTAATGCAGAAAAAAAATTAGAAAAAAAACAACTGCGCTTATAAATTCAAAATCTGTAGAAGGGAACTCTTCGTTATGGACAACCACTGCCGGGTTATCGCTCATTCAAATATCGCTCTGATCAAATACTGGGGGAAACGGGATAGCCTTCTTAATCTGCCGGCCGTAGGTTCAATATCCGTCACGCTGGACACCCTTTTTACGGACACTTCCGTCCGTTTCGAACCGGGTCGCCCGGCTGACTCGGTGCAGTTGAACAATCTTCAGGCTGATGAACCGGAGCGGCTTAGAGTCAGTCGTTTTCTTGACCGCATCCGCCTTATTTATAAAGAAATTACCGGTCAAATTCTGCCCGGAGCCGAAGTAATAACTGCTAATAATTTCCCAACCGCGGCCGGACTGGCTTCTTCAGCCTCCGCCTTTGCCGCCCTGGCTTATGCTGGTCTCAAAGCCGCCGGACTTGATCTTGCGCTGCGTGAAGTCAGTATTCTGGCCCGCCAGGGCAGCGGTTCGGCGGCGCGCTCTTTGTTTGGCGGGTTTGTTGAAATGCATCGCGGCCAGTTGCCGGACGGAAGTGATGCCTTCGCCGAACAAATTTTAACGGAGACAGCTCTAAATATAAATGTCCTGATTCTGGTAACATCGCGGCAAAAAAAGAAAACCGGTTCAACCGAGGGGATGAATCTGACCCGTGATACCTCGCCCTATTACCAGGCCTGGTCTGATTCCGCTGAAGCGGATTTAGCGGCGATGCGGCAGGCTTTGCAGGATGCGGATTTTACAAGAATCGGCCATCTTGCAGAATTCAGTTGTCTCAAAATGCATGCCCTGGCCATGTCGGCCAATCCTGGTATTATCTACTGGAGTCCGGCCACGCTGCATTTATTACAGCAGGTCCGTGAAATCAGGGCCAGCGGTATTGAAGCCTATTTTACTATTGATGCCGGACCGCAGGTAAAAATTTTGTGCCGGGAAAAGGATGCACCGGCACTGCTTCAAATATTCCAAAATGATAGTGCTGTGGAAGAAATAATTATAACCAGACCTGGACCCGGCGTGCGGATAGTGGAGCCCTGAGTTGAATTTTAGTGTCTCTGCTCCCGGAAAAATGATCCTGATTGGTGAATATGCCGTGCTTGAAGGTGCAGACGCCCTCGTCGCTGCGGTTGACCGGCGCTCTGTTGTTACTTTCGGTACCCAGCCGGATGCAAATACAATTCTGCTCAGCAGCCCGCAAATGCATATTATTGATTTGCCCTGTATCCGAACCCGGCAGGGCCATATCCGGTTTGATCCTGCGCTTGAGGCACAGACCCGGCATAAAATGAATTTCATTGCCTTATTACTCAAAGCAGCCCTGGACGAGCTGCAGGTGCCGCTTGAAAAACCGTGCGGCGGCTGGATGGCAAGTTTTAATACGGATGCCTTTTATGTTCCGGGTCAGCCGGTTAAACTCGGCTTTGGCTCAAGCGCCTCATTGACCGTAGCGCTGATTGCCGGACTTGGAAAATTGTTCAAAAAAGATCTGCCGGCGAACGATTTATTTAATATTTCGCTCCGCGTGCATCATGCTGCCCAGGGCCGGAGCGGCAGTGGAATTGATGTTGCCGCATGCAGTCACGGCGGGGTTCTTCAATACAATTTTGCCAGATCAGAAAAGGAAATAACCGGGCGGATTAAGTCTATCAAAATGCCCGATGATCTGGAAATTGCCGTGGTCTATACCGGTCACAGCGCCTCAACCCGGGATATGGTTTCCGGTTTCTATGAGCTGAAAGAACTGCAGCCGGATTTATTTAACAGCACGCTTTCAGCGATGATTAACTGTTCAGGCCGGGCCGTCGGGTTTTTCGGTGCCAATCAAACAGATCAATTTATGAATGAGGTGGATTCTTTTTACCAATTAGCGGAGCAATTATCACGGAACAGTGCTCTGCCGGTTATTTCTCCAGCCCACCAGGCAATTTATGCTATAGCCAGGAAACACAGTTGTTTTTACAAACCTTCCGGAGCCGGCGGCGGAGATATTGGAACGATATTCTATAGAAAAGGGCAGGAAGTCCGTCCATTGTTTAAGGAACTGACCTCCCTTAATTTTCCACCGCTTCCGGCTGCCATTGCTGAAAGTGGTGTGATTTGTCATTTCTAAAACAGGACAGGAATATGATCAGTTCAAGAATTCCGGGTTTTTACAAATACAGCGTCGCCGAGCGCTTAAATCTGCTGCGTACCGCCGAGCATCTTTCGGATGAAGACTTTCTGCTGCTGAAAAACGGCCGGAATCTGCTCCGGGCCGAAGACTCGGATAAAATGGTCGAAAATGTTATCGGCGTATTTGGTTTACCACTGGGATTAGGTCTTAATTTTCAGGTTAATGGCAAGGATTATATCGTGCCAATGGTAGTTGAAGAACCTTCTATTATCGCTGCGGTGAGTTCAGCCGCAAAAATAGTTCGCGAAGCCGGTGGATTTACAGCCGGGAGCAGTGAATCTATTCTGATTGGCCAGATACAGTTGATGGATGTGAAAAGCCCGGCCCATGCCCTGCAGATTCTTGTTCAGAGCAAAGATCAGATTATTAATTTAGCCAACAGTCTTCATCCCAATATGATTGCCCGGGGCGGGGGAGCGCGAGATCTGGAAGTACATCTTCTTCCGGCAACGGCGGCCTACAATGATATGGTTATTATCCATCTATTGGTTGATACGCAAAATGCCATGGGCGCCAATCTGGTCAATTCCATGTGCGAAGGCGTTGCTCCCCTGGTCGAAAAACTAACCGGGGGGCGGGTTTTTCTGCGCATCCTGTCTAATCTGGCCGACCGCTCCCTGGTCCGCGCCACCTGCCGGATTCCGGTTCATCTTCTGAACAGCGGCGATTACTCCGGCGATGAGGTGCGTGATGGTATTATCCTGGCCAACGAATTTGCCAAAGCCGATCCATACCGCGCCGCAACCCATAATAAAGGCATAATGAATGGCATAGATCCGGTTGTTATTGCCACCGGAAATGACTGGCGCGCTCAGGAAGCAGCAGCCCATGCCTATGCCGCCCGCGGCGGAAAATACACGGCACTGACCCTATGGGAAAAAGCGGAGAACGGTGATTTGATTGGACAAATCGAACTGCCGGTTCGGGTGGGAACGGTGGGCGGACCGTTGGAAAGTAACCCAACCGTGCCCATTGTCCATCATATTCTCAATATCCAATCGGCGAGGGAGCTGGCTGAACTGCTCGGCGCGGTTGGTCTGGCCCAGAATATGTCGGCACTGAAAGCGCTGGCTACCGAAGGTATCCAACGTGGCCACATGAGTCTTCATGCCCGGAGCGTGGTTATGGCTGCCGGCGCCGGTCCGGAAATATTTGAAACGGTCGTTGAAAAAGTGATTGCCTCCGGTGAAATAAAAATCTGGAAAGCCCAGGAAATTATCAAAAACATCGAAACCGGTGAGGACAAGAAAAGGGCAGAGATATATCTCGAACCAAAAATATCCGGGATGCCCAGCGGTTATGGCAAGGTTATATTATTCGGCGAACATGCTGTGGTTTATGGTGCCAATGCCCTGGCCGCGCCAATACCTTTGGCCATGGAAGCCAAAATTGCCTCCGCTTCAAAAGAGGGTGTGCATTTGATTATTCCGCGCTGGGGCGTGGAAGAGCAGGTGCACCCGGACCGCGAATACAAGTATTCAATTTTTCAATCACTAAACCTGATCTTAAAATCACTTGGGGTTGATAATCAAAATATTGAGATCGAGGTTTTCCCGAATGTACCGCGGGCCATGGGGCTGGGCGGATCCGCTTCGCTGGCGGTGGCTATCATCCGCGCCTTGTCGGAATATTTTTCGCTGCAATTGGATAATGCTGCCATCTCGGCCCTGGCCTTTGAGTCGGAAAAAATAGTTCATGGCACTGCTTCGGGTATCGATAACACACTGGCCACCTACGGTCAATTCCTGCGTTTCAAAAAAGGTAATCCACCCGAAATTGAGCCAATCACACCACCCAAACCAATCCGCATCGTTATCGGTTTAACCTGGATCGAAAGTCTTACCGCAGGAATGGTAGCCCGGGTGCGCCAGGCCTGGGAGAGGAATAAAGACCTCTATAACCGCATTTTCAAGGAAATTGACCGCTTGACGATTCAGGCTATAAAGGCCATTAATGAAAATAATCTGCCGCAGTTGGGTGAGCTGATGAATATTAATCAGGGTTATCTGAATGCCCTGCAGGTTTCTGGCCGGGAGATTGAAGAACTGATTGCCATTGCCCGGGAGAACGGGGCCCTCGGCGCCAAATTAACCGGCGGCGGCGGCGGCGGTGCAATTATCGCTCTTTGCCCGGACAATGCCGAAGAAGTTGCCAGGGCTATAAAAAATGCCGGCTACCAGGCACTAATTACAGATCTAAAATAGTTAGGGAAAAGAAATGAATTCCAATCAGATTGTATCCTTTGATAATGAGAAACTGATTTTGGTTAACCCGATTGATGAAATTGTGGGTTATGAGGATAAACTGGAATGTCATATTCATGATGGCATTCTGCACCGCGCTTTCTCCATTTTTATTTTTAATTCAAAGAATGAGCTCCTTGTGCAGCAACGGGCATTCGGGAAAATGCTTTGGCCCGGCTTCTGGTCGAACAGTTGCTGCAGTCACCCGCGAAAAGGAGAAAGTTATGAACAGGCTACGGAGAGAAGACTCTTTGAAGAACTGGGATTGAGAACACGATTAGTTTACACTTACCGTTTCCAATATAAGGCCAGGTATGGTGAGGCCGGTTCCGAAAACGAGCTTTGTTCCGTTTACATCGGCCGCAGCAACGATGAACCGGTCGTAAATTCCACCGAGATAAAAGCCTGGAAATATATTGCCATTGACGAACTGACCAAACAATTGGATCTGAATCCGGATTTTTATACACCCTGGTTTAAAATGGAATGGCGCCGCCTGATGTCCGAGTATAAGGATGCTATTCTCTATATGAAATAATCAAAAATATTTCTGCACCTTTCAACCGCTTCAGATCGCTGTATTTCTGTAGATAAAAGCAAAGAACTTTAGTGCTTCTGCGATTCTAATACAAATGATTTTGATCCAGACTGAAAGATGACGATCCCGTAAGAAGTATTTTTGCACTAATAAAAATACATACTTATGCGTCATTTCGACGAACGAAGAGAGGAGAAATCTTTATCCTTTGTAAACAACGGATTTCTCACCCGATAAATCGGGATTCGAAATGACGGTTTTAGTGTATCCAATATATCGATTAATTATAGATCTGTTTTGCCTTTTACGAGGCCATAAAAGATAAAAAGAGAGAATTCTCGGGACGATTAAAGCGGGAGTTGATCATAAAGAGAAAAAGAAGGATGAGGGGGTGATCATCCTTCTTTTGGGACCGCCTTTATTCGCTGAGTTCACCACTTTCGGTGTCAGCTGAATACTGGTCACCATCCACAGTAACTTTGAAAATTTTGGCCAGGAAGGCGACGGTAAAATTTTTGTCAATTGATTTTTCTTCAGTCTGCTCACCTTTGGTAATGGTGAGGTCAGCAGAAATATTACCGGACATGGCTGCACCGGCCAGATAATCGGGCAGATCATCACCCTGACCAGTTGGAATAACCATACCGGCAAATTCAAGAGATAGAGTGTAATCAAGAGTTCTTACTGCATTCCTGGTTTTAAATGTATCCGCTGCTGCCCGGTTATAGTAACCGGCCACAGTCATACTGTTTTCACCGATATTTGCTTCCCAGCTGCCAGCCAGACTTTTCAGACTGTGGTCAAGGCGCAGACTTTGAATCGTCCCGCTTCCTTCAATAATATCAAATTCAATTTTATCAGCGCTTATCTCAGCGGTCTTGTAATATTTCTGGAAAACACCATTCTTTGAATACTGAACCGTATAAACCCGGTAAAAACTACCCGTAAAACTCCGGGCCGGATTGATTCGTTCGAAGGAAATAGTTATGGTCCAGGTTCCGGTACTTTCATTATAACTGGAATCGACAGAATTGATTTTTTCTGTTTCATAAGCCGACCCTTCACCGGAGCCTTTTGCAAAACTATAACCGGCATATCCTCCACCCAGATTCTGAATACCATTCTGACTGGCTAAGTCGGAAAGGTCACTCATCTGATCGGTAACACCACTGGATTCAGTGGAAATACCGGAGGCAATCGCTTCCGCCGCATCCTCGCTGGAGTACAAAGATGAATCCGCCGAAACGCTGTCATCTTTCTGGCAATTGGAAAGTAAAAATAAGGCACTGAGAATCAGGATGCCTTTGATCAGGAATCCTGGTAAGTGTTTTTGGTTGTGGTACATGCTAATCTCCTCTTTGGTTTGATTGATTTTGTTTTCAGTGTTGGAAAAGATATGATTCAGTAATCTGTCTGCTATGTATTTCATCCCGATCTTTCTACCTGCTCTGATTGATATTCAGTCTGGAACAGGCGACACAGTTACCAAAGTGTGTGCCAGGTGATGGTTGTGCGCTTAAAGTGTTGAAAAACAAGGCTTAAAAAATCTTTGAGATTAAAACGGATAATCATCCGGGGAACATACAAGTACAGATATTGATGCGTTTTGTACGATTTCGTACGCCAATGCCGGTGAGCAGCTAAAGGTACAAGGACTCCAGATTGAAAAAGAGGGCATTATAAACTGATCTTTTTTATATTCGCCGCATCTGAATATTCACAAACAGACTGTCCGCACTTGATCCAGGCCTGTTAAAAAACTGATGAAAGGATTTATATGCCTGTCCATCCTATTTTTGTACATTTTACCATAGCCTTGCTGATTGGCAGTTGTTTACTCCTGTTGGGGCATGTTTTTTTTCACCCGGAATGGCTGCGAAGGGCTTTGTTATTATTCCTTATTCCCGGCACTATTGCTTCCTTTGGCGCTGTCCGTTCCGGACAACAGGATGAAGCGCTTAGTAAAAATATCCCGGAAATTCATGCGGCAATTGAGCAGCATGAAGAAGCAGGAGAGCGGGTTCGCCTCTATTTTGGGATTCTGAGTGTGGTCGTTTTGGTTTTGTTGTACCTGAAAAAAATGGAGCTGTCTGCTGTACGCTGGCTGTTGGGCTTGCTGGCCATTGCCGGAATCCTCCTGGTTTATCAGGCCGGTGATTTTGGCGGAAAGCTGGTTTATCAACGCGGCGCCGGGGTGAAACCGGTTATTGAGTCCTTTCAAAAAATAAATGAGTGAACTTTGAAAACACAACATCACTGTATTCCCTGCCTGCTCCGGCAAACGATTGATACAGTTACGCTGTCTATAACCGATGAACAAACGCAGAAAATTGCCATAGACCGGGTACTGACTTTTCTGCAAACCATCGATTACAGCACACCGCCACCAATCATTGGTCGGGAGTTATATAAACTGATCAGTGAAATATCCGGAAATCCCGATCCTTACCATGACATTAAAAGAAAGTACAACCAGGCTGCTCTTGCCCTTTATGATGATCTGCGGCGGATGGTTTTTCACAGTGCTGATCCGGTTTTAATGGCTGCGAAATTATCCGTTGCCGGGAATATTATTGATTTTGGAACTTCGGCCCGGCCGGTTCAGGTCAGTTCATTAGTGGATAGTATTTCTCAGCTTGATTTCACAATCAATCATTTTAATCAGTTTATCAATGATCTGCTGACCCGGCAGAACATCCTGTACCTGGCTGATAATGCCGGTGAAATAGTTTTCGACCGGCTGTTTATCGAAATGCTGCTGCGTTTCTACCCGGAAAAGAATCTGAAGATCAGTGTGGTTGTCCGCGGCGGGCCAATCATCAATGATGTGACCATGGAAGATGCCGAGATGGTCGGCCTGACAAAGATGGTGCCGGTAATGTCCAATGGTGATAGCGCACCGGCCACCGATCTGAATAGAATCAATGCTGAAACCCGCCAGGCCTTTACCGGGGCCGATATGATTATTTCAAAAGGGCAGGGTAATTACGAAACCCTGGATAGGGAGAACCGGCTGATCTATTTTCTTCTCCGGGTTAAATGTCCCGCTATTGCCGGCCAGCTTTCCGCACCTGAAGGCAGTTTGATTTTTCAACGTAATCCAAACTACAACGTGGTTTAACTGCCGATGAAAAACCGCTTTAACCGTCTGACTTCCAAAGAGTGGCTGCCTTTTCAGAAATCCTGGTTCCGCTATACCGGCGATGAGAACCTGTTCCGTCAAAACCTGCGCTTTTTTACCCATGCCGAAGCGACCGGGCAACCGGTTTTTTTTTACGGCCGGCAGGAAGAAAACCTGCGCCGGATTGCTGCTGAAGAACAACTTGAGATCATCACTTCAACCCGGACCGCTGCCACGGAAATTCAGTTTGCTCTGCTCGATCTGCGTGATGAGGTCGCTGCTCTGACCGCTGCCGGTCAGTGGAATAGCTACAAGCAAAATATTTTATCGCTGATCGCAGACCTGAAGCCAAAAATAGAACAGCGCCGGTTTCTGTGCATCCTGCTCCCTCAGTTATATCTTGCCGGGACCTTTTTGCCGGTCGCCTGGGATTTGGCTGAGACTGTCTCCGGTATATTTTCTCTGAAGGATGAAAAAATTGCCGGGCTGCCTGGGCCCGGGAAACATCCAGACGGAAAATCATTCCATTTCACCACAGATCAACAAATTTTTTATGTACTGTATTTTCGTAAGGATGAGAACAGTGGAGCCAGGCCAATTCCGACGGGTAATGACTTTTTTAAACAAAACCAGCAGCAACAAGATAAAACCGGGTTTGGGAAACCTATTCCGTCCTGGTTTATATTAAAGCCGCCGCCACGGCGCAAGAATGAGATTCTTCATCCGGCTAAATATCCCGAAGACCTGACCACGATGTATATTGAACAGTTCACCCGGCCTGGTGAAAATGTGTTCGATCCCATGTCCGGAACCGGCAGCACACAGGTTGCCGCCCTGAAAGCGGGACGGAATGGATATGGTACCGAGTTGAGTTCTTTTTTCGCCGAAATTGCCGGCCAGCGCTGCCGGGATGTTGTTCAGCCGGAGAATTTTCCTGAAAAAGCACCGGCCGGCGATTACAGAATTCTACAAAAAGATGCCCGGCAGATTTTAGCCGGCGATTTCCCGCCGCTTCATTATATCATTACCTCGCCGCCTTACTGGGATATGCTCAACATGAAAGGCGCCGAATATCAGGCCACACGCAAGTCAAAAGGTTTGCAGCTCAATTACTCGGAAGATGACCGGGACCTGGGCAATATTACCGAATATCAGGCTTTTATCGACCAGCTGAAATCTGTTTATTTCCACCTGGCTGATTTGCTCCAGCCCGGTCGGTACATGACTATTGTGGTTAAGAATATCAAAAAGAAAGGCAGAAACTATCCCTTTGCCTGGGATCTGGGACGACTGTTACAGGAAAAACTGATTTTACTGCCTGAAGCCTTCTGGTGTCAGGATGATATCAGCATTGCGCCATACGGTTACGGCAATACCTGGGTCAGCAATACCTTTCACCAGTACTGCCTGACCTTTCAGAAACCGTATTGAACTGTGGGAAGATTTGTAACCACAGTTTCTGTTTTTATTATTGTTTTATTCTCACGGTATAATCCGTTATGCTTGTGGCCACAAAGATAAAAATGAGGGTAACTCATCAATTGAAGCGGTGCGGTTTTTAATTTTCGTGAACAAGGTGCCATTTAAAAAAGAAAGTTTGCCATTCGGTTTTACCTCAAACCAGCCGGGTTTGAATAAATCCTTTCCATGGTCGGCATCGGTATCGTGAAATAAAGGCCAGTGTTCCGCTCCGGCCCAGCCGGTAATGACCAGCGCCGGCTGCGAATTCAGTTGGAAAAAAATCTTCGGGCCACGATCTAATAGTCCGGTAAAATAGCGCTCTTCGGAAAATGGTTGTTCATTTGTTGTTTTGCCTTTGAAATACTGCCAGGTATCGCTGACCATTTTGAGCTGTTCGCTGCTTAATCGGATTTCAAGAAATTTTTCAGCTGGTAAACCTTTGGAACCGCCGCGCATAAAGGTAAACAGTATTCGCCCTCCCTTGCTTCCTTTAAAATACGTTTTGTCTCTTTTTGACCATTGATCACCGTCGAAACGGTTTGGTATCAGCGCCGGCAGATTGGTGTAGTTGCCCGCGGTGAACAGCGGAGTATCGTGAAAGATAAAATTATTTTTGATATCCCATTCATAACCATCGAACAGAAAATCACGCTGATCGGTTTGCCAGAAAGGGGTAGTGCAGGCTCTGGTATCGATGGGAATTTGTTTTCCCCGGCAGTAATAAAAAAACAAGGCTTCGGCCAGTTTGCCCTTGGCGATGTTGAGAATCCGGTCTGTGACGGACGAAAGGTTCATGCGGTTTACCGTAAACGGAATTGAAAGAAGGGCATAACGGACAGACGCATCGGCCATTTGCAGATAGTTATTTGTATCGATGTTTTCAACGACAATCACTTCAGATTCAAGCATAAGTCAATTTCAGGAATGGTGGTTATCGAATCAAATTGAAGAACTATTCCAGAAAAACCAGTTGAGAAAAGCCCATCTTTCTAAATGAAATTCTGAATCTGCTTTGAGAACCAGTTTCGCAGAAGGTCACAAAGACATTAGAAAAATTAATCCGAACATGCCGGGTTTACCGCTCCGCAATAGCAAAACCAAATTGTGAGAAGTTAAAATTTCTAAACCCATTTCGAACCTGCTTTGAGAACAAGACTCACTAAAAGCCATCAAATTACCAGGGAAATTAATTCAAAGGTGCCGGATTTACAGCTCCGGAGGAGCAAAGCCTTTGTAGAATAAAAAAATTGTAAATAATAAAGCCCCGGCGGGGCGGAAGATAAAAATATCATCCCGGACAAAAATATTCCTGCACCAGGCAATGATATCCTGAAATGGAAAAGGAATGAACCGTGTTTCTAAAAACCATCTGAAACGGGATTAAAAAAGCCTACTCACCGATAATTTTAACCAACACCCGCTTCCTACGCCGGCCGTCAAATTCCGCATAATAAATCTGTTCCCACGGACCGAAATCCAGTTTTCCATTGCTAATTGCCACCACAACTTCCCGGCCCATGACCTGCCGCTTGAGATGGGCATCGCCATTGTCTTCGCCGGTCCGGTTATGCCGGTAAAAAGAGACTGGCTCGTGCGGGGCCAGCTTCTCCAGCCAGTCATCATAATCCTGAATCAGCCCGCTTTCGGCATCGTTGATATAAACAGAAGCCGTTATATGCATGGCATTGACCAGGCACAGCCCGTCCCGGATTCCCGAATCTATCAGGCATTGATTAACCTGGCTGGTGATATTGATATACTCGCGGCGGCTTTTTGTATCAAACCAGAGTTCCCGGCGAAAGGACTTCATTTGAGATCTCCGTTTTCCATACTCTCGGTAAATTTACGCAGCTCGGTTGCCCGTTCATAAAATTCATCCGGCTCCATAATCGAAAGAAAGACCAGTCCGCGTGTCGAACGAATCCGTGAATCCGGGTTCTGATAAAAATAATCACGTCCCAGTAACGTTTTAAGGTTCTGATATTGCTCAACCTGAATTTTCTGGGCCAGACCGGAGAATGGTCCATCGTATTCATAACTTGGGAAAGAAGCTGCTTTCTGCGATCCGAAGGCATTCAGGAAAGCATCGTTGAGGATGGCCCGGGTATTATGGGTGACCGGTACAAAAATATTGGCTTCCGATGGATGAAAGCGGTACCAGACATTGCGGTAACCCCAAACCTGGATATCTTTGCGCCCGGTTTCCTCCTGGTAAAGTTTTAAAGCTGAAGCGACAGCCTGCAGCACTTTATAATGCGTGTCCGGCCCGCTGCCTTCCGGATCGAAGGCCACGGAAATTACCGTCGGATTGACCTGCCGGATGGTTTTCAGAATCGGCATTACATCGCGGTCGATCGTTGGTTCTTCAGTGAAAATATCACCCTTGTAAAATCCGAGCCGGGAATGGAAAACCGATTCACAGCTAAAACCGAAATAACCCCACAAAATATCCGCTTCCCATTCCCGGGTCATGCCTTTTAACTGTTGAATATAAGCCAGATCCTTTTTACCCGGATATTGGGTTTTGAAATAATTGTCAAGCTCGTTGATCCTGTTCAGCAGGTTGTCGAAAGAATCTTCTTCAAAAATTTCGACCAGGTTACGCAGTAAACGACGTGCTGCTCCTTCATTCATGTCATAAGTATTGTTGGCCGCTACGCCATCAAGATATTGTAAAATATCCCGGTTCCGGAAGCGGATATTCAGATGATCAAAATAATTTTCGGTGATCAACTCCTGGAAGGATGGTTTAGCTAAAAAGTAACGGGCATTCTCAACCTGTTTTAACATATAATTATTGGTGACCGCATTGAATCCGCTGGTCAGGTAATTGAAAGAATGACGGTTTGAACCTTCGCGCATCAGACGGACAAGAAAAGGCAGGTAGCCGAGCATAATATCATCATGGTGCGGTGCCGTGTGCAGAAAAACCTGATTTTTCGGTACATCCAGAGCCTTATCAATCCGCCCGGCATAGGTATTATGAACCTGCTGTAAATAATTTTCAATATCTTTGCCCTGTTGTTTAAGAACCAGGTTGCTGGAACGAACCGAGCGCATATCATCGCGGGTCAGGTCGAGCAGCCTTTTATTTTTTTCGAGAGCCAGATCGGTTAAAATCCGGAATTGCTCACGGTCATCAAGTGTCCCAAGTGCTTTAAGCGATTCGTAACGCCTCTCATTTAACAGTTTGGCAGCACCTTTGGTGATATAAAAACATGAATTAGGCAGATGTTGCAGGACTGAAGCTGGCACCTGATTGCTTAGTTCAGACTGTATGGCATCGCGGATAACCACGGCTTTGGCTTCGCCGGCAGCGATAATAAGAGCGGTTGTATTCGGATTATAAGCAATGGTCTGCAAACCGATGGTTATGACCAGCCGGTTGCGGGAAACCTCGATTCCTCCGAGATCGGAGGCGGCTGCAGCCTGCGTTTCATAATTGGTCGGGGTCAGACGGGTTGTCGAATAATGATCAGAACCTTTGACATTAAAACCGATATGACCATCCGGGCCAATTCCACCCAGGAAAAAACCGATGCCGCCTAATTTGCGGATCTGGTTTTCATAATCCGTGCAGAACTGATCAACAGCGTCAAGTACTGCTTTTTGCCGTTCTTCCTGCCGCGTACGCGGATGACGGAAACGCAGATTAAGATCAACAATATGATCCGGCCAGATTTCTTCGAGGTCAGTTCCTTCCTGCAGCCCGATCTGGCTGGCATTAATCAGCAGGGCTTTTTTGAGATCGAAACCGAAACCGCGGATATAAAAACGGTTGACGTAATAATAGAAACTGTTATGCTGGGAAGAAGCGATAGGGTAAAATTCGTCAATCTGAATAAAACTAAGACTTTTTAAATCGGGTTTTTTAGCCGGATCAACCCCGTTTTCATCAAGTATTTTCTGCACCTTTTTCGTTTTCCAGTTCTGCAGCAGAAAATCAACCCATTTTATAAAATGCTCCGGAGTTTTCCCCGTCGGCAGGGAAACGCTCCAGCCTGCATTATTCTGAGCCCATTCCAGAAAACGCAGGGCAGTCAGTTTTCCAAGAACAGGGAAACTGTCGACAATGATTGTATTTATCTTTTCCGTAGGCGGATAGATGAGTTTCTGGCCGCTTTTCCGGGTGGCAATTTCTTCAACCCGTGAAATATATTTTTTCATAAAATATCCACCGTTTTTGTTTGGTTAGTTCGGGAAGTTAACTAATTATTTTTTGCTGACACAACAAAAAAAATAAAAAATTCTGCTTCCATTCGGTTGCGGATCGATGGAAAGTTGCCGGAATGCCCGTAACGACGGCTTTCACAGCCCTAAAAGATTAAATTGATACTTGATTTTATAAATTGTTCGCAGGATATTAGCACGTTCAAATTGGATGCGACCTAATTTTAAGCTAACCACAAATGGAGGATTCTACATGTCGAAACAAGAGATCGTAGCAAAGATGGCTGATGATGCCAACATCACCAAAAAGGCAGCGGAAGATGCTTACAACGCCTTTCTTGATGCGGTAAAAGGCAGCCTGGCCAAAGGTGAGAGTGTCAGCCTGATCGGTTTTGGAACTTTTGCCGTTTCTGAACGCAGTGCCCGCAAAGGACGCAACCCGCAGACCGGTAAAGAAATCAAAATTCCTGCCCGCAAAGTACCTACTTTCAAAGCCGGTAAAGGTTTGAAAGAAGCTGTTGCTTAATTCTTATTTAATCGGGCGGATTTTACGATCCGCCTTTTTTATTATGTCCCTGCATATTCGTTTGCTTACCATATTTATTATTCTTCTGCTCAGTATTTCCTGTCATCCAAAACAAGAAACGTCGTCGGTTACATCAACCAGCGAAATGCTTCAAACGGAGATTGGCCGGATTTTTGACGACCCGAATACAGCCAATGCCAACTGGGGTGTCGTTATTGAAAATCTACAAACCGGGCAGGTTATTTATGAGCAAAACCGGCACAAGATTTTTGTACCTGCATCCAATATGAAACTATACACAACTGCAGCAGCAATCGCTGTTCTTGGTCCGGATTTTCGCTATAGCACGCAATTCTATTTGCAAAATAATGATGATCTTTTGCTGGTCTGCCAGGGTGATCCGACCATTTCCGGCCGTTTTAATAACGGGGACCGGCTGGCCATCTTCAGAGTCTGGGCAGATTCGCTGAAAGCGCACGGACTTTCCCGGATTTCTGGAAAACTCATTATTGACAACAGCTATTTTCCGGATCAGTCGCTTGGCGAAGGCTGGAACTGGGATGATGAAACCTGGTGGTATGCGGCGGGCACCTCGGCGGCCACCTTTAACGACAATTGCATTGACTTTAAATATTCTGCAGCAGATTCTTCCGGTGCGCCGATCCATATCCATACTGAACCCGCTGGAAATTTTATGGAAGTGATAAACCGGGCAATAACCTCTGCACCGGGCAGTGAAAATACCTTAACGATCGAACGACTGCGCGGCCGGAACACCGTGGTTTTTAGCGGACAGTTACCCTTGGGTGAGAGTGGTTCCGAATCAATAACCGTGGAAAATCCGGCCCAATTTTTTGCTGAGACCTTAAAACAGGTTTTTATGGCAGCGGGTCTGGCGGCAGAAAATCTGCCGGTGATTGTTTTATCTGAAGCGGTTAAACACGACCAGCAGCCGCTCTTCGTGCACCGTTCTGTGCCGCTCGCAGAAGTCATTCGCGTGATTAATAAAGACAGTCACAACCTGTATGCCGAGCAGGTATTAAAAACCCTTGGCGCTATGGAGAAGCAGGAAGGCAGTTATAAAAAAAGTGCAGCGTTCGTGCAGGAGTTTATGAACCGCATCGGCATCTCCCCGCAGGAATTTGTCAATGTGGACGGATCGGGTCTGTCGCGGATGAATTTTATTTCACCGCAGGCCACGGCCACCTTGTTGCGCTACATGTATTTTCACCGCCACAGCCAGGTTTATCTGGCCTCTCTGCCGGTTGCCGGGGTTGATGGTACCTTGAGTAACCGGATGAAAAACAGTCCGGCGGCCGGAAATGTCCGCGCCAAAACCGGAAGTGTCCGCCACATGCGCAGCCTGGCCGGATATGTTTCTGACCGCGATGGGACCATGTACCTTTTTACTATGATGGCCAATAATTACACCGTTCCCACGCCTTATATCAATAATATGCAGGACCGGGTCTGCCTGCTCCTGGCCGATTATTCGGCCAAATAATGATCATCCGGTCTACCTCTGCATTACCAATTTAATCCTTCTCGATACTTTCTCTGCAACTGATTCCAATAAATGAATCAGGGCTTTAATTTATTATCTCGTCCTGTTGTTGGTTTGTATACATGCGGTTCAGAACCGAATCGGGATTTTGCCTGAGTTCAGCAAATACACCTTGTTCGATGGTTTGCCCGTGATGCAGAATCAGCACTTTTCCGTCCGCAGGTATCAGATTTATTTTATGCGTAATAAAAATGATAATTCTGTGCGGATTGTCTGCCCGCAGTCTTTTCAGTACAAAATGTTCGGTTTCTGCATCCAGTGCGGAAGTTGCCTCGTCTAAAATCAATATTTCTGGTTTGCGCAGCAGAATCATAGCCAGGGCCAGGCGTTGCTGTTCTCCGGCGCTGAAATGCTGACCCTGCTCACCGGTCCACGTCTCGTATTTCTTGGGCAGACTTTCGATCTTCTGCCCGATGCCAGCCATATGGCAGGCCTGGATCAGGTTTTCCATCGCTGTACCATCCAATGAAGCAAGTTCAAGATTCTGGCGTATTGTGGCGCTGAACAAGTACGGCCGCTGGGACATGATACCAATCCGGCTGGTCAGATTCTGGGCTGAGATACCGGAGATATCGCGGCTGTTAAGGGAAATATGCCCGGTCTCTGGAACCCAGAACCGCATCAGCAGATTGATGATCGTTGATTTACCGGCACCACTGTGACCGAGAATGTACAAATCCTGTCCCTTCTGCAGGGTGAAAGAAAAATTATCCAGAGCCGGGTTTTGATTATCGGCGTAGCGGAACGTTACCTGTTCAAAACAAAGTTGTTGTACCGGTTCGATAAAAACCTCAGCCTTAGTGGCCGGAGGCGTTGGTGTATCGATGATTTCAAAAAGGCGACCGGCAGATAAGATATTGGCCCGAAAATGGGTGAAGGCGCCCGGCATAGACAAAACTGCTTCAAATACGGCCATCGTTCCGAGCACAACCACTGTTAACTGCACACCGCTCAATTCACCATTCCGCAGCAGCGGAACAGCTATAAGAATCTGACCAAGTACGGCCGCATTCAACCCAAAACCAATCATATTTTCCTGAAATGAGGCCAACCGGGCTAACCATGATTTAATACTTGTTAGCCGGGTTTGGGCATCCAGCAACTCTCTTTGGTACTCATCCAGACAACCGTGGATTTTGAGTTCGGCGAAGCCTTGTAATAAATCAATGCTGCGGATTTGAACCTGTGTCTGCAAAGCGGTCTCTTTTTGATTCAGAATTTTACTCAAATAATAAAATAACCAGGGGAGAATAAAACCGGAAAGCAGGTATGGCAGGAGGAACGGGATTATTAATCCAGGGTGAATGAACCATAAAATCCAGCTATAAAAAAATGGAGTCAGTATTGCAATGGCGATCGGCCCGGCAACCCGGATGTAGAGATGCTCGAGTACTTCAATATCGCCTATGATCCGGGTCAGTAAATCAGCGGAGCGGTAATAGAGCAGACGGGCCGGAGCCAGCGGTTCCAATCTCTCATAAAACCAAACCCGTAATCCGGCCAGTAAGCGGAAGGTTGCTTCATGAGAAACCAGTCTCTCCAGGTAGCGGAAAATTCCCCGGCTGATACCAAAAAACCGGACTCCGACAATGCCGATCTGCAGTTCGGCGATGGAGGGATGCAAGGCAGCCATGGCGATAAGAAAGGCGGAAGTCATCATCAGCCCGGCTGCACCAGTGATGGTTAACAATGCTAAAAGACCTGCTAAAAGCATCCCTCTGCGGAAGGGGGAAGCCATTTTTAGTAAGCGGATGATATTTCTCATAAAGTTGTATCTTTCAGCCTGGTCAGCATCAGGGCCAGGGCACCCGCCTGCCGGAAAAGTTCCGCCGGCGGACCGGTTTGAATAATCCGGCCTTGTTCCATCACCACTACCTGATCGGCTGATTTTATGGTATTCAGGCGATGGGCGATAATCAGGGTTGTCTTTTCCCGGCTTAGATTCCGGATTGTTGCAGAGATTTCGGATTCAAGTTCGGGATCAAGAGCTGCAGTCGGTTCATCAAGAATCAGAATGGGTGCATTTTTTAAAAAAGCCCGGGCCAGAGCCAAACGCTGGATCTCACCACCACTGAGGCGGGTCCCTTGTTCTCCAACCCGGGTCTGCCATTGCTCCGGCAGAGATTCGATAAAAGAAAGCAAACGTGCAGAATTAGCTGCTTTGTTCAGTTCCGGCTGAGTTGCCTTTGGTTTTGCCAGACGCATATTTTCTTCAATCGAGGCATTTAAAATATAAGGTTTTTGAGGCAGCCAACTCAGCAATCTCAGATAGTCCTTTTCATCCATCGCCAGCAGGTCTGTACCATCTACTCTTATTTTTCCGGTTTGCGGATTCAGCAGCCGGCAAATCAGGTTCATTAGCGTGGTTTTCCCGGCACCACTCGGGCCGGTTAATGCGGTTATTTTACCCGCTGGAAGATGCAGATTCAATTTGCAGATCGCCGGTTTTTCCCGATCCGGATAAGTAAAACCAAGATTTTCGATTCTGATTTCAGGAGGTTGTTTAAGGTCGATTTGCTTTAGTGATGGTAGTGAATGGTTCAAACCCGGTTTATCAAGAATTTCCTGAATTCTGTTCATTACGGATACGCCTTCAACCGAGGCATGAAACCTGGCCCCCAGTTGCCGGAACGGCTGATAAAATTCCGGTGCGAGAATCAGTATAAATAAGGCCGGCTGAAAAGTAATTTTATCGTACAGTAATCTCAGTCCAATTTCTACAGCAATAACTGCCGTACTGACCGTGGCAGCAATCTCGAGTACCAGCGCCGATAAAAAGGCGATTTTAAGTACATCCATCGTAGACTGCCGGAACAAATCAGTTATCTGAAAAATCTCATTTATTTTATCTTTACTCCTGCCTAGAATTTTCAAAGTTGTCAAACCTTGCAGGATATCCAGAAAATGGCTGCTCATCCGGCTTAATACCTGCCATTGCCGGCGGGTTTTGCTTTCGGTGAGGCTACCAATCAAGGCCATAAAAATGGGAATAATCGGAGCAGTAAATAAAAAGACTGCCCCGGAAAGCAGATCAATGGGAAAGACGAGAAACAAGATAAATAAAGGGATCAGGGCTGAGAAGAATATCTGCGGCAGGAATTGTGAAAACCAGGCATCAAGTTTTTCAACGCCCGTGTTTAAAGTAACACTGATTTCTGCGCTTTCTTCCTGTGCCAGGCCGATCATCCCGCTGGCCATGACTTTCTCAATGATCAAGCTGCGCAGCTTATTTTTTATCTTGCCGGCCAGAGAAATTGCACTGAACGAAGACAAAATTCCAAGCAGGAGGCGGCCCAAAGAAATGAGCAGTAGCAGCCGGAGATTTCCGCTGATTTCAGCCAGTCCTGCTTCCCGTAGAAAAACTTTATCAAGCACAACACTAAGTTGCCAGGCAAACCATAAGGTCAGAGCGGTTTTAAGAATTTCTGAAATAACAGAGTATACGAGGAGATTGCCCTGTTTTCTGGCAAATTGAAAAAGCCGGAGATCAATCTTCATACAAAAAGCAGGTTGTTTTAGTTGAAAAACACCCTGAACCGATGCTCCGGTCCAGGGTGTTCAAAATTGGTGAAACAAAAAATTTAATAGGTTAATTCTGACTGGCTGGAAATTCTTTTACGAAAAATCCAGTAAGTCCATGCCTGGTAAATTAAAACTATTGGCACAAAAATCAACGCGACGATGCTCATGGTTTTGAGTGTATAAGCAGTGGAAGAAGCGTTGTAAATCGTCAGACTCCAGTCCGGGTTCAGGCTGCTGACCATAACCCGCGGAAACAGCGCCATAAAAATAGTGATAGTAGAAAAGACAATGGAAATGCTGGTCAAAATAAACGCCCAGCCGCTCTTGTTATTTCTAAGCAGAAAGATGCTAAAAAAAAGCGACAATCCTGCAAAGATTGGCACCACACCGGGGTTTACACCCAATCTGCTGTAAATATCGGTTTCGAGATAGGTGTAGATGACAAAAACAAAAAGCAGAATGGTGGCCGGCAGCCAGATTTTTTTGGCAGCTGCTAAAGCAGATTCACGAAGTGCATCTGATGTTTTCAGATTAAGAAATATTGCGCCATGAAGGGTAAAAAGACTTACCGAAGCAAGTCCGCCAACAAGGGCATAGGGGTTGAGCAGGTTAAAGAATCCGCCCTGGTAAGTCATCGTTTCATCGATAGGTACACCGCGCAAAAGGTTGGCCAGAGCTACACCCCAGAGCAGGGCCGGTATAAATGAACCGAAAAAAATCATCCAGTCCCAGATGGAGCGCCATTTCGGATCGTCGTGTTTACTTCGGAATTCAAAAGCTACTGCCCTGAGGATTAAGGCAACGAGCATAAGTAGCAAGGCCAGGTAAAATCCACTGAACAAAGTGGCATACCAATTGGGGAATGCGGCGAAAATTGCACCGCCGGCAGTCAGCAGCCATACCTCATTGGCATCCCAGAATGGACCAATGGTATTGATTATCAATCTCCGGTTGTGATCGTCTCTGCCCAGAAATGGCATGAGTATACCAACCCCAAAATCGAATCCTTCCAGGAAAAAATAGCCGGTAAAAAGTACAGCTATCAGAATAAACCATAAAATATTCAAATCCATTTTGGCCTCCTAATTGTTAATGTTTACTCGTTCCGGCGACAGCATATTTCTTGAGCAAAAAGACATCAGCAACCATTAATACGGCATAAAGCAAGGTGAAAAGGATAAGCGAACTCAGAACTTCACCCCAGCCTGCTGATTTAGAAACGGCCTGTTCCGTTTTTAATACACCCTGAACAATCCAGGGCTGGCGGCCAAGCTCCGCTAAAATCCAGCCCGTGGAATTGGCGATAAACGGCAGGGCGATGGAATAAAAAATAAGCAGTCGGGCCCAGGGCTTTAATTCGAATTTGGATTTAATGGTCAGAAACAATGCATAAATAGCCACCAGCAGCATTATCGTGCCGGCCCCAACCATCATCCGGAACATCCAGTAAGACATTATTACCGAAGGAACGTAGTCGCCCGGCCCATATTTGACCTCATATTCATCCTGTAATTGATTTATACCTTTTATTTCACCATCCAGTGAGTTATAAGCAAGGATAGAGAGTAACCGCGGTATGCGGATAGCGAAGATATCTTTCCTGTTTTGTTCATCACCAATGGTGAAAATGGATAAACTGGCCGGATTTTCCGTATCCCACAGAGCCTCGGCTGCGGCCACTTTCATGGGTTGGGTTTGAATCATGTGAACCATCTGATTATGACCGATCAGGGTAACCAGAACCGTAGCGATAAAACCATAAACAGAAGCAATTTTGAAAGAGTTTATATAAACTTCCTGATCTTCTGATTTACGGAAAATATGAAAAGCACTGATTCCGAGAACAAAAAATGCCGCTGTTGCCATCCCGCCGGTGATAACATGGGGAAACTGCACCCAGAGATGAGCATTTGTCAGCAAAGCAAAAAAATCAGTCATCACGGCCCGTCCATTTTCAATGGCAAAGCCAACCGGTTCCTGCATCCAGGAATTGGCTACAAGAATCCAAAAGGCGGAAATATTCGAACCGATGGCGACCGCCCAAATGGTTGCCGCGTGCAGTTTTTTGGATATTTTATCCCAACCGAATATCCAGATTCCAAGAAAGGTGGATTCAAGAAAGAATGCCAGCAGTGCTTCGATAGCCAGCGGGGCGCCAAAAATATCCCCGACAAACCGGGAATATTCTGACCAGTTCATGCCAAACTGGAACTCCTGGACTATTCCGGTGGCAACCCCGATGGCAAAATTAATAACAAAAAGATGACCCCAGAATTTGGTCATCCGCTTGTACATCTCATTTCCGGTGCGGACATAAATTGTCTCGGTAATGGCCAGAAAGATAGATAAGCCGAGGGTGAGCGGAACAAAGAAAAAATGATAAACCGTTGTGATGGCAAACTGCCACCGGGCAAGAATTAAGGCATCCATAGACTTCCTCCGGGTAATTCTTTGTTTATTGTTTTCAAATCCTGATCGCGGATAATCAGTTCGCTTAGTTTTTTGTTTCTAAATTGTCCAAATAGAATATCTTCCTGCTCCTTAAAAAAGGTATGAATCAGGCAGAAGCCGCTAAGCGGGCAAATATCATGATTTTTTGTACACTCGTTTAGAGATTCCTGGAAACCCATAGCGGATAAAATATCGAAAATAGAAATATCTTCTGGTTTCCCATGGAGGGAGAGACCGCCATATTTACCCTGCACTGACTCAATCAGGCCGGCCTGGCGGAGTTGAAATATAATTTTATTGATAAAATTTTTTGAGAGGAATAAGGTCCTGGAAAGTCTGGAAACCGGAATTGGTCCTTGCCCGGTTTTACCAGCCAGATAAGCCATAATGCGGATGGCATAGTCGTATTCGCGTTTAATAAAGCTGGTCATTTAATGTATACCAAAAAGGTATTATATTACCAAAACAGTGTAATATAGAAAGTCAAAATCTATATGTCCATAAAAAAAATATTTCCTTTGGCAGAATTACCGAATTTCAACCTGCTTGTTTCGGGAAGATGGGGATCTTTCTTTGTTTTCGGTGATCCAGATAGGAAAACGATTTCAGCCAAAACCATGGAAATTATGAAAATTCTGGTTTAGCTCTGGGAATCGTCTTCACAAAAAACAGGGATCAGGTCTTCAAATTCATCAAGAATCAGAAAGTTTTTATCCTGGACGGGCAGGGGATCATGATCCAGTTTCCAATTATTCTCATAGGGTATTAAGATGGCCTTCATACCAATGCGCAGGGATGGATTGATGTCCGATTTCGGGCTGTTTCCGACCATGCAGCATTCTTCTGGAATCCATTGATGTGAACTAAGAAGTTGACGGTATGTGTGGTCATCCTTTTCGGGCACCACAAAATATTTTCTGACCAATTTTTCAGCCCCTGCCCGGAGAATTTTTCCCTCCTGTTCGGCCTGGTCACCTTTGGTCAGAATAAAACAATCAAATTTTTTGGAAAGCTGGTGGATGGTTTCCGGTACCAGCGGGAAAAAATCCGGTTTCCGGGTCATAAAGCCTTTAAATCGTTTAATCAGTTCTGTGAATTTATCTTTGGCTATTCTCTGATGTGTAGCATAAATCTGGTCAAGAATATAGACATAATTATACGAACCATAGCCGTGCTCCCGAACCACTCTCAATTCAAGCTCATCAAAAAGTTTTTCAATTTCTGCAGGATCGTAGCCGGCCTCCTCGGCCAGACCGATAAAATCCCGGGTGGTTTTCAAGTAGAAAATATTATTTTCCCATAGTGTGTCATCGGCATCGAAAATAATATGTCTGATTCCGTCTTTCTGAAAAAGCATCTGGTCTCCTGTCTTATATCTGCGGTTTCAATCCGCTCATTCCATTTGCCGTACTTATTCTAATTTTCTGAAACCATCCTCATATATCCATTAAATCCGGTTATGAAAAATGTTTACCCGCTCGATGAATATTCATAATTCTAAAAGTAACAAAAAATTAAAGAAAAATCGAAGTGACAAATTTTGATGTCTGAAGAAGGACATGTAAATTTTTGAAATTAAAACGGAGATAATATGGATATCCAACAGGTACAGTCATTTTTAAAGCATATTGAATTATTTAAGGATCTGACTGAGGCAGAGTATATTTCTATTTCCGGAAATGCGGTTGAACTGTCACTTGAACCGAATGAGTTTCTGTTTCGGGAGAACACGGCCAGAAAATATTTATACCTTATCTACGATGGAGAAATTGAGCTTTTAAAAACCACACCGACCGGCGATGAAAAACGACTGGCCTTCTTCGGCAGGTATGATTTTCTGGGTGAAGGCGGATTAATGGAGGACTACCCGCATTCCACATCCGCCAGAGCCATGCTTCCGGTCAGAATTCTGGCCATAGATAATCATGAATTTCAAAATCTGGCCAGCAATCAACCGGCGCTGGTCGGAAAGGTACTGAGCCGGGCGGCCCGGGTTATTTCCCGGCGCATGCGTCAGACCAGCACCCGGGTGGTCAATGCTGGTGCACAGTATATTTCCGGTCGCACCCGGTCTGAGCATGATTTGCTGGGTGATCGGGAAGTGCCTCATGAATACTATTACGGTATTCAAACCCTGCGTGCCCTGGAAAATTTTAACATCACCGGCATTCCGCTATCTTTATATCCACGACTGGTGGAGGCCCTGGCTATTGTTAAAATGGCTGCCGCCCAGGCCAATGCTGAACTTGGCTTGTTAGGCCAGCCGATTCTCGAAGCGATTAGTAAGGCCTGCTCTGAAATCCTGAATGGGAAACTGCATACCCAGTTTGTGGTCGATATGATACAGGGTGGAGCAGGGACTTCAACCAATATGAACGCTAATGAGGTTATCGCTAACCGGGCTCTGGAAATTCTGGGCTACGAACGTGGTGAGTATAAATATTGCCATCCGAATAACCATGTAAACCTGTCTCAATCAACCAACGATGCTTATCCTACAGCGCTGAAGATAGCCCTGATCAATAGTAACGCCCGTCTGGTTTCCGTACTGCGTGAGTTAATCTCTGCTTTCCGGTTGAAGGAAAGTAGTTTTTCGTCAATGCTTAAAATGGGTCGCACCCAGTTACAGGATGCTGTACCCATGACTCTCGGTCAGGAATTCGGTGCTTATGCCACAACGCTTGCCGAAGAAATTGAGCGGTTGGAAGAGAATGTAAAATTATTCCTGGAAGTGAATATGGGCGGAACGGCAATCGGTACCGGGATAAATGCCCATCCGGATTACCCGGAAATAGTGATCCGTCATCTGCGCGATATTTCCGGGCTGGATCTGAAATTAGCCACAAACCTGGTTGAAGCGACACAGGATACGGGTTCGTTTGTCATGTATTCCTCGGCCCTGAAACGTCTGGCCGTTAAATTATCGAAGATAGCCAATGATTTGCGCCTGCTTTCTTCTGGGCCGCGGACAGGTTTTAATGAGATCAATCTGCCGCCCATGCAGCCGGGATCATCGATTATGCCGGGGAAAGTTAATCCGGTAATACCCGAAGTAGTCAACCAGATTGCCTTCCGGGTTATTGGAAATGATCTGACGGTGACCCTGGCTGCTGAAGCTGGGCAATTAGAATTGAATGTAATGGAACCGGTTATTGCCCATTGCTTATTCGAATCCATTGATATGCTCAGCAATGGCATGAGCACGTTTATGCACCGCTGTATTGTCGGGATTACGGCCAATGAAGAGCGTATGAGAGGTATGGTTGAATGGAGCATCGGTCTGGTTACCGCGCTTGTGCCACATCTTGGCTATGAAATTTGTACAGACCTGGCCAGGGAGGCCTTGCAGCGCAATGTTGGTGTGTATGAACTGGTTCTTGAGAAAAAGCTGATGAAGGTAGAAAATCTTGATAAAATCCTTGCTCCTGAGAATATGATCATTAATCGAACCTGAAATTTCAACTTGAATATCGCCTAAAGATTTTATTTTTTTTGTGGCAACATTGTTTTTCGGGTATTAGATTCCTGTTCGAAGATTCTTTATTTTTGTTTTAATTTAGAAGGTTCGTTTAGACAACAAACCAACTAAACTGAAGTCAAATAACAGCTCACAGTATGTTAGGGAGTGCAGACCGTATGAGACATATTCTAATAACCGCTCTGCTGATCAGTGTTTTCTCCTCTTCACTTTTTGCTGGCACAAGCGGTAAAATTGCTGGTTTAGTAAAAGATGCTGCGACCGGGGAAGTATTGCCGGGAGCAAATGTACTTCTGCAAAATACATATCTTGGTGCATCAACCGATCTTGATGGTTATTACGTGATACTGAATGTGCAGCCCGGTTCGTATCGACTCGAAGTTTCCATGATTGGTTACAGGACAAAAATTTTTCAGGATGTTATCGTCCGGATTGATCAGACCACAACCATTGATGTTTCTCTGGCCAGCGAGGCTCTTGAAATTGATGAAGCCATTCTGGTTGTTGCTGACCGGCCGGTAGTGGAGAGGGATGTTGCAGCCAGCCGGGCCAATCTCAATTTTGAAGAGATTAAAAGTCTGCCGGTTTCCAATGTGGCTGCGGTTGTTGGTTTGCAGGCCGGGATTGAAGGAAGTTCGATTCGTGGCGGGCAAAGTGATGAAGTAACCTATATGGTAAACGGTCTTTCCCTGCGTGATGAACGGAACAACAGGCCGTTCACCGGAATCAGTTATACTGCAGTTGAGGAAATTCAGGTTCAAGCCGGCGGTTTTAACGCGGAATTTGGCAATATCCGATCGGGAATTGTAAATGTAGTTACAAAAGAAGGGGATAGAAGTCATTATAATTTCGCCCTGATCACAAAATACCGGGCTGCGGCACCTAAGCATTTTGGTATTTCTCCCAATTCACCCGATGCCTACTGGATCAGACCCTATATTGATGACGACGTGTGCTGGGTTGGCACTGAAAATGGAACCTGGGATGAAGCAACACAAAAACAGTACCCGGAGTTTGAAGGCTTTAATGAAATTTCAAGAACAACACTGCTTGATGATAACCCCGATAATGATCTTACTCCTGAAGCGGCTCAGCAATTATTCCTTTGGGAACACCGCCGGCAATTGGATATCTCAAATCCGGATTATGATCTGGATATGAGTTTTGGCGGACCCGTTCCTTTACTTAGCCAAAAGTTAGGTAACCTGCGCTTTTTCACCTCCTACAAGCAGACTCAGACTGAGTATCTGATCCCGCTTTCTACATCAGGGGTAAACGACTATACCTGGCAGATGAAACTGACCAGTGACGTTGCCCCCGGGAAAAAACTGATGGTTGAAGGAATGTTAGCCCGGCAGACCGGCACGAACTCCAGCGGCAGCGGTAATTCTGGTTTATTCTCCTCCTCATCAGAAATTGCCGATCAGTTTTACAATTTTTCATACGGTCAGGGCGCTACATTTATGACTGATTACTGGTCACCCTCAACCATTGATTATAATAGTCTCGGCCTGAAGTTTACGAATTCAATCAGCCCGTATACTTTCTATGAGGCAAGTATTCACCGTTTCGCTTCGCGCTACGATACACATCCGGGTGACCAGAGGGATACGTCGCGGGTTTATCTGTTTGGCAATAATTATTATGTCGATGAGTCACCTTACAACTGGGAATACAATAATATTCAGTCTTTGACCGGAATGCGTATGGGCGCGCCCTCGTCGAGTTCCCAGGATTCAAGCAAAGTTAGCAGTTACACATTCAAATTTGATATTACTTCGCAGATCAACCGTTTTAACAATATTAAGTCAGGCGCTGAATTCATTTACACCAATAGTGATGTAAACTATGCCCGCCGTTCAATTTTTGTTGAGAATGATCTGGTCACTACCTGGCAGAAATATCCAGTCCGGGGCGCAGTTTATGTGCAGGATAAATTGGAATTTGAAGGCATGATTGCCCAACTCGGTTTGCGGATGGACTACTCGCATGCCGGCGGTGAATGGTACACGAATTTTGATCCTTACGCTGAAGCTTTTTCAGCCAAAGCTTCGGCTGGTATGGATACTTTGTTGAAAAAAGAGAGTACTCCGCATGTGATTACATTCAGTCCGAGACTGGCCATTGCTTTTCCCATCAGTGTCAATAGCAAAATGTATTTCAACTATGGTCATTTCAGACAATTGCCGCAACCGGAGAATCTGTACCTGATCCGCAGCCGGCCAAACGGCCAGGTGCAGTATCTTTCTGATCCGGGCAATGACCTGCCACGGACTGTTGCTTATGAATTAGGTTATGAGCACAATTTATTTGACCAGTATCTGATCCGGACCAGTGCTTATTATAAGGACATTTCCTTTGAGACCAGAAGTGTAACCTACCAGAGTTATGACGCTTCGGTGAATTATGCCCGTTCCACACCGGATTTATACCGTGATATCCGCGGTTTTGAGTTTACACTGAAAAAGGACCGTGGCGATTGGGTACGCGGTTTTGTCAATTATACCTATATGGTTTCGAGCTCAGGTTATTTTAATTATGCCTTGTCTTATCAAAATCCAGCCACCCAAAGAGATTATGAACGCACCACACGGGAACATGAACAGTCCAAACCTTTACCACGACCATACGGTCGGGCAAGCCTTGATTTTTTCACACCAGTTCAATTTGGCCCAGATCTGGCTGGCTTGTATCCGCTTGAAGACTGGCGGGTCAATTTTCTGGGCAGCTGGAAAGCCGGTTCTTTCACCACCTGGACAGGATCTATTACAGCACCGGGTGTATATAGTAACCTGCAATGGCGGGATAATTGGAATCTCGATCTGCGGTTAAGTAAGGATTTCAAATACGGCCGGTCCCGGATGCAATTCTTTGTTGATGTATCCAATGTTCTTAATATTAAACGCCTGAGCTCTTATGGTTTTGTCGATCCAAAAGATCGCACAGCGTATTATGAATCACTGCATTATTCATCAAAGACTGATGGCTATGAATATTTTGATTATTCAAATATTCCCGGTACTGACCGGCCTGGAGATTACCGCAAAACGGGCGCCAAATTTATCCCGATTACGGCGAAGAAAACCTATCTTTCAATTTCTGATCCCAATGCCAATGATTTGTACTATTTTGCTGATCCGGTTGAAGGCGTCCACGGTAAAGGCTATTACCGGTGGGTTGATAATGGCGCCGGCGGTTCGTGGATCAGAGAAGATCAGAGCCGGATCGATCGGATACTGGCAGACAAGGCTTACATCGATATGCCGAATCTGACCTATTTTTCCTTCCTCAGCCCGAGAAATATTTTCTGGGGTATTAAATTAACACTTGAGTTATAACAGGATGGTATTCATGAATAAATTAATTCAACTTCTGTTACTAGCCGGTACTCTGATTCTGGTCAACGCCTGTGAAGATAAGATGCTCAATACGAAGGATCATGAATCCGGTGTTCATATTGAGCTTGCCGGATTGGCCGATCTTGCCGGAACGGGTTTCTATGAGGGCTGGCTGATCTGGAAAAACTCGTCGGTCGACACAACCACCCGATACAAAAGTATTGGAATCCTGACTCCGGATGCTCTGGGTGTGATTGATACAAGTATTGAAGTCGAGCCAGGTTATTTACAGGGTATGCAGGTTTTTGTAATTACCGTTGAACCGGATACAGCAAAAAGCCCGAAACCAGGCAGTTCTGTTATACTTTCCGGGAAGAACCGCAGCTACAGCGGGAATTTGTATGATCTGATACCAGGATTACGGAATAATTTCTGGATCGAGCAAAGCCAGGTTCAGGGTAAATATATGCTGGCTACACCAACTGATGCCGCTGCCCTAAACCCGCTCAGCGGCTTGTGGTTTGTACAAAAGGATGAGGCTAATGAATTAATTGCTGGTCTTACCCTGCCGGTGATCCCTGCCAATTGGAAATATGAAGCCTATATTGTTCAGAACGGTGATACCTTGTCTCTTGGTAAATTTAATGATCCGGCACTGGCTGACCTGTCCAATTTATATGGAGGAAGCGAACCGGGTTACAAATTTCCCGGTGAAGATTTCTTAAATGCTGCACCTGTCGGTTGGACCTTTCCGCTCAATCTTCAGGGCGCCGAGGTTTTTATCACCCTTACTCCGCCGCATCCGCTGGCCAGTAGAAATCCCTACCTGTATAAATTAATGGAAGCCGTCATTCCGGCGGCGGCAGATACCGGGCAGGTTTATGAGATGAGTTTACCGCCGGAAGATCAGGTCTCCGGTATACTCGAACTGGAAATAGAGATCTACAAATAGATTTACCGAGGTGAGAATGAAACAGAATCGAAAAATAGTATTCTTTTTATCCGGACTCTTGTTACTGCTGATAAGCACGGAATCCGGAGTTGCCCAATATGCCAATCGCTGGATGAATGTCGGTTCTCTGCATAACTGGTTCTCCGAGATTGGCAACGAAAAAGAACAAGGTTATGTTATTTCACAACAATACGGACTGCAATGGCCGGCCATTTACGATTATCAGGATAACCAGGCAGCCAAAGGTTTCTGGATCGGCACGACGGATTTTACTGATTCTAAAGGCGATTTTTATCCTAATAAAGTAGTTCATATTGGTCCGCGTGTGACCGGAGAAGGCGAATTTTATCCTGTTCAATTTGACCTGATCAGCAAATTTGATGCGCCAAATGTGTTTGTGGAAGGTGTTTTATCATTTGAAAAACAAGTTGAAATTGATGCGGTTGATCCACAGTTGTCCGCAGACCGGATGTTTGTAAACGTTGTAAATTCGAGCATCGGGCTGACCATGACCAGGAAAATTATGCAGTTTAGCCAGCAGTTTAATGATAATTATATGATTTACGAATACACGTTCACCAACACCGGCAATGCAGATGATGACAGTGAAATCGAGTATTCCGGCAAAACGTTGACCGATTTATATTTCTACTATCAATACCGCTATTCTTCCGTCCGGCAGACCAGGTACCTGATTGGCAATAAAACGGGATGGGGTATTATGACCATGAATGATGCCCGGGGCGATGGCGCAGCCAATATCGGTCTTTATGGCGATCCCGCTGATGAACGGTTCCGGGCTCAGTTTTCATGGCATGGCTATTGGCCGGACAAAGATGTACCCTATGATAATATGGGCGCACCAATCTGGTATCAGGATAATGTCACAAATCATTACATCGCCGCCTTTGACACCTTAGGCCGGATCGGCGCGCCGCAATTCTGCGGAATATTAACCCTGCATGCCGATACAGAGGCTGGAAATTCCAGCGATAACCCGGCCCAACCACAGACAACCAGTTTTATCGAATCAGATATGGATCTGAATTTTCAAAACAATCAGTATGATATTTCCAAGATGACCAAAGAATATGCACTGATGACCAAAGGCAATATGACCCCGCGTCATGCCTGGAAAGTTCAGCCATCCGGTGATTTTACCACACAGAAAACCGAACCTGCGCTTGGCACAGCTGGCGGCTATTCCTTCGCCAATGGTTACGGTCCATACACTCTTGAACCGGGAGAAAGTGTAACCATAATCATGGCTGAGGCGGTTGCCGGTTTGGGACGGGACATGTGCAATGAAATTGGGAAACAATATAAAAACGGTCAGATCGATGCAAAAGCAAAAAATACCTGGGTGATGACCGGCCGTGATTCGCTTTTCCAAACGTTCAGACGGATTCAGAATGTTTATGAAAACGGTTATGTTCTGCCGGATTACCCGAAACCACCGAAAACCTTCCAGGTAGATGGCGGCGGCGACCGCATCCAATTGCGTTGGGAGTTGTTTGATGAGAATGATCCGAACGTGACGGGTTTCAGGATTTACCGCGTCGCTGACCGGCTGGATAATCCGGCCGAATTGATTTATGAGGCCGGAAGCGGAGAACGAAGTTATGATGATACTTCACCGGTGCGGGGTGTCGGATACTATTATTATATTGAAACACTGGGCCAGAATATTGCGGCCAATGCTTCTCTCAATATCCCGGCGACACGGTTAAGAAGCAGTCGGTATTATACCCAAAGCTACGATCCTGCTTTTCTGAAAAGGCCGGCCGGCAATCTGAACGTTATGCGTGTTGTTCCCAATCCTTTTATTCTGTCGTCGGATGAAACCCGGTTACGATTTGGCCGGAACGAACCGGACAAGCTGGCTTTTTTTAATATACCCGGCCAATGTACTATTTCGATTTACACCGAGATTGGCGAGAAAATTTATTCGATGCACCACACGGATGGCAGCGGTGATGCTTACTGGAATGGTGTTACGATGTTCAATCAGATCGTGGTCAGCGGAATCTATATTGCCGTGGTTGAAGATGAAGTTACCGGTGATAAAAAGATTCTCAAATTTGTAGTAATCCGATAATAAAGGATCAGGTGAAGATTATGAAGTTAATAAAGATGTATATCCTGATTTTTGCTCTGATAAATCTGATAGCAATCCAAAGTTGGGCCGGAGAAAACAGGAAACTGGCTCAAACCGGAATGAAATTTTTAAGTGCAGGAACGGATGCCCATGCGGCTGGCCTGAGCAATGCCCTCGTCGCCCGTGATTTTGGCGCGGCCTCACTTTTTTATAATCCGGCTGGTATGGCCCGGATGGATGGATTTCTGGATGTGTCATTTTCAAAAATGACCTTTATCGCCGATTTTAATTATATATCGGCTGCCCTGGCCTTTAGTCCGCAGGGCGGTGCCTGGGGTGTTTTTGGAATAACCATGCTTTCTGTGGATTACGGTGATTTTTATGGCACAATCCGCGCTGAAAATGAGCAGGGGTTTTTGGATATCGGCACGTTTACTCCGGCTGCTTCCTCTTTTGGTTTGGGCTACGCCAAATACCTGACCAATAAATTTTCCGTTGGCGGACAAATTAAAATTGCCCATCTCGATTTAACCGGCGGATTGAATAATTTTGAGAACGATCAGCAGGGAAAAGTTAAATCCTATAAGCAAAGTGTTTTAGCCTACGATTTCGGTATTCTTTACCGAACCGGGTTCAAGAGCCTGAGTTTTGGTATGAATGTGCGCAATTTTTCGGAGGAAATTCATTTCATCGAGGAAAACTTTCCTCTACCATTGCAGTTCGAAACCGGCCTGAGCATGGATCTGGTCGATCTGACCAGTTTTGATCCGGCAGTCCATTCACTTCTGCTTTCCGTCGATGCCACGCATCCCCGTGATTATCCGGAGCAGATTGATTTTGGTCTTGAGTATGGTTTTTACAAAATGTTTATGCTTCGTGCTGGCTATACAACCCCGACCGACGAGCAGGGCTTAAGTCTCGGACTTGGTCTGAACACCGAAACAGCCGGATACAATGTCGGGATAAACTATAGTTATACAACTTTCGGCATCTTCGATGACATACACCGGTTTACATTTCAATTTGGTATGTAAAGAAGGAAATGGGTAAGCTTATGATTGAAAGAATTAAAATTTATAAACCGGGAAGAATTCTGGTTGCTTTAATACTGATTCTGGCTGGTTGTGCCGAAGAGCCGACCAAAAGTATCTATGATAAAAGCTATGTCAGCGGTCAGCCTGTAGTAATCAGTGAAGTTATTCAACCAAACCCGGTGGCCATACTATCCGGTGTTGATGCTTTGTTGATCAGGGGACAAAACTTCCCGCCAGAAATTGCGGAAATTGGAGTAATGTTTAATGAGGTCCGGGCTGAGGTGATTGCTCTGAGCACGGGTGAATTGCAGGCAAAGGTGCCAGCCTCGGTTTATGGGGATAGCGTCATTTTAAAAATCTGGGTTTCCGGTGCGGATAAATTTAGTAACACAATATACCTGAACATTGAGTATCCGGCGTCGGAATTCTATGACTTCAAGGATACCGAAACACCATATGTGGTGGCGATGGATCAGCAGGAAAACCTCTTTCTTTCCATGGTCGATAATGCAGCAGGTAAGGGTATAAAAAGAATTCCGGCTGGCGGTTCATTGGAAGATTATGCCAATAAAGGCGGAGAAACATTTTATACCGGTTTGAAAGTTGCCCCAAACAATAATCTGATTGCCGGCCGTTCCCTGAAAGCATTGTTTGTTCTGCCTGAAAAAACCGGCGCTGATCCGGTAAACCCTGCGGTATGGTGGAACGACAGCGGCACGCCAAAATATGCCGATTTTGATTTTGCTCCCGATTCATCGTTGTGGGTGGCCGGAAATAATACAACCATCGTTCACCTCAAGGTGAACTGGGTCAGCGGAACCAAGACACCGGTCCGTTACAATTTTACCGGTGATCTGCGTTCAGTCCGTTATTTTGAAAACCATGTTTATGTGGCCGGTCTGGTCAATGCTGAAGAAAGTGTCTGGAGGGCTGAGTACTTTCCAAACGACAGTTTGGGCGCTTTCGAGAAGTATTTTTCTCTGCAGAATTACACGGGCAGTACGCTGCCCAGAATATTTGCCATTACTTTTTCTGCAGACGGGTACCTTTATATTGGTACAAGCGCAGATAATTCAATTATTGAAGTCAGTCCGGATGGCGCTTCAGCCGAGGACCTGTACCCCGGATTACTGCCCGGAGAAGCCCGTTATTTTACCTGGGATAGCGATTATTATTTGATCTACAATCAGGGTTTTGCCGGCGATCTTGCAAAGACGGTGACCATAACCAAAGTGAATACCCGAAAATTTAGCGCCCCGTATTTTGGCCGGGGCGATCAATAAACTTTGTTCCAATCACTAACCAAATAAAGGAGTCTTGTCATGAGATCTTTGTTTACCGTTCTTTTAACTGTGCTTTTAGCCTCATTTGCCTTTGCCCAGGATTCCTGGCTGGGTCAGGGTGCATTTCCGGCAGACAGCAGCGAAAACCAGATTCATGGTATTGCTGTTGATCCTGATGGGAAAATTTGGGTTCAGAGCTATTATGCTTATGCCCGGGACACCATTTTCGTGCCGAAGAAAAATGCTCAGACCCCTGTCCGCGCGCTGCATATTTTTAACCCGGATGGGTCACAGGCTGCTTTTTCACCTATGTTTTTTGTGACAGTCGGCGCCACAACCGATACCCTGGGTGGTGCTACCATTAGCAATGCCTGGTCGGCCAACACCGGCCGTGGTTTGAAAATGGCATTGGATGGCCATATCCTGGCTACCTATTTCGGTACGGTCTATAAGATTAATTATCAGACCGGTGAAGGCATCGGCAAAATGGTCACCTCCACTGCCAGTTCTGGTGTGGCACCGGCTTCGACAACAGACGGGCGTGTTTTTACCGCTTTTGTTGTTGGGGGAAATCCCATTCAGGAATGGACTGCCGATTTCAATCTGATCGGTAACGCTGTTGACGCATCTGTCGGTTTTTCACGCAGTTTCGAAGTATCAGCCGATGGTAATACCATCTATTGGGCTGGTTATACCAACCATGCGATTTATAAATATAACCGCCCGGATGAATTCTCATCTTTTGGTGTACCAGATACTATCCTAAAAGGTTTTGACAGTGAATCGTTCTGCTGGCATCCGGTAACCGGCGATTTGTGGGCTAGTGCCGGTTCTAATAATGACAAGCCGAATCGTTTCCCGAATACGGTCACAAACTATTCTGTAGAAACCTGGTACGGCTATGATGTTCTGAATAATGTTATCACCGATAGCGTTAAATGGGATTCGACCACTGGCGCTACCCGGCCGCGCGGTATTGGTTTCAGCCCGGATGGCAAAATTGCCTATGTTGGCAGTTTTACGGATACCAAGGTCGGCGTTCAAAAATTCATTAAAAATGAATCTTCGCTGCAGTGGGAACATGTTGGCGTGCTTGGTGAATTCACTCTCGAAAATAATTATCCGAACCCGTTTAACCCGACTACGGAAATTAAATTCACTTTGAATAAACCAGGTCAGGTCGAGCTGAATGTGTTCAATATGGCTGGTGAACATGTTGCTACTTTATTGAATAACCGGTTGATTGCAGGTACGCATACGGTTGGCTTCGATGGAACCGGACTGGCTTCTGGTACCTATATTTATCGTTTGACGATGAATGGTTACTCCGTTTCGAAGAAAATGAGCCTCGTAAAGTAATCTGTTTTGGTGAATGGGTAGGGGAGAGAGGCTGGCATTGTCCAGCCTCTTTTTTTGCCCATCGTCTGAGCTTCATCCATCTTCAGGATTCTTAGGCAAAGGGAGAAGCATGAAGAGAGATGAAATAGCTAATTATTAAATCAGCCTGCGGATGAACTATGAAATATTTTGGTATTATTTTGCTCCTCTTATCTTTTGGCCTGATCTCCGCTTCGACACAACCCAAAAGAGAATTCAGAGCAGCCTGGATAGCCAGTGTGACCAACCTTGACTGGCCGCAAACCTGGTCCAATTCCGTTCAGCGCCAGGCTCTGCTGACCCAGTTGGATAACCTTAAGGCCCGGGGCATCAATGCGGTTATTTTTCAAATCCGACCGGAATGCGATGCTTTGTACCAATCCAGCTACGAGCCATGGTCGTACTGGCTGACTGGTCAACAGGGACTCGCACCCTCTCCTTATTACGATCCTTTAGAGCTGGCCATCAGTGAAGCGCATAAACGGGGAATTGAACTGCATGCCTGGTTTAATCCGTACCGGGCCGAACGGTCGGTGAATAACTACACCCTGGATGCCTCCCATATTTATAAAGAACACCCGGAATGGACCTTTGTTAAAGGCTCGCTGCGCATGCTCGATCCGGGAATTCCGGCCGTGCAGCAATATGTAACCGATGTGGTGATGGATGTGGTTAATCGTTACGATATCGACGGGGTGCATTTTGACGACTATTTTTATCCCTATGAGGGCGTCACTCTGGCCGATGATCAGGCAACCTGGGATGCCTGGCACGGCAGCTTCAGCAGCCGGTATGACTGGCGCCGGAATAATGTCAATACGCTGATCCACATGATTTCCGACAGCATTCAGGCTGTAAAACCGCATGTGAAATTCGGCATCAGTCCCTTTGGCATTTACAAAAGCGGGCAGCCACCGACAGCCCTCGGCACAACTACCTGTTATGATAACCTGTATTGCGATCCGGTACTCTGGCTGCAAAATCACTGGATAGATTATGTCACTCCGCAGCTTTACTGGGCCATCGGTTCCGAGTCCAGCCAGAACTATCCTGACAACACGGATTATTCAAAATTACTGCCCTGGTGGGCCGGGAAAACCAGCGGCCGCCATCTCTATCCCGGACAGGCTGCATACCGGATTACTTCATCCAATTGGCCGGCGGCTGAGGTGCCGAATCAGATAAAAATTAATCGTAATACAAATGGGGTATCGGGCAGTGTGTTTTTCCGGTCCATGTACGGAATTGTCGATAATCCAAAAGGGTTTGGTGATTCACTCAGTAATAATTATTACAGATATAATGCTTTGCCACCGGGTATGAGCTGGAAAGATGGTATTGATCCAAACCCGGTCGCCGACCTGCGTTTTGAACCCCTTAATCTTTATGGCCCGCTTGTCCTGAAATGGGATCTGCCAGCCGTCGCTGCCGATGGGGACAGCGCGTTTATGTATGCGGTTTACCGCTTTCCCGATGAAAACATTACTTCTGAAGATATTGCCAACCCGCAATATCTGATTGATATAACCGGCCAGAAATATTTTGCTCCCCAAACCACCGATGGCGGTTATTTTGCAGTTTCCGCTCTCGACCGCAATTTTAATGAAAGTGAAATACCGGTTTCAGTTACCCTGTCCGCCCCGCAATCGCCGCTACTGGTCACACCCGTCGACCATAATTCCGCCCAGCGGGATACTTTGTCTCTTGCCTGGCATTATGAGCCGATGGTTTCATCTTATGAATATCAGATTGCGGCTGACGTTCAGTTTACGCAACTGGTAAACAGTGAGACAGGATTGAGCGATACTCTGGTTATGCTTACTGGTTTTGAAGGATTAACCGGCTATTTCTGGAGAGTCAGGGCAACAAATCCCGGCGGGATCAGCGACTATTCATCAGTTTTCAGTTTTACAACGGCTTTTCCACGGGTACCGGAATTATCATCACCGGCTCATGCCGCATTGGAAATTCCCATCAATACCAGTATTTACTGGCATCCTGCTGATAGTGCCGAAGCCTATCAGGTACAGGTTGCCTACCAGTCATCTTTTCTGCCGCAGCATATTTATCTTGATACTCTGGTGCAGGATACTTCTCTGGCCCTTTCCGACCTTCAATCCTATAAAATTTACTGGTGGCGGACCAAAGCCGCGAACAGCTATGGCAAATCCGGATGGTCGGCCGGCTGGGGATTTAAAACGATGGATGTCAGCGGACTGGAACCCGGTGTGCTATTGCCTGGAACACCGCTTCTCTCTCAGAATTATCCCAATCCTTTCAATCCGGTGACAACCATAAAATTTACGATCAGCGAGGCGGAACTAACTGATTTGCAGGTTTTTGATATTTCTGGAAAACTTATTGTCACATTGGTAAAACCTCAGATGTTCCAGCCCGGTCAGTATAAAGTAACTTTTGATGGAAGTGGATTATCTTCCGGTGTTTATTTTTACCGGTTGCAAACCGGTCGGCAGGTAATTACAAAAAAAATGATTCTTCTCCGGTAATCCGGAAATGCATGGTGTTGCGGAATCCCTTAAAACTGTCATTCTGAAGCTGACGAAGGAGGCTGAAGATCCCCTCAACGCCAGTTCTCCGAGGGGATGCTTTCCCGACGTCTCGGGACTCAGCATGACA
>DYOS01000002.1:30419-47382 GCA_020720405.1 Caldithrix sp. | reverse complement strand
CAAAGAAATTTGGGTTTTTCAATTCCCAGTTGCCCATGCCGGGTTCATTGATTCTATTATTTCCGGTTATTTTTCTTAAATTGATAAGACTTATAATAATTTAGAAAGGCACTTGTATGTATCGGTCTGTTATCAAAATTATACTGCTTCTGCTCATTCTGACCCCGTTGTCCGCTGCACCGGGTGACACCTTTCTCAAACTGCCAGCTATTTTTGCGGATAATATGGTGTTGCAGCAAAACCGTAACTGCAAAATATGGGGACAGGCCGAACCCGGCAAGACGGTTACTATTCTGACCAGCTGGGGCGCACAAACCCATACAACGACCGGTACGGATGGAAAATGGATAACCGAAATTGCCACGATTCCCGCCGGTGGGCCACACAGTATGACTATTCAGTCCGGTCTCGAAAATAAAGTTATAAAAAATATTATGCTTGGTGAGGTCTGGCTGGCTTCCGGCCAATCCAATATGGAGATGCCGCTGGCCGGCTGGCCGCCTGATGCCCCGATTCTAAATTCGGCAGATGAAATAGCGGCAGCAAATCTGCCCGGGATACGTTTTTTTACTGTGGTCAGAACTACTGCCATTACGCCTCAGGAGGATTGCCCCGGAAACTGGCAGGTCTGTTCACCACAAACTGCACCTGAATTTAGCGCCACGGCTTTCTTTTTTGCCAAATATCTCCATGCTGAGTTAAAGGTGCCGGTTGGTATTCTGCACTCAAGCTGGGGCGGAACGCCGGTTCAATCCTGGATGGACATTAAGCCCCTGACTTCTTTTGACGAGTACCGGGATATTGAAGTGAAAATCGCCGAAAGTCTGGCTGGGCAAACTGAATTTGACCAATGGCTGAATCTTCTGCCGCAGATCAAACTGAATCTGAGTGATCCGAACTGCTGGACCGATCTGGATTTTGGTGATCAAAGCCTGGAGACCGTCGGGTTTGATGACTCAGGTTGGCATGAGATAAAGCTGCCGGGCGGTTGGGAAAATGCAGAGCCGGGATGGTTTGACGGTATCATCTGGTTCAGAAAAGAAATTACGCTGCCGGCCGGATGGGAAAATTCAGATTTGGTTATTGAGCTTGGCCCCATCGATGACATGGATATCACTTATGTCAACGGGAAGCGGATCGGGTCCAATCAGGGCGTCGGTTTATGGAAGAAAGAAAGAATTTACACAGTGGACAAATCTCTGCTTGTTCCCGGTAAAAATATTATCGCGGTTCGTGTGCTGGATAATATGGGCGGTGGTGGTATGTATGGCAGTGCCGATCAGCTCAAAATTTATCCGGCCGGCCGTGCTGAAGCTGCCCAATCTTTGGCCGGAATCTGGAAGTACCTGCCCGTGGCCGAATATCGCAGCGGAGTTTTCTATGTCTTTGATTTTATGGCTGGTCAGTTTTACCTGCGGCCCGAATTGCCAATCGAATCTGGCCAAAATATGCCGGGCACTCTGTACAATGGCATGATCCGGCCGCTTGTACCCTTTACTATTTCGGGTGCCATCTGGTATCAGGGAGAATCCAACGCTGGAGAACCGGAATTATACGCCCGGCTTTTCCCCGGGATGATCGGCAACTGGCGGGAGGTCTGGGGCCAGGGTGACTTTCCTTTTTATTTTGTGCAGCTGGCTCCATTCGATTATGGTTCGCAGACCGCCTCCCAAAAATTACGCGAGGCGCAGTTTAAAACGCTGTCCGTCGCCAATACGGGAATGGCCGTAACCGTCGATATTGGTGATCCGCTCGATGTTCATCCGGCGGATAAGGGGAATGTCGGATACCGTCTGGCGTTGTGGGCATTGAACAAAACCTACCGGAAAAATATGGTCTGCTCGGGTCCGCTGTACAAAAATATGGAGATTCAAAATGGCCGGGCAGTCATTCACTTTGATCATTCCAGCAGTGGATTGATTTTAAAAGACAGCAGCAACCACCATTTTCAGATCGCCGGAAGCGACCGGATTTTTCATCCGGCTCAGGTTGAGCTAAAAACGGACCATATTGTTCTCTGGCACCCGGAAATTCCGCAGCCGGCAGCAGTCCGCTATTTATGGGATAATACCTCAGCGGCGACCCTGTTCAACAGGGAAGGTCTGCCAGCTTCCAGTTTTCGTACAGATGACTGGGAGTGAGAAGTTTGGCGCAGATTAAACCCGATATGTGAAGAATGTCCCCTAACCCCGTCATTCATGGCGGGGTTAGGGGAAGGCAGAGGGCAGCTTTTACTCTATATCCTGTTTATAGCCGGTTACGGTCAGGCTAAAGACACCGGCACCGCTGTTCTTAAACATTGCGGCTTTATCCCTGGACAGGGTTGATTCAATCATACTTTCCGGAATTTCAATCTCCCTGATTTTTTTAATTTCGATATTCTTAAAACCGGTATTTTTAACGATTTCAAGATAGTTTTCCTGGCTGAGCGCACCGGAAATACAGCCGGCATAAAGCTCGGCTTCGGTTTTCAGAGCGGCAGGCAATTCACCAGTTAAAACAATATCGGATACACAAAAATGACCGCCCGGTTTGAGTGTGCGGTAAATTTCAGCAAAGGCTTTGGCTTTATCCGGCACAAGATTCAGCACGCAATTACTGATAATTACATCAGCGCTATCATTGATTAAAGGCAGGTGCTCAATATCGCCAAGTTTAAATTCAACATTACTGATATTAAGTTTCAGACGGTTTGCCTCTGCCTTCTGAAACATGGCCTCCGTGAAATCGATACCGGTTACATGACCGGTTTCACCGACTATACGGCGGGCAACAAAGACATCATTCCCGGCACCGGATCCTAAATCGACCACATGATCACCCGGTTTGATCCGGGCAAATTCCGTCGGAATACCACAGCCCAGACCAAGATCAGCACTGGCTACATGTCCATCGATCTGAACATAACTTTCACCGACAAAGGAATAATCATCCTTGCCACCACAACAGCAGCCTTTTTCCTTCAGGGCAATCTTTGAATATTTTTCCCGGACAATATCCTTCATATCTGCATCAGACATATTCTTCTCCTTGTTTTATTTGCAACAGACTTTTTCAAACAGGGCGTCGAACAGTGTTTTTGCCTTTTCGACCGCCTCATTATTTACACAATAACATATTTTGGGACCTTCGATTTCACCCTGGATCAGTCCGACCCGTTTTAATTCTTTTAAATGCTGCGAAACTGTGGCCTGGGATAAAGGCAGTTGTTCGACAATTTCGCCGCAACTACAGATATTCAAACTGATCAGGTACTCAAGAATTTTAATTCGTGCCGGGTGAGACAGGGCTTTGGCGTAGTCTGCCAGAAGAATATCCGTAGTATCAAAAAGATCCTTTTTGGAGTGCATGGCTATTCCCTTAAATCGTATATCGTAATAATACGATATGTAAATAAAAACACAAAATATTTTTAGGGTAAACAACCGGTTTCAATTTTATTTCAGCCAGACAGCAGTTCGTATAAAATAGAAATAAAAACTGTCTTTTGGTCTCAGTAAAAACAGGGTCGTTTGCACCACATGTCTTGCCTTGATTTTTGACACGCGGTTATTATTCACATTGCGAAGGGTAGTGGTGAGAAGGTGATGGCCTATTGTGAAGTTCTAAATATTTTAACTTTTCACTTTATTTAATTTTCCTGTCGTGTTATACTCCATAAAAACGTAACACGGTTAGAATTATGTCCGAAAACCTGATCCGCTTTGGCATCTCGCTGCCCGAAAATCTCAGCCGCCGCTTCGACCAGCTTATTGCCCGCCGCCAGTATGCCAGCCGTTCCGAGGCCCTGCGCGACTTGATCCGCAAAACCCTGATCGAAGATGAAATCGCCTCCGATGCCGAAACCCTCGGTGTGCTGCATCTGCTTTATGACCACCACAAACATGAATTATCCGACAAATTGACCACTGTTCAGCACGATCATCACGAAATGATCATCAGTTCGACCCATGTCCATCTCGACCATCACAACTGTCTCGAAGTTATTTTGCTGAAAGGAAAAGCCAGCGAAATACAGCAGATTGCCGACAGTCTGATTGCCGAAAAGGGCGTACAAAACGGCAAATTGTACCTGACGGCAAAGGGTGAGTAATGTCCGCCATTCTAAAAACCCCAACAGATCCTGGTTTGCGCAGTGCATTGTACCTGCTGCTGGCCGCGGCTCTTCTTATTCTGCCAGCCCATGCCCGATGGCTCGAACTCCTCTTTGTAGTTTATATTTTAGTGCAGCCCTGGCTGGTTGGTATTCCTCCCTATAAACTGGTAGTCCGGCTGCTGCCCGCTTTGTGGATGATGCTTTTGGTCGGTCTTCCGGTTATCGCCAAAACCCTGTACCATTTTTATGAACCGCAGCTTCACCCGCTGCCGGCCGGCGGTTTGTTTATCCTGTTAAAATCCATCCTGATCATTTACTTGTTTACGGTGCTGCGTCTGAGCATGAGCGGCGGCCAGCTTTTTACCCTGTTGCATCAGTGGCATATCCCGCTCTGGCTGCAAAGCATCATTATTTTTCTAAACACCTTGTTTTTCCGCCTGCGGCTGGAATTCCGGCGCCTTCGTCAGGGTTATGAATCCCGGGTCTATCATCCGGGTTGGCGGACCAGAATCCGCTTTATGCGGGGATTCAGCCTGGTCTATTTTATGCGTCTGATTTTGCGCAGCGAACGCAATATGCAGGCTTTGTTCAGCCGCGGCTTCAGCGGACAATGGCCGGTGCAGAAAACGAACCGACCGGTTTTGGCCGAGTGGCTGCATGCCATTGTTGTCAGCCTGCTGATTTCCGGGATGTTGCTGGAGGTAATGATATGATCGAACTGGGAAAGGTCAGCTTTGAATACCATAGCGCCGTACCAGTGCTGGATAATATCAGTCTGCACATTGCTGCCGGAGAAAAGGTCGGGCTGATCGGTCCCAACGGCGCCGGTAAATCGACACTGCTGACTTTGCTCAACGGCATTCAGCGCGGCAGCGGACAAATCCGCATTGGCGGGCAGGAACTCGGTGAGAAAACTATGGCAGCAATTCGCCGCCGGGTCGGGCTTGTTTTTCAAAATCCGGATGATCAGTTATTTTGCAACCGGGTTTATGACGATCTGGTCTTTGGTCTGCTCAATAATGGTTTTAGCAGGCCGCAGGCGGATGAAAAAGTGCAGGCTTTGGCTGCCGGAATGGATATCGCCCATCTGTTGGACAAAGAGCAGCACCAGATGAGTTTTGGCGAGCGCAAACTGATTTCCATCGCCACGGTGCAGGTGATGCAGCCGCAGATTATCGCCCTTGATGAGCCGACCAGCAATCTCGATGCAAAACATCGCCGGCTGGTCATCGAATGGCTGCAACGATCGGCGGCCACATTGTTTATCACCGCACACGATCTCGATATGCTGCTCGATGTCTGTGACCGGGTCATCCTGCTCAATAGCGGAAAAATTATCGCCGACGGTAGTGCCGTGGAAATTCTGAATAACCGCGAACTACTCGAAGCCAACGATCTCGAATTACCGTTGCGTCTGCAGCGGGACTGGCTGCAACAGCACAAGGCCGGATAATTTTTTTTAGGGCATGTGACACAATATTCAAAACTGTAACACGGAGAGATGATCTTGAGATTTTTTCAATTCTTTATTTTGATAAGCCTGGTGGCAACACTGGCTTTTGCCCAGGAACAAACCGAAACCCCGGTTTACGAATGGGGAGATTCCATCGTGGTGGTAGCCGGACGCTACAAAATAAATGTCAAAAATATGGCCTATAATTATGAATCGATCAGCGCTGAGCGCACCTTGCAAATTGCCAGTCATTCTGCTCTGGAAGTGGTTGACATGACCTTTCCCACGGCCTTTGTGCAGGATAAAAAAGTGTTTGGTTATGGTGTCGGTACCGATGGCGGAGGTTTGCTAAACCTGCGCGGTATGGGCGGCAAGCCAAATACCGGTGTGTTGTTTCTGCTCAATGGTCACCCCGATTTTATGGGCATTTTTGGCCATCCGCTGCCCGATGTTTACGGCATGGATGATGTGCAGCAGATCGAAATTCTGGCCGGACCGGCCTCAACCGTTTTTGGTGATCATGCTATGGGCGGTGTGGTTAACCTGGTCACCGGTTCCCGATATGAGCATCTGATCAGTGCCAGTGCTGAGGGCGGCACCTATAATTCTTATAAAGCCGGTGTTAGTCTGGCTCTGCAAAAAGGGAAGAATGGTTTGCATCTGACCGTGGGCCACAAGCATTCGGACGGCCATATCGATAAAACCGAATTTACCTCCACCCATATTCAGTCCGGCTGGCAGTACCAGATTAATCCCGGCTGGAACCTGCAGCTGCTGGGCCGCTATGTGCCCTATACCTTCGATGACCCGGCCCGCGGCGATAATGATCCGGCAGGGCTTGGCCTGTACGGCGATATTCGCCGGGGGAATGGGGAAGTGATTTTAAGCCACGATCTGAAAAACTGGAATGGCAGTTTTCAGGCCTACAGCAATCTGGGGCATCATCGTTTTTATGACGGTTTTGAATCGCACGATTTCACCCACGGCTTTTCGCTATATGAGGACTGGCGTCCCGAAAATAAAAATTACAGCCTGGCTTTTGGCAGCGATGCTTTGTATTTCGGCGGCAAAGCAAGCAATCCGTTTTCAGCGTTTGTCAATCGTGATTTACATGAAATCAATAGCGTCGGTCTGTATGCTATCGGATTTTATCAGCCTTTGGAAAAGATGCAGATTAAGGCCGGTGTCCGTTACCAGACCCATTCGGTGGCCGGTGCCAACCTGGCTCCGATGGCCGGTCTCACTTATCATCTGCTTCCGCAATGGCGTTTGTTTACCAATTACCAGACCGGTTTCCGGAATCCGACCGTTACCGAGCTTTATCTGTTTCCGTCAGCTAATCCCGATCTGGAGAGCGAGTTGGTTTATGGCAGTGAAGCCGGTACACAATATTTCTGGGCTGCCGGTCATTTTATCAAACTCAGCCTGTTTCGCAACGAAGCCGATCAGTTGATTCAGGCTTTGCCCAATACACCGCCGCCGCCGCTGGTAAAATTTATCAATACCGGCAAAAACACGAGTCAGGGCGTTGAATTCCAGGCCCGTTATGCGCTGACCAGCCGGCAGATGCTGCAGCTTAGCTACGGCTATCTCGATCCCGGTCAGGTGACCGCCTATAATCCAAAACATCAGATTAAATATGCCTGGTTTGCTCATTTTTCAAAATTTAATACAGCTCTTTACGGAAAATATATTGAAGGGCTTTATGCCGGGAATAAGGAAACCAGTCCATTGCCCGATTATAACCTGCTCAACGCCAATGTTGAATACAAAGCCGGGAATTATCAGATTTATGCCAAAGCTTTAAATATTCTAAACCGTGAATATCTGGTTCTGCCGGGTTACACAGCACCCGGATTTCAGGTTCGGCTGGGCGTTCGTGTTGGCTGGTAATCTGCTCAAACCCGAAGATTTCCGGGCCATTCCGGTCACGGCCCTGTTTATTGCTGCGGGAGTTATTTTCCCGCAGTTTTTTCACCTGATCGGATTGGGCCCAATGTTTCTGCCCATGTTTTTGCCGGTCGCGGTCGGCGCGGCCATTCTGCCTTTAAAATATGCATTGACCTTAGGGTTGATCACCCCACTAACCTCCTTTTTACTCAGCGGGATGCCGCCCATTATGCCGCCGGTTTTACCGGTTCTGATGACCGAACTGGCGGTGATCAGTCTGATATTAAGCATTGGTGTGTACCGGCTACAGATGAATGTGTGGTTGATCCTGATTCTGGCGGTTCTGGCCGACCGCCTGGTATTATTTGCTTTTGTCACCCTGCTGGCTCCGCTCTTCGGCTGGGATTTTCCGCTATTTAAAATTGCCTTACTGATTAGTGGCATTCCGGGGATTGTTTTACTTTTCGCCGTTGTGCCGGTGTCCGTGCTGCGGCTGCAGAAAAGAAATAAGAAATAAGAAAAAACGGGGGGTTGGTATAGACATTAGCTGCAACGCCGGCTCGTCTGGCAATGAAGAAAAATGGTCAGGATGACCGGATTAGCAGGATAAAATACTAAGAAAACTGCGGGCAGAAAGCTGTGAACCAATTTTAAATATCATGCCGAACTCGTTTCGGCATCTCTTTCACATTCTCTTTCAGCATCTGCTAAAAATCCTGACTCAGTGGTTAATTTTTAAACGCGGAGTAATCAAAGATAACAGAGAAAAAACTAAGGTCGTCATTCAGAGCGGCGAAGCCGGAGGAATCTGTGTTGAACAAATACTTTAAGATTTCTCCTCTCCCGCCCGGGCGTGATCGTTCGAAAACTTGTCCCGCTCCGGCGGGATGACGACTCAGGAGTTCTCCAATTCCCAGTTCCATATTCCGACTTCTGTTTTTCTTTGGGTTCTCAGCGGTTCATTTTTCTTCGGTGATAATAAAAAAATTATGGTAAGTTAAATGGAAATCAATCCTGAAAAGCAGTTGTTTTTTGACAGGCTATCCCCGGACTGGGATTACTCCCATGACCAGGTAAAGATGCAGCGCATCAGCCGCTTATTCCGGAAGTACGCTCCGCAAATGGACGCACCGGTGCTTGATCTCGGTGCCGGCAGCGGTGTGTTGATGCCGGTTATCCATGACCGCCTGAGTAGTGGCAGCCAGTTTAATATTTCCGCTGATATATCTTTGTCCATGCTGCAGCAAAGCAGAGTAGGTCAGACCATAGCCGGTCAGTTTAATCTGCTCCAGGCGGATGGTCATTTTCTGCCCTTGCGGGATGCTTCTTTGAACGCCGTAGTTTGTTTTCAGGTATTTCCTCATTTTGAACATAAAGACCAGGTTCTGGCTGAAATTAGCCGGGTATTGCGTCCGGGTGGTTTGATGCTGGTTATGCATTTGATGGATCACCATGGTTTGAATGCACTGCATGCCGAGGCTGGCAGGGCAGTGTGCAATGACCGTATCTGGCCGGCGACAACCCTGGCCGGGCACATTCTTCAATATGGTTTTAAAAATGAAGTGGTTGAGGAAAAATCAGATTTGTACGTGATCCGTTCCCGCCGTCTGGAAACAGTCTGATATTTAATTCTGATAATCGATTTTTTGGAAAAATCAGGTTGGGGAAAAAATACTCATCCTGAGTTCTTTGATCACCATGAAATGTTTGTCATTTCCGGTCATGACCGGCATAGCGTTAACCAGAGCAGTAGTTGCGATCAGTGCATCGGCCATTTGCAGGGCATGGCTCAGGTAATGTTTCTCAACATAAAACATGGCTTTCGCCGAAATCTCATTAGTGATATGCAGGATTGTACAATTCCAATTACGCATCGCCCGGCGCAGTTCGATGAGTTCCCGGTTGTTTCTCATACCTTGTACTAATTCCATATAACTAATAACAGAGATATAAAACCCATTCAGATTTTCGAGTGCCTCATATGCTTTTTGATTACCCCGCATATACCAGATTATTACATCGGTATCAATAATCATAAATTCCTGCTCTTCCGCAACTCCCGTACATACTCATCCACATTTTCTGAAGAGGCATGGTCTTTCCATATCCCGAACAACCCTGTTGTCGGATTATCAGTTTCTGACTTTTGTTTTGAATAAGGGACTAAACGGGCCTGAGGTTTGCCGCGGTAAGTAATGATCACCTCTTCACCCCGCTGAACCGATTCCAGCAATTCTTTTGAATGAAATCGTAAATCTTTGGCCGTAGCATACATTGTAGTTCTCCTAAGTTTACACTTGAGAATGTAAACCCACGCGACACCTCAGTCAATATACATTTTACAACTGGCAAGGTGTGAACCGGATAGTAATCGATTTAAAAAAAGCTGATTCATTTCTCTTTGTGGGTACAGCAAGGCCATTTTCATTAAAAGTCTTCACCTGGAAAAATGGGTTTTATGCCAATCAGGCGCCGGGATACGGAATCTGGTTTCATCCAACCCTATCCAGCTTTATTTGGTCCGGCCCGGCTTTGAACCTGGCCGAAAACCTGCCGTTTGGATGAAATGGCAAAATCGTTTATTATTGCCGCTCACAATTCAGGATAAGACAATGATTGGTCAAATGGCGGGTCTGGCCACAGCTTTATTATGGTCATGGACAGCTCTTATTTTTGCGTCCGCTTCACGTCGGGTCGGTTCATTTCAGGTTAATATTATCCGCCTGCTCTTTGGTACAACCTTTCTACTGAGCGCTGGTTTTATCACTCATGGCCACTTCAAAGCGGATCTGAATTCAATTCTTTTTCTAAGTGCCAGTGGTTTTGTCGGCCTGGTTTTTGGTGACGGTGCCCTGTTTAAAAGTCTGGAATTGATCGGCGCCCGGCTGAGTATGCTGGTTATGGCCATCGTTCCGGTGCTGACCGCGATCGGCGCCTTTTTTATTCTTGGTGAAGTTCCGACCTCCGCAGGATTTATCGGTATCCTTTTAACGGTCGGCGGCATCTATTATGTTTTGCTGGGCAAGGGTGAACAGGCTGCCTTTGAGCCGCGCCATTACCGGCGGGGTATTTTTCTGGCTTTTCTTGGCGCTGTCGGTCAGGCCGGTGGATTAATAATTGCCAAATATGGTTTTGTTTCAGCCGAATTGGATGCGCTGACCGCAACCTCCATCCGGCTGATTACCGGCCTCAGCGGTATGTTGTTATATGCCTTGTTCAGTGGAAGAATGCAGCGGGTAGGCCAGGTTATCCGGGACGGAAAAGCCTTGCCGCTGATTATCACCGGGTCTGTTTTTGGTCCGTTTCTCGGCATCTGGATGTCCATGATTTCTATTAAATACAGCCAAACCGGTATCAGTGCCGCCTTAATGGCAACTACGCCGGTAATGATCATCCCATTCAGTATTCTCTTTCTGAAAGAGAAAATTACTTTGCGCACCATAACCGGTTCGCTGATAACGATTGGCGGTGTATTTCTGATCTTCAGCGCCTGATAATTAATTTCCGCTGCAGCGGGCGGATAAACCTGAAATGCAGGAATAATTTGAGTAAAAAATATGTCCTCTAACTTTCTTTATAATAACCAATCAGGGGAATAAAATGACCAACAGGGAAGAGCTTTCACACAGCGAGATTGAGATACGGGAGTGGCTGGAATCGATTGATTATGTCATCGAAAACAGCGGCCAGGAACGTGTTCGTGAAATACTCCATGAATTACAAAAAAGGGTTTATGCAGCAGGCATCAAACTACCTTTCTCAGCAAGCACACCATATATCAACACGATCCCGGTTTCCGAACAACCCACGTTTCCGGGCAGCCGGGAAATTGAACGGCGCATTAAAAGCATTATTCGCTGGAACGCCATGGCTATGGTCGTTCGGGCCAACCGGGCCGAAAATGGTATTGGCGGACATATCTCAACCTATTCTTCAGCCGCAACTTTGTATGAAATCGGATTCAATCATTTCTTCCGTGCTGCGCAGGATAACAGCAGCGGGGATATGATCTATTTTCAGGGCCATGCCTCGCCGGGAATTTATGCCCGGGCTTTTCTGGAAGGCCGGCTGACCATGGACGATTTAAAAAATTTCCGTCATGAGGTCCATAAAGACGGCCGCGGCCTGCCCTCCTACCCGCATCCCTGGCTGATGCCCAATTTCTGGCAGTTTGCCACCGTTTCCATGGGACTTGGTCCATTGATGGCCATTTATCAGGCCAGGTTTAACCGCTATCTCGAAGACCGCGGCTTGAAAAAATCCGCTGGTGAAAAAGTATGGGCTTTCCTCGGCGACGGTGAAACCGATGAGCCCGAAGCGCTGGGTGCTATTTCGCTGGCCGCCCGTGAAAAACTCGATAACCTGATTTTTGTTATCAATGCCAACCTGCAGCGTCTCGATGGACCGGTGCGCGGTAACGGAAAAGTAATCCAGGAACTGGAAACCGTCTTCCGCGGCGCTGGCTGGAATGTGATCAAAGTAATCTGGGGCAGTGACTGGGATGCGATTTTTGCCCGTGACACCGATGGTCTTTTGATGAGGCGAATGGCCGAGGTGGTGGATGGCGAGTATCAGAATTATGTAGTCAAAGGCGGGGCTTATCTGCGCAAGCATTTCTGGGGCAAATACCCGCAGCTGCTTAAACTGGTCGAACATCTTTCCGATGAGCAACTGGCCAAACTGCGCTTGGGCGGACACGACCCGGTTAAGGTTTTTGCCGCTTTCAAGGCTGCGGTTGAGCATAAGGGTGCGCCAACCGTGGTAATTGCCCGCACGGTCAAAGGTTATGGACAGGGTGAAGCCGGGGAGGGTAAAAACATCACCCACCAGCAGAAAAAACTCAATGAACAGGAATTGCGTCATTTCCGGGCCAGCTTTGGTATTCCGGTTTCGGATGAGGAAATTGACAGCCTGCCCTTTTTTAAACCGGGAGCAGACAGTCCCGAAATTCAGTACCTGCAGGAGCGCCGCCGGCAGTTGGGCGGATACGTGCCAACCCGTCGTATTCAGGCCGAAGAGCTGCCCGTACCGGAAGAAACCCTGTTTGAAGAATTTTATGAGGGCACCGAAGACCGTGAAGTCTCGACAACCATGGTTTTTGTGCGCATCCTGACCAAACTGCTGCGCGATGAAAAGATTGGTCAGCGCATTGTGCCCATCGTACCCGATGAGGCGCGCACCTTCGGCATGGAAGCGCTGTTCCGCCAGATTGGTATTTATTCACACGTCGGCCAGCTCTACGAGCCGGTTGATAAAGACAGCCTGCTCTATTATAAAGAAGCAAAGAACGGTCAGATTTTCGAAGAGGGTATTACCGAAGCTGGTTCGATGTCCACTTTTATCGCCGCTGCGACCAGTTATTCATCCAATGGAATCAGCATGATTCCATTCTTTATTTACTACTCGATGTTCGGTCTGCAGCGCATCGGCGATCTGGCCTGGGCGGCCGGCGATATGCAGGCCCGCGGTTTCCTGATCGGAGGCACATCCGGACGCACTACCCTGGCCGGTGAAGGTTTGCAGCACCAGGATGGTAACAGCCATCTCTTAGCTTACCCGATTCCCAATATGAAAGCCTACGATCCGGCCTTTGCCTACGAACTGGCGGTAATCATCCGCGACGGCATTGAGCGCATGTACACCAGACAGGAGAAGATTTTCTATTACATCACGGTGATGAATGAAAACTACGCCCAGCCGGCCCTGCCTAAGGGTAAAGAAATAAAAGAAGGCATCGTTAAAGGGCTTTACAAATTCCGTACTTCCGCTTTGAAAAATGGCGGATCGAAGGTGCAGTTGCTGGGCAGCGGGGCAATCATGAATAAAGTGATCGAAGCGGCGGCCATGCTGGAAGAAAAATACGGTATTGCTGCCGATATCTGGAGTGTGACCAGCTACAAGGAACTGCATCTCGATGCCTTGAATACCGAGCGGGAAAATCTTTTGAAGCCGGGCAAGTCACTGAAAAAACCTTACCTTACGCAAATTCTCGAAGAGGCCGAAGGGCCGTTTATCGCTGCCTCCGATTATGTCCGTGCTGTTCCGGAATCGGTTGCCAGATGGATACCGGGAGCGTTTTATACGCTGGGTACCGATGGTTTCGGCCGTTCCGATGGACGTCGTCACCTGCGTGATTTCTTCGAAGTCGATCCGCGTTATATCGTGCTGGCTGCCCTGCACATGCTGATGCGTGAGGCTAAAGTCAGCCTGGGCGATGTTAAAAAAGCGATCAAAGACCTGAATATCGATCCGGATAAAGCCAATCCGCTGATCAGTTAAGTGAAAAAAACAGAGGGTAAAATGGCCATTGAAATAAAACTTCCCGAACTGGGTGAAAATATCAGCGGTGGTCGGGTAACCGCCGTGCAGGTTACAGCCGGACAACAAATTGCCGCCGATGAGGCGCTTTTTGAACTGGAGACCGATAAGGCAGTAATCGAAGTTCCCGCACCGCAGGCCGGTGTGATTGAAAAAGTACTGATCAAAGAAGGACAGGATGTCAAAGTCGGACAGGTGATTGTCACTTTGAAAGAAGCGGCCGCTGCTGCGGATGAAAAACCGGTCGGGCCGGTAAAATCTGAACCGGTGGTTGAAATGGTTCCTGCAGCGGTAGCCTCACAACCGGCCATACCGACTGGTAAAACTAAAACGGTCGATGTGCTGATTCCGGATTTGGGTGAGAACATCAGCGGGGGAACGGTTTCGGCTGTGCTGGTCAGAACCGGTCAGCAGATCGAAGTTGAACAGGCCGTCATCGAACTGGAAACCGATAAAGCGGTGATCGAAGTGCCCTGTCCGCTGGCCGGGGTCATCGAAAAAATAACAGTTAAAACTGGTCAGCAGGTCAAAGTCGGCCAGGCTGTTCTGCAGTTGAAAACCAGCGCCAGTCCTTTAAACCTGGTGCGCAGTGAAGATCCGCCAATCTACAATGCCTCACCGGTGGAGGTTGACATCCCGGCCGGGCAGGATTTACCCAAACAGGGAATTCCGTACACACCTTCCAAAGACCTTGCCCCGGCAGCGCCCTCGGTTCGCCGCTTTGCCCGCGAAATAGGCCTCGATATCAATGAGGTGAAGGGCAGTGGTCCGGCCGGACGTATCTCCCTGGATGATGTTAAGGCCTGGTCAAAAACCCTGAACCGGCAGCGCAAAGAAGGCAAACTGGGTCTGCCCGGTGTGGCTCTTGAACCGCTGCCCGATTTTTCCAGATTCGGTTTGGTGCGCCGCGAAACGATGAACAAAGTCCGCGAAACCACGGCCCGCCATTTATCCTATGCCTGGTCTGTGATTCCGCATGTAACCCAGTTTGACAAGGCGGATATTACCGAGCTGGAAAACCTGCGGAAAAGCTATGGCCCGATGGTAGAAAAAGCCGGCGGCAAACTGACCATGACCGCCATTCTGATGAAAATCTCAGCCATCGCTTTAAAAAAATTCCCAAAATTCAACACCTCCATCGATATGGAACGGATGGAAATTATCTTCAAGGATTATGTCCATATCGGTGTCGCTGTGGATACGGATCGCGGCCTGTTGGTTCCCGTGGTACGCAATGTTGACCAGAAAAATATTACTGAGCTTTCGGTCGAGCTGGCACTAATTGCCGAAAAAGCCCGTCACCGTAAACTGAGCATCGAAGATATGCAGGGTGGGAATTTTACTATTTCAAACCTGGGTGGAATAGGCGGCATTGGATTTACACCGGTGGTCAACAGTCCCGAGGTGGCTATCATGGGTGTGTCGCGTTCTTCCTGGGAACCGGTTTATCAGGATGGTGCATTCGTGCCGCGTTTTATCCTGCCCTTCAGCCTGTCCTACGATCACCGCATCATCGATGGCGCCGAGGCGGCCCGTTTCCTGCGCTGGATTGCCGAAGCGCTGCAAGAACCATTCAAAATTCTGCTGGAAGGGTAAGCCATGAGTATTGAAAAATCACATCTGATTGTTATTGGCGGCGGACCCGGCGGCTATGCGGCAGCATTTCTGGCCGCCGATCTGGGTCTGGAAACAACCCTGATCGATCCCGAAGATAATCCCGGCGGGGTGTGTCTCTACCGCGGCTGTATTCCATCCAAAGCTTTGCTGCATATCGCCAAACTGATCAATGAATCCAAAGAAGCACATCACTGGGGCGTCACCTTTCAGCCGCCGCAGATCAACATCGACGAGCTGCGCGCCTATAAAAACAAAGTCGTTCAGCAATTAACCGGCGGTACGGGCCAGTTGCTCAAACAACGCAAAATCCACCACATCAAAGGGCGGGCTATGTTTACCGACGCCCATTCTGTCGAAATTACGTTGAATGCCGGCGGAAAGCAGCAATTAGCCTTCGATTATGCCGTGCTGGCTGCCGGTTCACGGCCCACCCGGATTCCTTCATTAATGATCGAAAGTCCGCGGGTCATGAACTCGACCGGCGCTTTGGACCTGGAGCGTATTCCTGAATCGTTGCTGGTTGTCGGCGGCGGTTATATTGGGCTGGAAATGGGTACGGTTTATCAGGCCCTTGGTTCGCAGGTTTCCGTGGTAGAAATGATGCCCGGTCTGCTGCCCGGTGCCGACCGGGATCTGGTGCGCATCCTGCAGGGCAATCTGACCAAGCGCTTTCATGAAATCCTGCTCGAAACTAAGGTTTTGAAGCTGGCTGAAGTACACGACGGCATTGCGGTAACCATGCAAAACAAAGCTGGTGAAACGATTGAGCGCAAGTATGATAAAGTGCTGTTCTCGGTAGGCCGCACCCCGAATACCGAAAATTTAGGGCTGGAAAACACCAAAGTGCAGCTCGATGCCAAAAAATTTGTAGTTGTTGATGCCCAACGCCGGACCAACGAACCAGGCATCTTTGCCATTGGCGATCTGGCCGGTGAACCCATGCTGGCGCACAAGGCTTCGCACGAAGGACGCGTCGCTGTGGAAGTGATTGCCGGACATAAAGTTGCTTTCGAACCCAAAGCCATTCCGGCTGTGGTTTTTACCGATCCCGAAATTGCCTGGGCCGGTTTGACCGAATCTGAAGCCAAAGAAAAAGGTATCGCCGTAGAAGTGCTGCGCTTCCCGTGGGCGGCCTCGGGCCGGGCGATTACCATGGATCGCACTGACGGCCTGACCAAACTGCTGGTTGATCCTGAAACAGAACGGGTGTTGGGTATGGCTGTGGTTGGTTCCGGTGCAGGTGAGCTGATCGCCGAAGGTGTATTGGCTATTGAAATGGCAGCCTTAGCCAGCGATGTCAGACTGAGCATCCATCCGCACCCGACTTTGTCGGAAACGGTGATGGAAAGTGCCGAGATTTTTTATGGCCAAAGCACCCATGTTTACCGCCCGAAACGGAAATAGAGTTTTTAATATTGAAAAGCTGGGGATTTGAAATATACTCCCGGTCTTTTCTGTTCTTGCAAAAGTAACTGATTCATGCGTCTGTATAAGGAAGAATTCTGATGACGATATCCGCGAATATCCTGATTTCTCTGGTCGCCTTGCTGCACCTGTATTTTCTGATTCTGGAAATGTTTCTGTGGGAT
>DYOS01000002.1:8353-30319 GCA_020720405.1 Caldithrix sp. | reverse complement strand
ACTGGATAACTATAATTTTTATTCTTATCCTTTACCATGCTTTTAACGCTCTGGCAAAGAATTATCCCGTTCATCCTGCTTTTTCTTCTTTTAATATCACAAAATCTGATGGCCGGTCACCTTGCTTTCACCAAATATACTCAGGCCTCAGGACTGGTCAGTAACTATATCTTTGATCTGTATCAGGATCGCGACGGATTTATCTGGATTGCCACCGATCGCGGGGTCAGCCGCTTTGATGGCCGGACATTCACTAATTTTACACGGGCCGATGGCTTAAGCGCAAACCATGTTTACACTATTTTCCAGGACAGCAGCGGCAATTTATGGTTCGGTACCTATGAAGGCGGTGTGGTTCAATACACAAGTCAGGGCATGCGCATCCTTAATCAGGCGGATGGTCTGCTCAGCAATACGGTTATGCATATTACCCAGGATCGCTTCGGCCGCATGTATTTTATGACTGAAAATGGACTGACCATTTACCGGGACAGCGTTCTGGCTAACTTTGAAAACCGCGAGCATTTATCCGGGAATCTCTTTTCGCACGATTCCGGTAAGATATTTTTTAACCTCGATGACCGTTTATTTGTACTCCGGCCGGACGAATCCCGATCGCTTAATCCGGAGCCGGTGAAGCTGAATGCTGCCGAAGGCCAGGCAATATCCATGCGCAGCTGGGCTTCTCCGGTAATGAGCAATGGAAACATCCTGTTGTATCCGGGAAGGAATCAGGGTCTGAAATTACGGCTGAACGGGAGCGGTGATATTCTGGAAACCACAGTAATGGATCAGGCCTGTTTTGCCTTGCTTCACGATCATGAAGGCGGGATCTGGCTGGCCAAAGATCATGGACTGCAAATCAGCACCAGCGGCAAAACTAAAATGATAACCCGGGAGTCCGGTCTGGACCCGGATTATATTGAGGCCTTGCTGGAAGATTTTGAAGGTAATATCTGGCTCGGTACGATGGGCGGTGGTCTTTACAAGTACAAGGGCGATCATCTGACTTACTATAATACAGCAGACGGACTGATTTCGGAATTTGTCAATACGATTTACGAAGACAAAGCAGGCTCGCTTCTGGTTGGAACCATGCAGGGATTAAGCAGAATCACGCCTGATCACAAAATTGAAAATGTCCGCCTGCAAAGTTATACCCGTGAAATTATTTCTCTCCAGCAGGATCATAACGGACAATATTATGCCGGTACCTTTCATGAATTATACGGTCCAATGGATGATCATTTCAAAATCGCTGATCACCAGCGTCAGGTGCGGTATGTGCCCGCTGGTGTGTCATCTATTTATGTTTCTCCGGATGAGGCCGTCTGGGTCAGCACTTTTGGTGACGGTGTGTTTTGTTTCCGGGACGGTGTTGAAACCAGGCTGACCAAAACCGATGGTCTTCCAGCCAATGTCATCGAGGAGATTGTCCCGGGGCTGAAGGGTCTATGGTTCTTGTCACGGGAATTCGGGGCGGCCCGGCTGCATGGCGATTCACTTATCAATTTCAACCGGAAAGACGGTCTGCCATCTGAGGCTGTTTACAGTCTGCTCGAGGAACCGGGCGGGGTCATCTGGTTCGGAACCGACCGGGGTCTGGCCAGGCTTCAAAAAAAACAGGTCACGATTTATGATAGTAAAGACGGTCTGCTCGGAAATTATATTCTTGGTATTTTCCGGCAGGGAAACCGCCTGATTCTGGTTTCCGATAAGGCGTTGCACTTCCTGGAAGGCGGAAAGATCAGGGTTTATACCGGTTCGGCCTTATTACCGTCTGGTGAAGTGCATATCCGTAGGGTGTATTATTCTGGAAAAAATGGATTAATCTGGCTGGCCACCAACAGCGGGGTTATCCGGGTCGATATACACAAAGTTGAAACACGTCGTCAATGGCTGGAAAACCGATTCCCGAATATTCTGTTCACCAAAGTTCAAAGCGATACCAGTTGTATTTATAAATACTTTCCCTCAGCCCAAAAGCCGCCTTTCAGCGGTATCGAACTGAGTCCCATGCAGAATAATATCCGGTTTAATTTTGCCGGGATCAGCTTTCTCGGCGAGATGCCCATTCAGTATACTTACCGGCTCGAAGGTTTCGATCCCGTATGGTCAAGGACAACCATCCTGGATGAAGTGAACTATCATAATCTGGCCAGCGGTTCCTATACCTTTCAGGTCCGGGCTATTAATACCGCCGGCATTGAATCACGCCGGACAGCCCTGTTTCCATTTATGATTAAGCCGCCCTACTGGCAGCGGGCCTGGTTCCTGATTCCGGCCTTGGCGCTGGGCATCATTGTTCTGATACTCAGTGGATTTCTGATCTCCAGCTATGGTAACCTGAAAAAAATCAGACGACTGGAGCAGGAGAAAGCCCTGCAGGAGGCACGGCAGAAAACACGGGAAAGCATTGCCGCTGAGCTGCATGATGATGTAGCTTCCACCCTGAGCAGCATCAGTTTGTTAACGGATTCATTGAAAACGCGGCTAAAACGTGAACCGGAGAAAGCGGATGCCTTATTAAACCGTCTTGGCGAACTGTCTCATGAAGCCCAGGAAACCATGGAAGAAGTCGTCTGGTCGCTTTCTCCGCATCACGATACCATTCAGCAGTTAATATTACGCATCTGTGATTTTGCCGGTGAATATTGCTCAAATAACAATCTGCTTTGTAAAACCGAGCTGCTTGAAAGTATAGTGGATTTCCCGATTGATGAACTGACCCGTAAAAGCATTTACCTGATTGTCAAAGAAGCCATGCATAACATCATCAAACATGCCCGGGCCAGTCAGGTTGTATTGCGGATCGGTATTACCGGGAGCGACTTTTTACTGGAAATAAAGGATAATGGGGTGGGTTTTGATCTGGAAGAGACAGCATACAACCAAAGGTCTGGTCATGGTCTGCTCAATATGAACAACCGGGCCAGGCAAATCCAGGCTCAACTCGATTTGCATTCCGAAAAGGGAAAGGGCATGCATCTGTCCCTGCAGAAAGAAATAACTCAAATGGGTCATTGATAGTCAGGGTTACAATTAGAATCTTTGGCCTCAGTTTAAATGTGCAGAATTGCCCCGATAGAAGCCAAAACGCAGCGGGACATCTCAATCGGGTTTGAATAAATGCGGATCAGGTCAGCATGATAAAAGTAGCCATAGTTGAGGATCATGACGCTTACCGCGAGGTCATCAGCGAAATCATTGCCAATGCCGATGGTTTTGAGATGATTGGCGCCTATCAGGCCATCGAAATGGTAACCGATGATATTTTAATGGCGGATGTGATCCTGATGGATATTGGTTTGCCTGGCAGATCGGGCATCGATGGTTTGAAAGAGATTAAGCACCATGCACCGGAAATTCATATTATTATGCTGACCAATTACCTTGATGACGATAAAATTTTTGAAGCACTGGCCGCCGGTGCCGATGGCTACCTTTTAAAGAAGGTATCAACAACCCGTATTCTGGAAGCAATTTCCGATACATACCGGGGCGGTGCATCCATCACCCCGCTGATTGCCCGGCGGGTGCTTCAGACTTTTAAAATTACACCGGAAGCCTTAAAGGAACACGAGCCGCTGACCCCCCGAGAAGTTGAAATTCTGGGTTTGCTGGTGCAAGGTTTGAATTATAAAACAGCTGCCGAAGAACTTTTTATCAGCCCCGAAACCGTCCGCAACCATATCCGCAATATCTACAGAAAACTCCAGGTCCGTTCCCGGTCTGAGGTGGTCGCACTGGCCATCCGTCAGAGACTGGTTTAGTCTGCGGCAAAATGCCATACTGATTTCATCCCCGGTTCCCATCCGGAACCTGATTTCACTGACCCCAAAAAATGACGCAATTGGAGCGTTGATCCTCTGTTTTGCTACTCCTATTTTCTTTATGGATTGCCAAATGAATCGAACCTGGCCATCGGGTTTATTACAAGTATCATAACAAACCGAAAAAGGAGCCGAACCAATGAAATTTCAATTCTTCAGTTACATCCTTGCACTTAATTTACTGGTCAACACAGCCGCTGCCGGCGTGCAGGAAGAACTCTTTACAGCTTGTCTGCAAAACGATTTTGCGGCGGTAAAATCTTCCGTGGAAAATGGTGCTGAGGTAAATGCTCTTAATGAAAATGGACAGAATGCTCTGGCCTGTGCTTTCTTCAGCGCGGAGATAAGCAGCTATCTGATCGAAAAAGGCTGCGATCCCAACGGCGGCAATTACCCCGCCATAATCCAGGCCTGCAATAACTATTCGGTTGAGGTGGCAGGTTTGCTGATTCAGGCCGGTGCCGATCCGAATAAGAAAGGTATTATTGACCCAAACAATACATTTCGCACACTGGTGGCCACAGAAAAAGCCAAAGGGAAAGACGCCAACCAGGCGATGATAAAGGCCTGGTCAGCCAATATTGGGAAATTACCAGTATCCGAAATTTCTGCCTTACAGGTAACATTGCAGCAAACCAACTGTGTACCCTGTTTAAAACTTCTGCTTGATAATGGTGCGAAAATGGATGTGGGCGAAGGTACAACGCCTCTGCATCTGCTGGCGACATTTTCGAATACAGCTGAAGCAAGAAAGGCAATGTTTGCCCAAGGTGCACCCATTATGGAAAATTTCGGTTTTAAAGTGCCGGCCTGGTACAGCGATTTGCCGGCAGAAAAAAACGGCAGCCCGGAGGAAATGCTGGATTTGCTTCTGCAAAAATCTCCGGATTTAAATAACCTGGATAAAAATGGCTACACTCCATTATTGATCGCCCTCAATCTGAAAAAACCAGAGCTGGCCAAAGGTCTGCTCGCTGCCGGGGCGGATGTGCAGATTCCCTATAAATTCAAATCGATCACCAAATATCCGGTCACCTTTGCCGCCTACCTGGGGGATGCTCAGGTTATGCAGATGATACTTGACAAAGGTGCTGATTTTTCTGTTGAGTCCTGGGAGATTGATGAATTCAGCGCTGGATATTCCAAAGGTTTTACCCCGCTGCTCATTGCCGTCATGAAAAATCATCTGGACTGTGCCAGGGTATTGATTGAAAAAGGTGCCAAGCCTACCGAAGGAATTGAAGGTCAGATGCATGTTCCGGGCATCGACTGCACCTTTATGGTAAAGAACAAGACAGCTATTTTTTTTGCGATTGAAAACAACAATCCGGCGATGGTTCAGCTGATGATGGATTCTTTCAGTTTCTGGTCAAATCACAAACTGGAAATAAAAGCGCCCATAAATAAACAGAATTACAACGGTGAAAGATGCAATTTTCTGGCCGGAGGTAAATTCTTGCCGGGCATGTATGCCAAAAAGCTGGGCTATGATGAAATCGCCGCCTTGCTTTCTGCCAAAGGTTTATAGATCAATAAGTGTTCTGTAAAGGAGGGCATAAAATGAAATATGTGAAACTCATGATGATTATTCTTATCCAGGCAGCGGTTTTATCCGCGCAGTGGACACCGGTAAGTAATGGTCTGCCGGGTGCTGTGCCTACCTCAATGTTTGCCTTTTTAGATACACTGATGCTGGGCACAGCCGGCGGCGGAATTTTCAAAACGACTGATCAGGGCAGCAATTGGATGGACATCAGTGGAAATATCGGTAATAAAAATATCAATGATATAAGGGGCGGCGGAGGCAGCAAAGTGATCTGGGCGGCGACTGAAGGAGGCGTTTTTTATACAAATGATCAAACTCATTATAGTAATAATTCCTCAACCGGGTTGACTGTTTTGGATGCAAATTATTATTGGTTTGGCACTGAGGGAGATGCGGAATGGGCCGTTGGAACTGCTGCCGGAGGCCTGTTTACCTCTGCTGATCTGGCCGGTCCGTGGAATAATGCCAGCGCTGGATTATCGGAAAATGGTTTGATCATTAATGATTTGAGCGGCTACGACAGCGATGAAATTAATTTTGCAGTATTGGCGACCGATGGTGGTGTCTATTTTGCCGATTCATCGCTTTCACCCTGGACGCCGAAAAATAATGGACTTTCGGGCAGCGCCTTTCAGGTTAAAAAACTATCCGTGCTGGGCAGTTATGTACTGGCGGCCACGCAGGGCGGTTTGTTTTATTCTGCAGATTTTGGAGATCAATGGACGGCATTTATTATCGATGAAAAATTTAATACGGTCAGCTTTGTTCAGACCACTTTGGTTCCCTATGGCATTGCGGTGTTGGCCTTTGGAACAAACGGCTACATATCGCTGGATTTGTTGAATTTTTCGCCCATCGACATGAGCGGTGTCAGCGGGGAAGTGACCTGTTTTGCACTGACTTCCACGGAAATATATATCGGGGTAAATGATGGCAGCGGCAGCGGTCAGGTTTATAAACGGCAGCTTGATCAGATTGTCTCGCTTGAAGATGCACATGGGACTGTTTTGAAAAATTGCAGTCTGGCCCAAAATTATCCCAACCCGTTTAATCCTGCTACGCTCATCCGTTACCGGATAGGAACTGCAGAAGGCATGGCGGCTGAAGTGGAGTTAAGTATTTACAACAACCTTGGGCAGCAGGTGGCAACGCTTTTTTCCGGCCGCCTGCCGGCCGGGCAGTATGAGATTGAGTGGAACGCCACTGGTCTGGCCAGCGGGGTTTACTATTGTTGCCTGCGGGCAGATCATTTCAGGACAACCAGGAAAATTGTTTTACTGAGATAGTTAAAAATCTCTTAACTTAAAATAAAGGCAGGACAGTCAGACTGTACTGCCTTTATTATTTTAGTCATATATCCATTTCATTAAATAAACCCCGCAGATAGCAGCCTGCTTTAGTGGGGTAAAAGTTTAATGGCCGGGGCTGTGCTCATCCGATCCGCTTGCTTCGCCTTGTCCGTGATTCTGATCAGGTTCAGAGACCGGCTCGGTATCCGGTTTCTTTAAGTCGGGATCCGATTCGATTCTTTTTTTCAACTCTTCCGGGTCCTGGAAAAAGACCAGAATGCTGAGCCGGCGGTTGCGCGGATCAAAGGGATCATCCTTAAACAATGGTGACGTATCGGCAAACCCGGAAACCCTTCTCAATTGTTTTGAAGCCAGACCATCCTTTTCTAGAATCTGCCGGGCGGCTGAAGCCCGGGCGGTTGATAATTCCCAGTTCGTAAATTTCTGGCCGGAAAAAGAGAGCGCATCCGTATGACCTTCAATGGCGATTTTAGCATCGAGCTGGGAAATATTTTCACCGACAACCTTCAAAATTTTTTTGGCACTTTCGGTTGGCTCAACACCGCCCAGTGAAAAAATCGGGTTGCCCTCAACATCAACAACCTGAATTTTAACACCACCGGGGAAGGTCTCAATCATAATCTGATCTTTGACCTGATCCAGTTTATCCATTATCTCATTTTTAAGCTGCTCGATAAATTTTTCCTGCTCCACCTGTGTTGAATCCATTTTTGGAAAACTTTTAGCAAGGGAATCCAGCAAGGCCGATTTATCGAGCAGGTTAAAATTTTGAAAATAGGTGGAAATATTTTCTTTTTGGTCCGGCTTCAGCGAACTGATCAGCCAGAGCATCAGGAAAAAGGCCATCAATGCGGTTACAAAGTCGGCATAGGCTACCTTCCAACTGCTGCCATGACCACCGTGGTGGATTACTTTTTTAACTTTTCTAATAACAGGTGCTTTGTCTGCCATATCAGGATCAGCTTTTGGTTTTAGCGTCTTTGGCTAGTTTATCCAGTTCATCAAATGAAGGCCGGTCGGCGCTGGGAATCGCCCGCCGTCCATACTCAATAGCCATCTGCGGGCTGGAGCCTCCCAGATAGGCAATCAGGGCAGCTTTAACAATTCTGAACGAGACTTCACGGTCATGCACTTTGTATTCCAGATTGGTGGCAATCGGTCCGACAAAACCGTAGCAGGCCAGAATGCCCAGAAAGGTACCAACCAGCGCCGCACCGATGTGATGACCAAGCACTTCGGGCGGTTCATTGATTTTTCCCATGGTCAGCACAATGCCCAGCACAGCAGCCACAATCCCAAGTCCGGGTAGCGAATCGGCGAGTTTGGCAATACTGGCTGAGGGTGTCAGTTCCTCATGGGCATTTACTTCCATCTCCATTTCGAGCAGACTATCCAGCTCATGCGCCGCCGGGGTTGAGGTGATTATGATTTTGAAGGTGTCGCAGATAAAATCGAGTATATGATGGTCGGCCAGAATTCCGGGGTATTTGGAAAAAATCTGGCTTTCCTTCGGCTTTTCTACTTCCTTCTCCAGACCAATCAATCCATCCTTGCGGGCTTTTATAAATAATTGACTGAGCACCAATAAAATTTCGACATAATTTTCTTTCTTCGCCCCTGACGCAGCAAAAACCAGTTTGATATTGCCAATAATCATTTTCATGATTTTGGGCGGGGAAGCAATAATCCACGAACCTATTGCTGCACCGAAGATGATGACCAGCTCTGCCGGCTGGAAAAGCACGTGTAAATTGCCATGGGCCATCAGGTAACCGCCGATGACAGCTCCAAGAACGACAAAAGCCCCAATAAAAATAAACATATTTAATACTCCGGGTGCCAAGGTAAGATCACTGCTAAATCGGCTTATCAACCTGTTTTCTTTAAGAAACAGGGCTGTTTTATTTATTTTAATCTACTGGATTGTTGCTTAATATTGATTCGTCATATAACAGGTGCTTGTCGGGCAGGAGGTGAACAATGACCAGAATTTTTATCATGCTAAGTTTTTTGCTCCTCTTCAGCGGCTGCTATTTCAATGAGCGATTCCTGCAAAAAGCAGACATTCGCAGCGCCTGTCCCCAGCACCCGGTGACCGTCATTGAGAATTATGACCAGGTTGGTTCGGTGATCCAGTTGCAGGTCACCGGCCAGACCGGTGAGAGACTTGGGCTGAACACCGGCAACCATTCGCTGGTCAATGCCGATGGTCAATATGTCATTATTCCCATCCCTGGTTTGGATCGCTTTTATCCGGATGATGCACAGAATCTTTATGAATTTAAAGGAGAAAATTTAATCTGGCATCAACCCGATCTTCAGCTTCAGGTTAACTATACCAGCTTTATGTGGAAAAATATCAGTCTGATGCTTGGTGCCCGGGGCGGTTTGGTTGAAAACCAGCTGTATTGGGGCGGTACGACCGGGCTTGGCTTTTATGGAGAAACCAGGGAGGCCGGATATTTTTTTGAAACCTATGTCCATCTGCAGAAAATCAGGTATCATCTGGAGTATATAGAAGGGTATGATCAATACTGGTTTGCTGAGGCTGATGCTGAAAAAATGACCGTTTCTCCGGGGCTGGCATTAAGTATGAATTCGAAAAATACTGCCTGGCCGGTCAATGGTTTCTTCCGGGCCGGCTGGGAAAGCATGACCTTTTTCAATTTTGCCGGCCAGGATGGCCAGGAATTTTCACAAATTCAAAGTTATCTTTCACTCTCGGCAGGCGTGTTTAAAACGTATTCGGGAAAGCAGCGCTGGCTGGCCGGGATTGAAACCCAAATGCTTCAGGAAACAAGGCCGCCTCTCAGCCAGGTTCAGTTGTTTCTGCAATTTGATCTGATTCAGCCCTTACCTGGCCGCTGAGATTAAAATTAGTCTGATAAAGCGGATGTGGATTCACGGTTTTCCGGTCAGTCCATTTATATAAGCACAGGGAGGTATTTATCAATTTACTTGTTCTTTTCAATCCGGTGGCAGCCAATGGCCGGGCCAAAAAAATTTTCCCGGCTATGGTGAAATATGCTGAGAGCAGCGGTTTAAAAATAACGGTCCATCAAACTTCAGGCCGGGGTGATGGTCTCCGTTTTCTCAGTCAAGTCAATCTTTCATCCTACGACGGCATCATTGCCGTTGGCGGCGATGGAACCCTGTTTGAGACGGTTAATGGCTGGTTTTTAAATGCCTCTGAAAAGAAGCCACCGATCGGTATTTTGCCGGTCGGCACCGGAAATTCGGTTTCCATCGATCTGGGGCTGCCAGCTTTTGATTACAAAACCGCTTTGGATATCATCCGCCAGGGCAAAACTCAAAAAACAGATGTCGGGAAATTCGAGTCTGAAAATCAAACCCGCTACTTTATCAATATTCTTGGACTGGGTTTTATTACCGATGTTGGCCTGACCGCCGCTAAATACAAAAAATTTGGCCGGAATGCTTACACGCTTGCTGTGCTGGAAGAACTGCTGACGTTGAAGGGTATTCCGCTGCGCCTGACCATTGATGGAAAGAAACTGGATCGATCCTGTATTTTCGTCGAAGTCTCAAATTCACGCTACACCGGCGCAGATTTTATGATGGCTCCCGGGGCGGTTTTGAATGATGGACTGCTTGACATTACTATTCTGAATAAAGTCGGAAGGCTTCGTCTGCTGCAATATTTCCCATCGCTGTTTAAGGGTAAACATATCCTGAAACCGGAGGTGGAAACCATCCAGGCCAGGAAAATTACCATAGAATCGGAAATACCGAAACTGCTGGCCCCGGATGGGGAACATCTTGGTACGACGCCGGTCAGTATCGAGTGTCTGCCGCAGGCGGTGGAGCTGTTCTGGCCATGAATCGGATAAGATCATTTTTATTGTGGTTTATCGGCGGGTTGTTTTTCAGTTTCTTTCTGGGAATTGCTTACACCCTGAGCTATATCCTGCCCTTATCAAGATTCGATAATTTTCTGAAAGCCGTTTTGCGCGGCTTATTTCATTCTTTATTTATCCGTGTGAAATCGGTGAATACACCACAACCTGCTCCGGATGAATCCTATATCTACATGGTGAATCATGTCAGTTTTCTCGATGTGGCTTTGGTTGGCGCCTATATTCCGGGTTTTGTCCGCGGCATTGAAGCATCATGGCAGCACAACTGGCCGGTGTATGGACCGGTGATGCGCCGCCTTGGCAATATTCCCATCGATAGGGAAAATATTCATGCTTCGATCCGCGTTATGCGTCAGGCGCAGCGCTATTTTGCCCCGGGTAAATCATTGATCATTTTTCCCGAGGGCGGACGGTCGGCCAAAAGAAAGATGATGCCCTTTAAAAAACTGCCCTTTCTATTTGCCAAACAATCCGGATTGACGATTATCCCGGTTGGCATTTCCGGAATGTTCGATGTTAATAACAAGACATCCTACCGCCTGCGGCCAGGGAAGATAACCATTGAATTCGGGCAGCCGGTCAGGCCGGAAGAATACCGCAGCTTATCAGTTGTTGGTCTGAGGGATGAAATCCGGAGGCGGCTGGAAGCAATAGTCAAGAATTAAGCCGGAATTTGTTTTGGATACAAATTGATTCCGGCTTTTTTTAACGGACTGCGAGTTATTTTCGTTTGCTTAGCCTGGTTCAAATCCATTTATTTATGGCTAAAACGCATCATGGTCTGGTTGACGAAATTGCTTCGCTTCAGTCTCCAGAACAGACTGGTTCCAAATGCCAGGTTATGGTACATCTGCCATGACTTCCATGATTTTCCATCAACGTATTTCTTGGTCTCATCATTATAAAAATTCTGAATTTTTGAGAAAGACATGCCCGGCGTTTCCAGCCATCCGGTCACATATTTACTGCATAAAACATCCACATCGGTCAGGGCTTTATCCAGCCCGGTGCCGGTTGCCGGGTTCACACCCTGAAAACCGTCGGCCATGACCACTAATCCCGGTTGTTCCAGGTTCTTTGTTCTATAGAAAGTTGTCGGGACAATTTCCACGGTTGATGAAACCTTAAAGGGTCCCGTATAATCGAAAATGCCCGGGAAGAGGCGCTGTAATTCCTGTTCGGGGTGTTTTTTTATATGCTGGATAAGAATGTTTTTGGGTTGAAGATGGCTGAACATATTCACCCGCATAATTTCACCAACCCGGAAAAAGGTGATGTAGTCAATCTTGTACTGGTATGGATTGATATAGTAGTTAAAGCCCAGGAAGTCGAAATTGCCGCCATCAACCGGTTCGACATCAAAACCAAAAGACATGGAATAGTAATTTGGTTGTTCGGCCAGGGTCAGACCGAGAATTTTAAACAGGGCCGAGGTTGGACCGGTGGCCAGTACAACCAACCGGGAGGTGAATTCCCGGCCATCGTCCAGAGTGACCCGTTGTTTGTCTTCCGATAAACTGATATTTATGACTTTGGCCTGAACAACAGGCTGCAGCATGGAAAGCTGCTGACGGACTTCATTTACCGTTTCATGGTAGCGGATACCGTATTGTTCTTCCTTGCCAATCGTAAGCAGCCGGCCATATTTATATCGGCGGACGGTATCTATTTTTGGCCCGTAGGGCCGGCGAAACTCGAGCAAGCCGAATTTGCGAAGCAGCCCGGCCTGGTATTTTTCAATTTTTTCCGCCCGGAACAGGGGAGGAAATTCGGGTTCACGATCCACAATTTGAAATGAAATACCCTGTTTGTACAGGTTCCAGGCGGTGCTCAGGCCGGTCATACCGGCACCAATTATAATGACCTCGGTATCTGTTTGCTGCATATTTCCTCTTTTTTTGAATGCCCTGATATTCGGGAGTTTTAATCAATAGCTTTATGAAAAAAACGGACAGGTTGAAAATCAACTCAGATTGTAAACCACAGAAAAGCTTATAACTCTTGATTTTGAGTTTCACTCTGCACAGAACCAAATAACCCCTTCACCAGAATTCCGACTAATCTTTTAATAGGCCGGGATGAATTTGTTTATTCTATTTGTTTAATTTTTTAATGGAGAAGTTATGTCAAGAACCGATAGTTACAGAAGACAGCATGATGAACTGCTCGAAGTGGTCACTGAGATCTCGGGCAAGCTGGATGCTTTGCAGCTGGCCAAAGATGCCTCAGAGGTCAGAGCTCTTTTGTCAAAACTAATGGGCAAATTAAAAATTCATCTGGCCATGGAGGACAAATCGCTTTATCCCCAGCTCTTAAAGAGTCCGGATCCTGCGGCTAAAAAACTGGCTCAGCGTTTTATTGATGAGATGGGCTCGATTGGACTTGTTGTTGAGAAATATGCTGCAAACTGGCCAAGCCCGACTGCGATCCAGAAAAATGCCAATGGTTTTGTTTCTGAGACCAGAAAATTGTTTGAGGCCCTGGGTAAGCGCATTGTCAAAGAAAATAATGAGCTTTACAAATTTGTTGATCAGCAATAGTGCTGCCCGAACAGGATGGCCGGTTTTGGGGCTGGCGATATTGTGCAGCCATATTTTGATTCGGTCCATTTCTGAATAGCCGGTGCTCCCTGATCAAATGCAAATCAGGAACTGTGGCGATATTAATTTTCGGATAAAATAATCAGTGCGCCGCCGCCTGGTTTCAGGTCAAGTGTCAGGGGTAAAAGAGCCGGATTGTAATTATTGGTTGTGATCCGGTAATCGGTCGGATCCGTTGCATAACCGGCTTTTGGTCCATCTACCAATGAAACCATCCGGTACTTACCGGGCAGCAGATTTTGCAGGTCAAATTCACCGCGGTAACCGTTCTCATCACACACGGCAGCAATAAACCAGCGTGAACCACTACGCCGTGCCAGCACAATAAAATCACCAATCACACCGGCCAGAACATGGCTTTCATCCCATGTGGCCGGAACCTGCTTCATAACATCGAAAGCCGGGTGCTCCTGGTAGTTCTCAATCAAATCAGCAAACATCTGCATCGGACTGTATAGAATCACGGTCAATGCGGCCTGATGAACAAGAGTAGTATGGACCTGGTTTTCCTTTTTATAGCGATCAAAAGTGATATCAAAAATGCCCGGAGTATGATCCAATGGTCCGGCCAGCATCCGGGTGAAGGGCAGAATGGTGGTGTGATCCGGCGGATTGCCGCTGCTCCAGGCGTTATATTCATTACCCTGATGACCTTCGCGGGTCATCATATTCGGCCAGGTCCGGGAAAGCCCGGTCGGTTTGATTGGTTCATGGACATCAAGCATAATCCGATGCCGGGCAGCCAGTTCAACCACCCGCTGATAGTGATTGACCATAAATTGACCGTGATGGGTAAATCCAAACGGTTTGATTGTACCAACATAGCCGCTTTTAATTGCCTGCAAACCGAGTGTTTCATACCAGCGGTAAGCATCCTCTATCTGCCTTTCGTAATTGGTAACATCGGCTGCGGTTTCATTATGGACAATCAGTGTAATGCCTTTTTCCCGGGCATAAGCGGCCATCGCCGGCAGGCTGTAGCGGTTATTTTCCTTCAGGAAATTAAAATTCCAGTTTTTCCAATCCACATTCCAGCCTTCAACCAGCAAGCCTTCAATGCCATGCTTTGCTGCAAAATCTATATATGCTCTTGTATTCTCATTGGTCGCACCCAATTTCCGACCTTCAAACCAGGTTTCTTTGCCAATATGCAGCCCCCACCAGATGCCCAGGTAACGCATGGGTTTTATCCATGAGGTGTCCTCAATACGGCAGGGTTCATTAAGATTTTGAACCATATCCGATTCGATAAGTCCGCCGGGTGTATCGGCAATCTGAACCATACGCCAGGGTGAACGGTGGGGCAGTATTGCTTTTACCTTCATGCCATCCGGCCAGGGTTCAAGATCAGTAAAAAGCCTGTTCGGGTTGGTCTTGTCGCGGCGCAGGACAAATGCGGCATAATCGAGCAAAGCGGCCTCGTGGATGGCAGCAAATTTCCCGGAGGGCAATTCCAGGGTCAACGGTGTATGGGCGGAGTCAATTTTTCCGATAGGGGTATGGCGGTACAAACGCTCATAACTGTTGTAATCGCCTTCGGTCCACCAGGCTGTTGTACCTTCGGGCAGTGCAAAGCCGGTTTGTTCATCAGCAATTAAAAGAGAATCTCCGCCCGGCCCGTCGAAAAGAAAGCGGAAGGCAAAACCGTCGTCAGCAACCTGAAACTCAACGCTCAGATGTGGTTCAGGTAAATTTTCCAGGATTTCAAACAGATAGCGGTTGGCACGGTGGCGGATTGTACTTCTTTGTCCCCAAACCGCTTGCCATGTTTCATCAATTGCTGATTGATCTTGCAGATTGATCCGGCAATCCTGAAAATGGCGGTGATTATTAACCACCATGTTCAGCACCGATGGCAGGAGAACCGCGGTTTCATCCATTGCGGTCTGGTACTCCAATTTTCCCTGGCGGGCAGAAAGAATGACCACAACCCGTCCGTCCGGGGAATGCATGGTGAACGATTGATCCGCATTTTGAGCAAAGACCAGCGCGGCAAGTAATGCTGATAAAAAGATAATTTTCATTGTTGTTCCTGTTTTTAGTTCTCTGCAGGCCAGTGACAGATGGTGCAAAACCCTTTTTGTACATTTACCGGTTTTAAACTTACCCGAGGTGGCAATCGCCAATCTTCTGCTCCGGACGGTTTGGACCGGTGGTCACAGGCCTTTAAAAACACAGCTTATTTCAGAAGATTTTTAATTTTTTTCTTAGCTGCATCTTCCAGTTTGGATTTTTCCTTGTTGATCTTTGTTTCTATTTCTTTTTTCTTGTCCTGGTATTCTGCCAGGGCTGAACTGTATTTTTCCTCCAGGGCACGACGCTGATCTTCAATCTTCGCTGCATTTTTATTGTACCAGCCTTCAAACTCAGTCATGTAGGGTTCAAGTTTTTTGCGCAGTTCGGCGGTCAGCCGCTCCTGTTGTCTGGTCAGTTCCGCACCGAGCACTTCCTTGATCCGGCTGGTCAGAATTTTATCCAGATTCGAGCTGAATGAAAAATCCACGTCTTCGGTAGTCCCGCTCAGACCGGTTTTAACCCGGATAGTGGGTAAATCCTGCAAGGCTGCTTCGATCAGTCGCCTTATCTGTCCGGGTTTTTTAACCTCAGCAAATTCAAAATTTAGTTGTTCGGCATTGAAAATAAGGTTGCCGCTAAGTTCATCGCCGTGTATTTCCAGCCGGCTTTCGATTTGTCCTGTACCTTTGGCTATCGACTGCGGATAGGTCTCAGAAGAGGTCAGTTTTGCTCCGGCCAGGCTGAAACCGCTGTACAAGAGCTTAAAATCTTCGTGCTCCGTTTCTTGCCGGAAATCAAACAGCGCACTGAAATCCAACACGCGGTCTTTGCGGCTTTCACTGTGAAGCCGGAATTCTGTAGGCTGATTGATTTGACGCTGGTCGGAAACAAGATGGGTTAGCTCGCCGCCTAATTTTAGCTGACCGGGGGTTTCTGCGCTTAGAGCGAGCTTTTTAAGCCAGAAATCGGGTCGGGCATGTGGTGTATAAAAATATATATCCTGCCCCTTGAAACGGGGTGGTTTTTTCTTTTCAGGCTCACTCCTGATATACTTTTCTTTGAAATATTTGGCTTTTTTTACATAACCAAGACCGCTATAAACCTGCCCGGTTAATTGCCGGCCGAAAAGTATGGAACCAATACTGAAGGTGTCGAATTCGGGAAGTTTAGCCAGCCCCTTTAATTGCTTAAGGTCCTGGTTGAACCAATTCTGAATTTCTGATTTTACCCCGGTACTGTTTTTATAATCGGTACTGGCCTGGTTTGAGATATTCTTGAGATCATCGGACAACTGGTTGTATTGCTTTTTTAATTCTTCCAGTTTTTTCAGGTTTTTTTGCAGATCGTCCAGATTAGAAATTTTTTTCGGGTCGATTGATTTTAAAGTAGTTGAAAAATCATCAATAACCTGACCGCCGGCATAGGTCTGATAGGTGGAATCCCAGTACTGAAATTTATTTTCCCAGGCTATGCGGGCCGAGTCGATGCGGGCTGGTGAGGTGAGTTTCAGCAAGGCAACAAGGCTATCCACATTGCCGATGCTTTTGAATTTATCCAGGTCGATACCCGATTCATCCTGGGCCCGTTCACTTATTCTGGCAATAGTTTCTCCCGTTGCCGAGCGGGCTTCGGCCAGTTTTCTTTCAATTTTTCCATCGCTCCGCCGGGCGGTACCGGTTCGGATTGAATCAACCCGGACTTCTTCAATAATCAGCTTTTTGGAGAGAAGCGGCAGGAACTCGAAATTAAGGACGCACCGACCGGTTTCGAGAAGATTTTCCATGGTTTTATTTTTATCGGTTATTTGCAGACGCTGCCAGGTCAGGGAAAGCTTAAACAAATTCAGATCGAGATCATCAATTTCGACTTTTGCACCATTGGCCACCGTGGCCATGTTCTCCAGTTTCCCTTCCAGCCAGCGGTCACTAAGCAGCAGGAAGACAGTTAAACTGAGCAGACCCAGAATTAGCAGAGTCAGAATGCCTTGTTTACGGATCATGCCTCCTCCCACAACTTAAGTTTTGAATAAAGCTCATATATTTTTGATCCTTTCAGAAGCTGGACGATTTTTAGCTTCTGAACCCGGTTCTCAAGTTTTTCACGGTACAGAACAACCAGTTTTTTAAACAGGAAGAACAAGGGTACAATTAGCAGAAGTGCCGTCAGCAGACTGCCCAGGACAACGGTATTATTAAACCGGGACAGGGCGATAACCGGTTTTCCGTAAAGCCAGGTCCATAAACCCTGAAGCTGGTCAACCTCAACCAGCATGAAATAACCAAAGGCGTGGAACAGGGGATCAAAAAACCAGGCTATGGCGGAAAAAATACCCAGCCCGACCAAGGACATGGAAATATTTACATTGAGAATGATCAGGAGTAGCAGAACAATCAGATTGTGCAGGGAAAACAAAGGTGTCAGACCGGCTATCATGCCGAGAACCAATCCGCCGGCAATCTGATTTGGTGTTGCTCCCGAGCGCAAAATTTTTATGATTTTTGCTAAAAATTTGAGAATGAGCATAGCGCCCTCATCGTTTGGATTTTGTTTATGAAATCAATAACTGTGAACTTAAATTTTAAGAACAGTACAGAAAATAACAAGTGAATTCTCAGAACATTTTACGCCATGAGACAACTTGTATTATTTTTAATTTCCATTCACGGTAATCGAAAGAGCAGAAATGGTCCGTTCAGAAAGTAGCGCTTATAAATTATGGCCGGTGGCCAGCCTGATTGCCGGGATGCTGGAGAAGGCGTTCGGCATACCGGCTGTATTCCGGCTGGATGCCCCGTTGGAAGAATTGCCACTCAGTCCGGAAAAGCGGATTTTCAAAAATACCTGGCCTCTGATAGCAGAAGCCTATGCCTCCATTACCGATCAGCGCTGGGCTCTGGAAGAACGGCTGGAACAGTGCCGCGGGCAGTTACCGACCGGCCCGGCGCAGGCAGATATTTATTTTGAGCATCCGTATTCCATGATTGTCGAATTCGATGAAAAGCAGCATTTTAGTCAGTTCCGCCTTAAAACTCTGCTTCTTGAAAGAGTTTACCCGGCTTTGGTGAATCTGGACTGGCCGGCATACCTGAATCACTGCCGGCAAAGATTTATCCAGCCCGGAATCTCCGGATTTCAGAAAATAAAAACCTACGATCCGCTTTTCCCTGATATTTATCCGGGTCAAAAGCAAAATAACCGTCCCCGGCAAAGGGCACTGCGTGATTTGATGAAAGACCTGCTGCCAATGGAAATGCCATTAAACCCGACGCTCAGAATCAGTTACCTGGAAACCGGTGCTGTAATCCGCAATTTCGGCCAGTCAGAAATTGATGCTATTGAACAGAGTCTGATTTTAAGAGGATTTCCCGGATCGCTAAAAATTATTTAAAAGCTAAAATTTTAAATGAAAATTCCGAAGAAGAACTATTTAATCCGGGAATTGAATGGACGACCTTAGACAAGATGCACGAAAAAATATTCAATATATGTTGGTTTGGGGAATTTTCAGCGCAATGGCTGCCCATCTGCGCTTTAAAATTCCCGGTGCCGAGTTTGCCGTTTCCGATTTGCGTGAGGTATTCGCTCTCACCGGCATACTCTTCGTCACCCGGTTCAGGTATGCGGCGGGTCTCGCTTTTCTTGCCGCACTCGGCGGACCTTTTAATGCTTTTGAAGGTCGGCTGCAGTTGCTGGGGGTAGACTTTTCTGGTCTGATCTTCAATCAATTGATCCAGATTCTTGTTGTGCCGCTAATCTGGATAATTTACAGACACTTTATCCAGTCTATTCGGAATCTCTATCTTCTTGCCTCAGCCTGGATTGTCCTGATTGCCCTGGCCTATCTTACCGGATTCAATTTTGTTATATCCTTCTCCCAGGCTCTGCTCATGGTTAACCCGGTTCCGTTTCATGAGATTTACCTGCGCCTGTTGACTGCGATGATTCCGGAGATGTTTGTTACTGCAGCATTCTCATCACTTGGTGCTGTATTGATCATCAGCTCCCGCCGTCATGCCGAAGAAAGAGAATTATTTACACAGAAACTGCTTCGGGAAAATGATGAAAAAAGGCTGATTGAAGATCGTCAGAAACGTCTGTTAGAAAAGCAGAACATTATTTTCTCCGAACTACCCGTGGTGCTGTTCCAGAAGGATCTGATGGGACGTTATCAGTTTGTAAACAAGGCATTCTGTGAACTGGTTAATTACAGCGAGCAGGAAATTCTTGGCAAAACTGCCTTCGATTTGTTTGATGAAGTATCGGCAAAAAAATATGAACGGATCGATTTGGATGTTTTTCAAAGCGGGCAACCGGTTTACAGCGTGGAAGATACTTTTGAAACTGTTTCCGGTAACCGTTTTATTCTCAGCAGCACAAAACTGCCGCTGCGCGATCAGCAAAAGAAAATAACCGGTCTGCTTGGTTTTGATATCGACATTACCTTTCGCAAGGAGATGGAGGAATCACTTAGATCAAGCCAGAACCGCTACCGGAATCTGGCTAAACTTTTACCTTTCCCGATGGTACTGCTAAAAAATCGTATGCTTGTTTATATGAACGATGCAGCTTCCCGTTTACTGACCAGAAAGAATATTGATCTGGTTCGTCTTGAAGATATCGTCGTTCCGGATGATCTGGCTCGTTTTCTGGATTTGCTGGAAGAAGCAGAAGACTCGCGGGTCATATCTGATGAAATTAAAGTGATTAACTTCCAGGCAGAAATTCTTGAAACTGAAATACATATTTTTACGATTCGCAGCGATAAAAATGCCGAAATTGCCGTTATCCTGAAGGATGTCACCGAAGAACGAAATTCCAACCGGGTCATCAATATACTCTCTGAGGCTGTCCGGCAAAGCGTTGGAGAAATTGTTATTACCAATGAACATGGTTATATCGAATTTATCAATGAAACTTTCGCCCGGAAACATAACACAACCATCAATGAACTTTTTGGTCTGCGTGAGTCCGATCTCTGGAAAGACTCTCCATCCACCGCCCGGCAAATTGATGCCTACTGGAATGCCGCTACCCGTGAAGGGCGCTGGTCTGGCGAGGTCCGGTATGAGAACAGGAGTGGTGAAATTTCCTGGTTATATGTTACCGTATCCCGGATTCAGGTTGAAGAACGACATACTTTCCACCTGATTAAGATGGCTGAGGACCTGACCAGCCAGAAAAGGCTTAGCGATTCGCTGCAGGATCAGGAACTGAATTACAAACATTTATTTGATCAGTCACCCGGCGCTATCCTGACCACAGATACGGATGGCTGTATTCTTGATTTTAATCAGGCGCTCATAGAATTGCTGGGTGCTCCGGATGAAGCCGCCGTGAGAAAATTTAATGTCATGAAAAGTAACAGTTTTATCGGCAACGGTCTGGCCGGTCACTATCATTATGTGCTTTCCACCCGGAATACAGCCCGTTTTGAAGATGAATTTACATCACCCTGGAACAGGAAAATTTATGTCAGGGTGCAGATTGTGCCTTTGACCAACCTTCATAACCAGTTGATTGGTATGCTGACTCTGATTGAGGATAAAACCCTTTTTCAGAATACACTGGATGAAAAAGAAACGCTGCAAAATCAGCTCCTGCATGCCCAGAAACTGGATGCCATCGGTACTCTGGCCGGCGGTATCGCCCATGATTTTAACAATCTTCTGACTGTAATCATCGGTCAGGCGGAAATTGCCTTATATAAATTTAGTCAGCTTCCGGAATTGAAAAAATATATCAGCTCAATATTTGAAGCAGGGGAGCGGGCTCAGAATTTAACCAGACAGTTACTGACATTCAGCCGCAAGCAGAAATATGATCCCAGGCTGATTAATATGAATCAACTGATCAGCGATCTGGGTAAAATTTTAAGACGCCTGGTTCCTGAAGATATACAGATTACCAAAGAATTGGCGGTCAATCTGCCGCAGATTAAAGCCGATCCGGGTCAGATTGAACAGATATTAATAAACCTGGTTGTCAACAGCCGGGACAGTATCGCCGAAAAATCGGAAATAAATAAAGCAGCCCGGAAAGAGATCATCATTCGTACCATGCACAATAAACCAGAGCCTGATATGATAGAATTCAGTATCAGCGACACGGGAACCGGTATTGATGAAGCCATACTTCCAAAGGTTTTCGAACCATTTTTTACAACCAAATCGGAAGGCAAGGGTACCGGTCTCGGTCTCTCAACGGTTTATGGTATTGTCAACCAGCACAACGCTCTGATCGATATTCAAACCAAATCCGGACAGGGGACAACGGTAAGTATTCTCTGGCCAGTCTGCGATGAACTTTATACGGCTGCTCCAGGTCGGGAACCGGAGAAGAAAATAATCGGGGGACAGGGTCGGATATTAGTGGTCGAAGATGACGATTCGGTCCGGGAATTTGCCGTGACTGCCCTGCAGGCCATGGGCTACGAAGTCCAGTCGGCCAATGGCGCCGGAGAGGCGCTTAAAATTTTTTCCACTGATCAGAATTTTAACCTGCTGATCACCGATCTGGTCATGCCCGGTATCAATGGCCGGGATTTAGCGAGTCAATTGAAGAGATCGATTCCCAACCTGCCTGTTTTGTTTGTTTCGGGATATTCCGATGACCTGATTGACGGGCGCGGTGTAAAAAATAACGGTTATCATTTCCTGCAAAAGCCATACACTCTTGAAAAACTCGATACCTGCCTGCGTCAGATTCTGGAAAACGGATGATAAGAAATAAGAAATAAGAAAAGGCCAAAATCATCAGCGGTGACCAAAGAATTTTTGACAGGAT
>DYOS01000002.1:0-8253 GCA_020720405.1 Caldithrix sp. | reverse complement strand
ACAGGATAAGCAGGATAAGGAAGATGAAAGAAAAAAATGAAGGATGAAAGGGGAAAGTCTGCACTGGTCGAGGGGTTGAAGGGTTGAAAGTGAAAATTACCTATCCGTCTTCCCGACTGCGTCCTGAGCTACAGGAAAGGATTTGGTTTTATCCCCCTTTTTTATCAGGAGGATTACAGGGGGTAAAATTTGATGGCCACAGGAGTAAAGTATAGAGCAGAAACAAATTGGTGGTTCTTCAATGTAGAATTCTATTTTTCTCAGTACTCTCACGTTCTCTGTAGTTCATTTCTTCCTTGGTTTTAATTCGTGAAAATTCGTGCTGTGCCCGGCTCTGTCGGGTAATTCCTGGATAAATAATTTTGGGTTTTTCAATTCCAGGTTCCTAATTCCATTTTGATATCTGGCAATTCACCAATCAAATATTTTATTTCAGTTTCAATTTTTTATCTCTATTAATTTTCAAAAACGGGCTTCATTGCTTAAACTTGCGCCGGTCGTCACACAGCGATACGGAGTTTACCCCTTATGCCTAAAAAAATATATTACGAATCATCCCGTACGCTGATGGAATTCCGGCTATTGCCCGGTCTGACCACCCCGGAAACGATACTTTTCAATATTTCACTGGAAACACCGCTTGTTTATAGCGCGGATCAATCCCATAAATACCAGTTGCGTATCCCTATTGCCGCCGCCGCTATGCAGTCGGTTTCCGGGGCAGAAATGGCCATCGAACTGGCCAAGCTTGGCGGTAATGCTTTTATCTTCTGCTCGCAGACGGCAACGGAACAGGCAGCCATGGTTCGTAAAGTTAAAAAACATAAAGCTGGATTCGTTAAACCGGAAACTGTGGCCCCGGAAATGAAGATCAGTGAGCTAAACAATCTTCGTATTCAACGCGGTTATAATACATTCCCTGTGGTCGATGCCGATCATCATTTGCTGGGTATCATCACCAAAAATGACTATGATGTAAAACCGCATGGCGATCTGCCGGTCAGTGCCCGCATGCTGCCGGTTGCCTCACTCATCGTTGGCGGGAACATCAGCGATATTAAAGAAGCCAACAATCTGCTTCGCGAAACCCATCAATCGGTTCTGCCGATTGTCGATCCGCAGCAGCGCTTGAAATATCTTGTTTTTCGCAAGGACATCCGTAACCATCTTGATAATCCACTGGAAGTGGTTGACGAGCATAAACGACTGTTGGCCACAGCCGCTATCAACACCCACGATTATGAAACCCGGGTGCCGGCCCTGGCCGAAGCCGGTGTGGATGTGCTGGCTATCGATTCTTCCGACGGCCATTCAACTTTTCAGGCCGAAGCGCTTCTTTGGATAAAGGCCAATTTTCCGCAACTGCCGGTGATTGCCGGTAATATCATAACCGGTGACGGGTTTGATTACCTGGTTGAACATGGTGCGGCTGCGGTAAAAGTGGGTATGGGCGGCGGTTCGATCTGCATTACCCAGGAACAAAAAGGCACCGGACGCGGTCTGGCCACTTCCATTATAAAAGTGGCTGAAGCCCGGGATCGATATTTTCAAAAAACCGGCCGTTACATTCCGCTGGTTGCGGACGGCGGGATCGTAAATTCAAAAGATGTAGTCATCGCTTTGGCTCTTGGCGCCGATTATGCCATGATGGGGCGCTATTTCGCCCGCATGGAAGAATCGCCCACCGAAAAAGTGACCATCAATAATAAAGTGATGAAACCCTACTGGGGCGAAGGCAGTGCCCGGGCCCGGGATTGGAAGAAAGTCCGCTATCAGCAGGCCATGTTCGCCGAAGGTGTGGAAGGTTTTGTTCAATATGCCGGAAAACTGCGCGACAATCTCCCGGAAACCCTGGCAAAAATCCGGGCTTCCATGTCCTCAGTCGGCGCCGCAAATATAGCCGAACTCCATGAAAAAGCCGAGCTGGAAGTCGTTTCCGCCCTTTCCATCCGGGAGGGCAATGTTCATGATATTTATATGCCCGGCACAGAAGGCGATTACAATTCCATCAACTGGGGTAACTAAGAATGCCGAATTATATCGTGCTTGGTGCCCAATGGGGTGATGAGGGCAAGGGTAAAATTGTCGATCACCTGGCCGGGAAAATGGATTATGTGATCCGTTTCCAGGGCGGGGCCAATGCCGGTCATACCGTGGTCAACGGTGACCAGTCCTATGTTTTGCATCTTATACCCGGCGGAATTATTTCCGGCCGGGCGGTTAATATCATCGGTAATGGCTGTGTGGTTGATCCCTTAAACCTGGTGCAGGAACTGGATTATCTGCAGGAAAAAAATATTACCGTGGATACCGACCGGCTGATGATTTCCGAGCTGGCTCATGTGGTTACGCCCTGGCATCAGTTCCGAGACAAATTACAGAATCAGAAAATAGGTACCACCGGACGGGGCATCGGGCCGGCTTATGTTGATAAATATGACCGTCAGGGTATTCGTCTGAAAGATTTAATCGACGGCTCCTTTGTCAGCCGCTTCCGGGAACAGGCCGATTATTTCAGCCAGATTGCGGAAAAAATCTATCATACCGAACCACCGGAAACGGAATATATTATCGACCGGCTGAACAGTGTTGCCGGACGTATAAAACCTTTTGTCCATGATGTGGCTCCGCTGATTTATGAAGCGGCCCGGCAGAATAAATATCTTTTATTCGAAGGCGCTCAGGGCACCATGCTCGATGTTGATCACGGCACCTATCCCTTTGTTACTTCCAGTTCAACCACCATCGGCGGAGCAATTACCGGGAGCGGTGTATTCGTCGATTTCCAGCACCGGATCGGCATCGTTAAAGCGTATACCACCCGGGTTGGAGAGGGACCTTTTCCGACCGAGCTAAACGACGAAACCGGTGATTTTTTACGTGCTGCCGGCAATGAATACGGTGCCACGACCGGCCGGCCCCGGCGCTGCGGCTGGCTTGATCTTTCCGCTGTTAAGCGGTCGGTGATGATCAATGGTTTTAATCGTATTTCCCTGAGCAAGATAAGTTGTCTGAGCGGTCTGAAAACCATTCGCGCCGCGGTTGAAAATGATCCAGCCGGCCACCCGGTTTATAAAGATTTCCCGGGCTGGAGCGAGCGGGTGGAAGGCGTACAGAACTGGGCTGAGCTGCCCGCTGCGGCCTGTGACTATATACAATTTATTGAAGACTACCTGCAGGTGCCCATCGTTCTGGTCTCCACCGGTCCGGCCCGCAATCATGCCATCATCCGGAAAGATTTATTCTGAAATGAGTAACAGCGGAATCGATATCAATAAAGGAAACGAAGCCTCGCGCATCGCCTACGGCTGGGCTAAAAAATCCTTTTTACACCGCCCGGCAGGAAGCGGCAATCCACTGCCCGGCGTGGACGGCGGCTTCTCCAGCCTGATGGATTTCAACGGCGTTTTTATCGGCATGTCTTCCGACGGCATCGGGACAAAAATCGAGCTGGCTGAGCGGCTGAAAAAATACGACACGATTGGTTTTGATCTGCTGGCCATGGTGGCCGACGATCTGGCGGCCAATGGTATCGAAACCGTCAATATCTCCAATATTTTAGATGTTGATCAAATTGATCTGGCTACCGTCGATCAGCTTATGTCCGGTTTGTACGAAGCAGCTAAATTTGCCCGGGTTACCGTCACCGGTGGTGAAATCGCCGAATTGGGACAGCGTATTGGCGGATATGGTGACGGTATGCATTTTAACTGGGCGGCTACCGGAATCGGTATTCTTCCAGGCGGGCAGCCGGTTATTGACGGGCGCTCGGTGAAGGCGGGTCAGCAGGTCATCGCCCTGCAAAGCCGCGGCTTCCGCAGCAACGGATTCTCGCTGGTCCGACGCACGCTGCAGGCGCAGTTTGGTCCGGAGTGGCACACTGTCCGCTACGACGACCGGCAAAGCTGGGGTCAGGTTGTAATCACGCCGTCCTTGATTTACAGCCCGCTGATTATCGATCTGATTAAAGAAAAGTATGTTATTCACGGCCTCAGCCATATCACCGGCGGGGGCATTGCCGATAATTTTTCACGTGTCCTTAAAGCGAACCGGCTTGGCGCCCGGCTGACTAATTTGTTCGAGCCGCATCCTTTTATGAAAAGTCTGCAGGCTCTTGGCAATATCAGCGAAGAACAGGCTTACCTGCTTTGGAATATGGGCAACGGCATGCTGCTGGTTTGTAATACAGCGGATTGTGAAAAACTGACCCAAAGAATAAACCAAAGCGGCATTTATACGGCCTGTCTGGCCGGTGAAATTATTGATGAGCCGGTGGTTTATGTTCACAGCCGTGGCGAAAAACCACAGGAATTAATACACCGCTATTAGAAGGGAGAATAATGCGACCCGAGTCGGCACATCACATTCAACTCTTAACCAAAAGCAGTATTCGTGATGTTATCGGGGAGCGTGTCTCTACAGAAGCAGGCCGGCATCTCGGACTAAAAACCGGCTCCGTGCGCTCAGCAAAAATCTTTACCGTTGTCACCGATATCCCACAAAACCAGCTTCAGCAATTTTCGGTTCAGGCCCTGCAGGATCCGCTTTTACACGATTTGTATATCGATCAGCTTTACCATGAACCGCAATTCCAATCCTATCTGCTTATTTCCAAATTGCCCGGGGTGACCGATGACGAAGGCATTTCGGCGCAAAAAACCTTTTGTGATTTTCTGAATATCGAATTCAACTTCAGCCGGCAATTCATATTTACCCAGGATATTTTTTATATCGAAAATGAGCTGAGTGAGAAGCAGCTTTATTTGCTGGCTGCGGATTTACTGGGCAATCCGCTGGTTAATCATTTTGAATATGGCCGCTTTGAGGGGCAGATCGGCTATGTGCCGGAAGTCCATCTGCGATCAAAGGCCGAAGTCCGGCTAATGGATATTTTTGTCAGCGACGATGAATTGCTGCGTCTTTCCAAAGACTATCTGCTGGCGCTGGATCTGAAGGAAATGAAAGCCATACAGGCCTATTTTGCGGCTGACAAAACGGTAAAGCGACGTGCAGCAAAAAGTTTGAATAAACTACCGACCGACTGTGAAATAGAAGTGCTGGCCCAAACCTGGTCGGAACATTGCAAGCACAAAGAATTTGATGCTGATATTCATTTTACCAATCTCGAAACCGGCCAGCAAAAGACGATTCACTCCCTGTTCAAAACCTATATTAAAAGATCAACCGAAATCATTCGTCAGCGCTATATCGAAGCCGGAAACAACTGGCTGCTCAAGATTTTTTCGGATAATGCCGGTGTGGTGCGCATCGACGATGAAAATGTTTTTATCTGGAAAGTGGAAACCCATAATAGTCCTTCGGCGCTTGATCCCTACGGCGGAGCGCTGACCGGTATCGTCGGTGTCAACCGCGACCCGCTGGGCACTGGTGTCGGCGGCGGCAAGCTGCTTTTTAATACCAATGTACTTTGCTTCGGCCGACCCGATTATGCCGGCGAACTGCTGCCTGGTCAGCTTCATCCGCGGCGTATTATGAGTGGTGTGGTCAAAGGGATTGAAGACGGCGGCAATAAATCGGGCATTCCCACAGTCAATGGCTCAATCATTTTTGACGACCGTTTCCGTGGCAAGCCGCTGGTTTTCTGCGGAACCGGGGCGGTGATGCCGGCCCAAATCAACGGTAAGCCAAGCTGGGAAAAACCTATTGATCCCGGCGACCGGATCATCATGGCCGGCGGTCGGGTTGGTAAAGACGGCATCCACGGGGCAACTTTTTCCAGTCTGGAGATTGACGAGCATTCACCGCGCTCGGCGGTGCAGATCGGCAGCCCGATCACCCAGAAGAATATGGCTGATTTTATGCAGCAGGCGGTCGGCGCAGGTTTGATTAAATGTTCAACCGATAACGGCGCCGGGGGATTGTCCTCATCGATCGGCGAACTGGCCACGATCAGCGGCGGCGCCCGGGTCGATCTGGAAAAGGTGCCGCTCAAATACAGCGGGTTACAGCCCTGGGAAATTTTTGTTTCCGAATCGCAGGAACGGATGACCCTGGTTGTCGAATCGGAGCAATGGGCGGCACTGAAAGAAATGGCGCATCATTTTGAGGTTGAGCTTTCGGATATTGGTGAATTTACGGCCTCCGGCGACCTTGAAGTTTGCTACGAGGGGAAAACCATTGCCCTGATTGGTCTGGATTTTTTGCACGACGGTGTACCCAAAAAAGAACTATTTGCCGAATGGAAAAAACCGCAGCACAGCGAACCAGCCCTGCCACAGGAATTGGATTACACGGAAATTCTTTTGAGACTTTTGAGCGATTTCAATATTTCCAGCCGGGAAGACATCATCCGCCGTTATGACCATGAAGTAAAAGGGAAGTCCATTATCAAACCGCTGATGGGCGAGGACGGTCAGGCCGCGCAGGATGCCGCGGTGATGCGCATTAATTTCAAATCGATGCAGGGCATCGCCATTTCCAACGGATTAAAACCGCGCTTCGGAGATATTAACGCTTACCACATGGCCGCCGGTGCTTTTGATGAGGCGGTGCGCAGCATTATTTCCGTGGGTGGCAGACTGCCCGATCCCACGGACAGCAGCAACCGTTTCTGGACAGTGAATGATAATTTCTGTGTACCCGACTCGGTCTATCACCCGCAAACCAATCCCGACGGCAAATATAAAATGGCCCAACTGATTATGATGAATGAAGCCCTGTTTGATCTGTCCACCACCTTTAATATTCCCATGACCTCCGGCAAGGACAGTATGAAGAACGATTTTGTCCGTGATGGTGTGAAAATCTCCGTGCCGCCGACTTTGCTTTTCTCGATGGTTGCCAAAATTGATGATGTGCGCAAAACCATTACTGCCGAGTTCAAAGCGCCCGACGATCTTATTTTCCTGCTGGGTCAGACTTACGACGAGCTCGGCGGATCGGAATTTTACCAGTTATTTGGTCATCTTGGTGCCAATGTGCCGCAGGTTCGTCCGCAACAGGCTATGGATTTATACAAAAAAATAGCCCTGGCTCAGGAGGCCGGACTGATTTTATCCAGTCATGATTTATCAGATGGCGGTCTTGCTGTCGCTTTGGCCGAGGCCGCTTTTGGCGGAAATCTGGGCTGCATAATTGATTTGCCGGAAACCGATCTGTCTCTTCCGGCTCAGCTTTTCTCGGAATCCCATTCGCGCTTTGTGGTCAGTATCGATCCGCAGCAGCGGGGAAAATTTGAAGCCATCATGGGTTCGGCAGCGGCTTATCTGGGCAAGGTTGAAGATGATCAGCGTTTTCTGATCCGCCGGCGGGGAAAAACGGTTGTCGAAACGGATGTGCCGGGTCTGAAATCTGCCTGGCGCGGCAAGTTAAAATTGTAGGGAATTGTAATGTATAAAGTTAAATCGCTGGTCGTCACCGGCTACGGCATCAATTGTGAAGAGGAGATGGCCGCCGCCTACGAAATGTGCGGAGCTGAGGTGCGCACGGTGCATTTGAATGAAATTTTCCGGGAGCAGGTATCGATTCACGATTTTGATATTCTCAACCTGCCCGGCGGTTTTTCTTTTGGCGATGATCTCGGCTCGGCCAAAGTACTGGGTAATAAATTTCGCTTTAAAAATATGGCTGGGGCGCAAACCTTTCTGGATGATCTGCGGGAATTTCTGGAAGCCGGGAAATATATAATCGGTGTCTGCAACGGTTTTCAGGCGCTGGTCAAAATGGGGCTGCTGCCCAATATTGGCGGGCAGTTTGAGCAGGAGGCTACGCTGACCTTTAATAATTCCGGCAAGTATGAGGACCGCTGGGTGAATATGAAAGTTAGGGCGGGGAATGGCTCACCCTTTCTGAACGGAATCGACACGCTGGAGTCACCCGTACGACATGGTGAAGGCAAGCTGTTGTTCCGGGATGAAAAAATCCGCCAGGCAGTTTTAGCGCAGAATTTAAATGTGCTGTCCTATGCTGATGCCAATGGAAATCCAACCGCTGAATACCCGGCCAATCCCAATGGTGCGGAGTTGAACTGTGCCGGATTAACCGATCCATCGCGCCGGGTTTTCGGACTGATGCCGCACCCCGAGGCTTATTTGTCGGCTTATAATCACCCGGCCTGGGCCCAGCGGCGGAGGAAAAATCCCGGTCTGCCCGAGGCGGGCGATGGTCTGAAGATTTACCGGAATATCGTGGAAGAGATAAGAAATACGACAAAAGATTAAAGAAAAACCCCGTCAGGGGTTGAATATAAATAGCCACGGGTTTTAACCCGTGGAAAGGGTTTTAACCCGTGGA
>DYOS01000016.1 GCA_020720405.1 Caldithrix sp. | reverse complement strand
CTTCCATCGCAGGATGATCATTTTTTGATATTGTGCTGTACTGCCCAAGTATAAACATATTTATTTTCAAACTACAAGATAAAAAACGGGTATTTCAAAATATTATTTCTGCCAAAAAATATCGTCTGTCCTGAACTTGAGCAGGCGCCTTCTATGTATCGCCAGCTTAAAACCAGGTTGTATCTGAAAAATTATTGAAGGCCGGATAAAAAATTCTTTTTGGGAAGAAGGAAAATCTGATCGTTTTGTTGGTCAGTAGATAAAATTTATACCGCTGAAATTATGGATTTTACTTTCAAACAGCCTCCGGCCGCGGCCAGGTTTTTATTCCGGGTCAAAAAAAAGGCTGCCCGACAGCTCAGGCAGCCTGAAAAACCCGGCCAACCCTCCCGGCCTTATTGAGAAGGGTTATCAAGTTTCCCGTACATTTTGTAATAGACCAGCAGCATTATTCCCGGCAAGCCGAAAATCAATCCGCCCACAACCATCTCATCGACATAGGGTTCGATAAATCCGCCGATGACCAGCGCCAGACCCAGCCCAAGTATAAGAAAAGCCCATTTTACCACAGCTTTTACCGGATAAACCGGCCGGATGCGCAACACATTTTTCAGCTCCGGTGAAATATCCGCTTTCTCAATCAGCGCCAATCGCTCCTCATGCCGATTCTTCAGGTACTGGTAAACAACAATCCCGACGACCAGAAACATGACGATGGGTATAAAAATTTCTTCCTGCATTTTGACCTCCCTGGTTTGTTTGCTACTATGACAGGTGTTTAAAAAAAAAGGTTTCAGATTGAAACCCGGAAGCACTTTCACCTGTCATATGCTGCATATGGATGAAAAAACTTTAGTAGCCGGGCTGCGCCGTGGTGAAAACCGGGCTCTCAAAATGCTGATCGAAAAATATTCCGACTATGTCTATTCCCTGGCTGTACAGATCCTGAAAAATCACGGATTGGCAGAAGAAGCAACCAACGATGTTTTCCTGCGGGTTTATCAGAAAATTAATCTGTTTGACGGACAATCCCGTTTTTCAACCTGGCTGTACAGCCTTACCTACCGTTACTGTCTGAACTACCGGTCACAGCATCAGTATCCGGAACAAGTTTCGCTGGATAATGACACTGAAGCGGACTGGATAACCGGACCGGCGCCGGAAACGGAAGAGGATACACGGCAGATATTATGGCGATATATTGATGCTCTGAAAATGGAAGAAGGGTTGGTTTTGACGCTTTTTTATCTGCAGCAATTCCAGATCGGGGAAATTGCCGTCCTGCTGGAAATCCCGGAAAATACAGTTAAAACGCATCTACACCGGGGACGGATCAATCTGAAGAAAAATCTGGAAAAACATTATTCTATAGAGGAACTGGTATGAGTGGACACCTGACAACCGAAAGCCTTTTTGACTATATCAGTCACAATGGTGGCGGCCTCAGTTTAGATGAAATGGAACATCTCGGCCGGTGCCGGGAATGCCAGGCTGAACTGGCCGGCTGCCGGGAAACCGAGCAGACCTTGCTGCACCTGGCGCCAAGAATTCTGCGCAGTCCGGTTAAAAAACAGATTTACTACCGCTTGCGGCGGATTGTCCCCGAAGGAAGAGCAGACCTTTTGTTTTATGCTGCACTTGCCGTTCTGGCTTTGGTCTCTATTTTCGCTGTTTATAATGGCCATCTCCGGATGCCCCCTACCCTGCCCCGGCTTTTAGCGCCGGAATGGCTGGAAAAACCTTTCAACCTGACCCGGGATATGGTGTCCGTCCGTCCTGATTTTCTCCAAACTTTTCAGGAATATCTGGATGGCCTGTTTTCAAAACTGCAATCATGGCTGGTTTATTTTTCTGCCCTGTCTGTGCTGATTTTCTACCAGATAGTAGATCAGCTAATTTTAAAAAGACACCGTGCGCAGAATTAACCGGGAATGTCAATGAACAGTCAATCCCGCCTAACTCTGCTCCCGGGCAATAAGCGTAATCGAAACGAGTAGCAGGATAACACCGAGCCATTGTTCACCGTGCAGCAGATTGCCGCGTATAAAATATTCCAGTATCATTGCGGTTAAGGGAAAAGCCAGTTCGGCAATGGTGGCCTGTGAGGCTTTAATATGCCTCAGGCCAAAGTAATAAAGAAAAATTGCCGGCCCGCCGGTAGTAAAAGCAATCAACAGAAAAATCAGCCATTGTTTTCCGCTGATCTCGCTGATTTGCACGACCTGACCGGAAGAAAGGATAATCACCAGCATAATAATCGCTGTCAGGGCAAAACGCAGGTAAGTAGCCTGTTTGAATTCTGCGTTGCGCAGGGCCCGTTTACTCAAAATCGTGCTGGCGGAAAAACTGAAAGTAGCAACCAAAGCATAAGTTGCCGCAGCGGTGATCTTGCCCTGCAGGACCGGTAAATGCCAGCCGAAAGTCATCAGGTAGGCGCCGGAAACAGCGGCGGCGGCGTATAAAATAAATCTCTTCCGGGGACGTTCGTGGAGCAGCACCGCAGCCAGAAAGATGGCAAAAACCGGCTGCAGCTTTTGAATCAGTACGACAATGGATAAGTTGATGAAATTGACGTAGAACAGCGCTTTAGTGATGGCCATGGTGCCCACCGCCCCGCCGAGCAGAGCCAGCCCGAGAAAAGCCAGCCAGTCCTTGGCCTGAAGCTCCTTCAACCAGGAAACCCGGCGCAGCATTAACGGCGTCAGCAGAACAGCAACAATCGAGCTTTCGACAAAGACAACCAGGGCCACCGGCAGGCTGAATAGTGCCGGGCGAAGCACAATACCATCTATGCCCCAGAAAACAGCGGCCAGCATAACGGCTAAAAAAGCCACCCGGTACATTTGAAACCTGCCCTTCCCACAATTAAGTTGGCAACTTACAATTTTTCACCTAAACAACAAATTTTAATGGGAGTTAAACTTATTTATAAAGGTCACGTAACAGCGGTTTTTACCTTACAAAATTTATATGGAGGCCTATTCATGAAGTATCTGACTGTCCTTTTATTTTCACTTTTAACCCTGGCTTGCACCACGAAACAGATGCAATCCGGGATTGATCTGCCGGGCATGGATAAAAATGTTATGCCGCAGCAGGATTTCTTCCGTTATGTAAACGGAACCTGGCTGGAAAAGACAGAAATTCCGGCCGATAAATCCAATTATGGGATATTTACAGCACTGGCCGATCAGGCCCGGGAAGACCTTAAAGTAATTATCGAGGAAGCCGCCGCAGGGTCTTATCCGGCTGGGAGCGACAAGCAGAAAGTCGGCGATTTTTATCTGAGCTTTCTCGATACCACGGCTATTGAAGCCAAAGGGCTTAAACCGCTACAGGCTGAGCTGGCTGCAATCAACCAATTAACAACCAAAGAAGAGCTGGTTGATTATATGGTTCACCTTAGAAAAATTGGTGTACAGACCCCGGTGGCATTTTTTGTCGCCCAGGATCTTAAACAATCGGACCGCCATATTTCTTTCCTCAATCAAAGCGGCACTGGTCTGCCCGACCGTGATTATTATTTCAAGGCCGATCAGAAATTTGCAGACATCCGCCTAAGTTACGTCCGTTACATTGCGGATTTGTTTGCCCTGGCCGGGATGGAAAACGGAGCAGTACAGGCGGAGATGATTCTAAAGCTGGAAACTGCCCTGGCTCAGGTTCAATGGACCCGTGTTGAAAACCGTGATCCCGACAAAACCTATAACCGGTTTGCTATCACCGGCCTGGACAGTCTTGCTCCCGGTTATGACTGGCAGCGTTTTCTGGATGGGCTTGGTGTTTCCGGAGAAACCGATATTATTGTCCGCCAGCCCGGGTTTATGGAAGCTTTTGGAAAAATGTTTACCTCCGTTCCGCTTGCGGACTGGAAAAGTTATCTTACTTTCAAACTTTTAGATGGTTATGCCGGTGCCCTGAGTCCCGATTTTGATGATCTGCATTTTGCCTTTCATGGGAAAACTCTGAGTGGTACAGAGAAACAACAACTGCGCTGGAAGCGCGCCGTGGATGCCATCGATGGTGTTTTGGGTGAAGTGGTCGGGAAAATATATGTGGAAAAACACTTCCCGCCGCAAGCCAAAGAGCGGATGAAAGTTCTGGTAGAGAATCTTATTGAAGCCTACCGCGGGCGCATTCAGCAATTAGACTGGATGAGTGCGGATACGAAAAAACAGGCGCTGGCCAAACTCGACAAATTCAAACCGAAAATAGGTTACCCGGATAAATGGCGGGACTATTCCGATTTGAGCATCGACCGGGCTGACCTGGTTGCCAATATGATGAAGGCCAGTGAATTTGAATTTAATTTTAACCGCAACAAACTGGGTCAGCCGGTTGATCCTACCGAATGGGGTATGACGCCGCAGACGGTAAATGCTTATTATTCAGCCACCCGGAACGAAGTCGTTTTCCCGGCTGCTATTCTTCAGCCGCCATTCTTTAATATGGAAGCAGACGATGCCGTTAATTATGGCGGAATCGGCGCCGTAATCGGTCATGAAGTTACCCACGGTTTTGATGATCAGGGTAGTAAATATGATGGTAATGGCAATCTGAATATGTGGTGGACGGAAGAAGACCGGAGTCGATTTGATGAACGGGCTAACAAATTAGCTGCCCAATATGAAACCTATTCCCCGATCGACACCATGCATCTGAATGGCAAACTGACCCTTGGCGAGAATATCGCCGATCTCGGTGGTTTAACCATTTCCTATCACGCCTATCAGAATTCACTGCACGGTAAAACTGCCCCGGTCATTGACGGATTCAGCGGGGAGCAGCGCTTTTTTATGGGCTGGGCTCAGGTTTGGCGCCGCAAGTACCGCGATGATGAACTGCGCCGCCGGGTACTGACCGATCCCCATTCGCCAAGCGAATACCGGGTGATCGGTATTGTCTCAAACATTCCGGAATTTTACCAGGCCTTTGGCGTACAGGAAGGCGATAAACTTTACCGTACACCCGAAGAGCGGATCATTATCTGGTAGATGTTTTTTATATAAGGCTGTCGGCCGACAGCCTTTTTCCCACCATTTTATTTTTCTGCGCTCGAAAACCTGTCCCGTGCAGACGGGATGACGGTTTTAAGGGGTTCTGTAACATCTTGAGAAGATGGAGATAGAGCGACCAAATTTTTTCTTCTATTTTTATTTTTTGTGCATAATTTTTGAGCCGGCACTAAAACAGTTCCTCAGACGTTAATTTAGTCCACAAGCAGTGGAGTTTTAAAATTGCATGACAATTTTCAACATTGATTTTTAAAATTGCCATGCTAAATTAAATCCATGTTTACCAGATGGCTTAAAATTGATCCCGCTAAAAGTGCTCTGATTCTCGGCCCGCGCCGGGCCGGCAAGACGACTTATCTTAAACAGAATTTCCCGGAGTATCATTACATTACCCTTGATGATATGGACTATCTGAATTGGGCGAAGCGTGATCCCAAAGGGCTGATCAATTCACTCGGGCCAAAAGTTATTATTGATGAGATTCAACGCCGACCCGAATTTACTGTAGCTATTAAGTATGGAATTGATGAACAGAATAAAATTTTTTTCCTGACCGGATCGAGTTCGATCGGCCTGATGGACACCTCAGCGGATACACTTGCCGGCCGGATCAACTTATATCATTTGCCGACCCTGTGTTTTGGAGAGAAAGAAGGCCCGGCCAATCACAATATTTTTGATGATGAACTCAATCCGGTTGAATTACAGAATGCCACACGGGCCTTGAATATGGCCGTCAAATATGGTCAGTTCCCCGAAATTTTGTCTGCCAAAAATGAAACAGAGAAAGCAGGCCTGTTAAAAAACTACCGGGATACTTATTTTATCCGTGATGTTATGCAATTGTCCAATATAGGCAATGTGGATGGACTATTATCCATATTTCTTCACCTGGTGCGCAGTATAGGTTCGCATCTTGAGATCAGTAATTTTGCCCGTGAAGCCGGGTTAAGTCATGCCACAACAAAAAAATATCTCGATGTTTTGCAGCAGGCACAACTGACCTTTCGTTTATATGGTTATCAGTACGGGCCGGCCAAACGTCTTATTAAATCGGCAAAAACATATTTTATTGATAACGGTATTATTCAAAGCATGAGCCTGAATGTGGGCGAAGGTCAATTGCTGGAAAATTTTGTGGTTGCCGAGATTGAAAAGCGCCGTCGCCTCGGACAGATCGATACGGATCGCCTCTATTATTACCAAAGTTCGGCAGGCAGGAAAATAGACCTGATTTTTGAAGCACATGGTTTTATTCATGCCATTGAAATTAAAAACACATCAAAGCCCTCTCTGCGGGATATCAAAAACCTGAAGGATTTTAAAACACAAAGCAGGCAGCCGGTCAGATGCTATTTGTTTTACAATGGTCCGGAATACATGAATATTGATGATATTAAGCTTATACCAGTTGGTGCTCTCTGTCGGGGTTGGTAATTCTGCAACAGTAATAATTGGAAATACTATTATTTCACCCGCTATCCGGCAGGGAATTAATACTTATGAAAACCAATTATTTTCAAAAAATCCGGTTGAAAATTACAATGTTCCGGCTTTGAAGAATTGTTGTTAATATTTTAAGTTGGTTTATAATTCAACCGGAGGTCATTTTTATGAGTGGAAATTTTTTCACAGCACAATCGGTCCGGTTCTTTGCCGAACTAAGCCTCCATAATAATAAACAATGGTTTGAAGAACACCGTCCGGATTTCGAAGAATATATTCTGACCCCGGCCATGCATTTTGTAGATGTCATCGGATCCACCCTGAGAAAGACCATTGCCCCAAACCTGAATGCCATTCCGAAGATAGACAAATCCATTTTCCGTTTGCACCGGGATGTCCGATTCAGCAAAGAGAAATCGCCCTACAAAACACATTTGGGTATTTTCATGTGGGAAGGTGAAGGGAAAAAGCTGGAATGTCCTGGTTTTTATTTTCAACTTAGTGCAGAAAGTTTTATGATCGCCGGCGGTCTGCATATTTTCACCCCGCAACTGCTTGGGTTGTATCGTGAAGCTGCACTCGATGAAATAACCGGACCCGCTCTGGAGAAAGCCACCGCAGCCGTTCTGCAGAAAGAACCATCGTTCCGGATGCAGGAAAAAAGATATAAAAAAGTGCCCCGCGGCTTTGACGCCGGCCATCCCCAGGCTGGATGGCTGTTGTATGACGGACTGGCCTTTATGGCTGAAGAACCGGTTGGTCCTCAATTATACAGCTCCGGATTTGATGAATATGTCATCAGAAAGTTTAGTGCGCTGGAACCTGTCCATCACTGGCTGCTGAACATGACCCGTTCAGACCGGTACTAAATAAACGGCCGAGGTTTTTCGGGCTGCCACCATCAGTATAACCAAAAGGTGTAAAATGGCTTCAGATCTAAGCTTTGTTGAATTCGTTGCCGGTCAAATGGACGGCCTCGGTGAAATAACCACCAGAAAAATGTTTGGAGAATATGCCCTTTACTATAATGGAAAGATCATCGGACTGGTTTGTGATAACCAGTTATTTATAAAACCAACTCAGGCCGGGAAAAACTTTATTCAGCATCCCGTTGAAGCGCCGCCCTATCCCGGAGCTAAACTATATTTTCTGATTACAGACCAATTGGAAGACCGGGAATGGTTAACCCATCTGGTAAAAATCAGCGCTGAAGAACTACCTCTTCCAAAACTGAAGTCAAAGAGAAAAACTAATTCCCGATCTTGAACAGAAAGCATAGTTAAAATCCCGGACCGATCGCCTGGGACAGGTGTAAGTTAATCCGTAATACATATTCAACAGGAAAAGGAGAAGGTATGAAAATCAATCGTTATGAAGACATTTCCCAAATCGAACGGGAAGCAAAAAAAGATTATATCGACCGCCACTCACCCTTTATTCACTGCGCTGATCAGGCCATAAGCGGAAAAGTGCTGCCGGTCAGGGTAAAAGTGGGCGATGCTTATGTTCATCCGGATGAGCATGATCATTACATTGCCTGGGTACAATTGTGGAATGGCGAAAAAATGCTGGCACAGACTTCCTTCACCGCCGGGGGCCTTGGTAATCTGCCCGGCCATATTGAAGTGGAATTTAATATTGTGCCGACCGCTAACATGAAACTGATGGCCATGTCTTTCTGTACCAAACACGGTTTGTGGCAAAGTGCAGAAAAAATGGTTGAAGTTGCAGCTTGATTGGTTTGGGAATCAATAAATAAATTTCATTGTGTATTGATTTTCCGCCGGTTATTATATGCCGGGTCATTTTGTCCAAAGGAGGATTTATGATGTGGAAACGAAGTTTTTTTATTCTGCTTCTGACCCTGCCTTATTTTCTTTCCGCGCAGGAATTGTTTCCGGAAGGAAAGCAGGCAGGCGAAGTGAAAGCCATTCTTGAACTGCAGAATGGTGAGACTTATCTGGTTACCATTCTTGAAGAAACCGAGGCCGTGCTGCGTGTCCGGACCGAAGACGGTATTGAAATGAGCATTCCAAAGGACCGCGTTGTCAGCCGCGAAGACGTCACCGTTGAGCCGGGACGGGAGATTTACACCTTTAAGGACCCTAATTCCACGCGCCTGTTTTTTACTTCCACCGGACGGACGCTGAAGCGTGGGCAGGGTTATTTTTCCGATTATTATATATTCTTTCCAATGGTGGCAGTTGGTGTAACCGACTATTTTACCATGGCCGGCGGGATGAGTCTTTTCCCGGGGGGAGAATCTCAGATAATTTATTTTGCCCCGAAAATTGGCGTTTTTCAAACAGATAAACTGGATGTGGCTATCGGAACTTTATACTTCAATATGACCAGCTTTGATTATGACGGAGTTGGAATCCTTTATGGAGTAGGTACTTATGGTAGTGAAGACCAAGCGATTACATTTGGCGCCGGCTGGGGTTATGTCGCCGGTGAGGATGTTAGCAACGAACCGATCATTATGATTGGTGGTGAACTGCGTATTTCCAAATCACTAAAACTATTAACGGAAAACTGGATTCCGCCGACAGGCGATGTCTGGATGCTGACCGGTGGTATCCGTTTCCTTGGCAGGCAACTGGCTGCTGATCTTGGATTTATGTACCCGGCTGGCGCTGAAACTTCCGGCTTCCCATTTATACCGATGGTTAGTTTTGCTTATAATTTTGGCGGGAAGAAATAAAAAAGCCGGATTTACTCCGGCTTTTCCTGTAAAATCTTAAAATCATCCTTTTTGATTTCAATCTCCGCCTCACCGGAATTCAGAATTTCGGAATCTTTACGTTCCAGTAAATTCACATTATTCAGATAATACTGCAGGTTCAGGTAACCGATGACAATTCCGGCATTAGCCACGGCAATGGCATAACCGGCGGTCATATAGGCTGCAAAAAGTAAGAATATAAAAACGATATTGGAAGCTATTGCGGTAGAGACCGGCAGACTTAAAGCCAGGTAATCTTTCTTCAGGTACAACACCTTTATTCCGGCCTGACCAAGCTGGTTGCGTAAAAAATCATCGGCCGGGCCCATGGCGATCTGTACCTGGTACAGGGCATGATCAAGCATTGGCGCCAGTGAGTGCATCAGCGGCATAAATAAAACGGAGTAAATAATCAGGCCGATTTTCAGGATAAAGGCAAAGAAGAGCACTGCAAAAAGCACTTCCAGAAAAGTAAAAATAATAAAAAGTACCAGCCGCACCGGTTGTCCCCAGGTCAGATGCAGGGCCTGAGTTGCCGCACCAAAACCATCTTCTTCGGACACAGCGATAATCGCCGGGCCAAAAACAAAAGAGATAAAAAAACCGATGGTCAGAAAAACCAGAATCATGCCGGCGAAAATATAGGGCAGGGTGGCCAGGGCATTGATGATTTCACCCAGCCAGGCCACCTGACCCAGGGCGGACATCAAACCAGCGCCGAGAATAAAGGGCACAATCAGAAAAATAAAGGTGATATATATGCCAAGCAGCGAAGCAAATTGGCGACCGGCAAAGCGCCAGGCCTGGCCACCGGTATAAAAAAGATAGTCCCGGAGAACCATGTAAATACTGCGGGCCGTGGCCAGATTGGTGGCCAGGAAAATCAGCGAGGCCAGCGCCGCCGTCAACAGAAAAAGAAATTTGGGCAGCAGCGGGAATGAACCGGATACTGGAAAATAAAAAAGTCCATAGGTCTGCCATAAACTTGTAAAGGACAAACCGCTCAGAACCGCACTAAGCCAGGCTCCGCCCAGGAAAAGAAGATGGGCCGTCATAATACCAAAAGTTGCGATAAGAATTCGCTGCGGTGAAAAAGCCAGGCGCGGCGCCTTTAAGACATCAAGAACAGAAAAATTTAGATTACCCATATTCTTCCTTTACAATTCAACAATCCAGGCATCCGGATAGCCGGCATTGCGCACCTCGGTCAGCCGGCGTTCCGTTTCGAAACGGTTGGGCAGAGGGCCGAGCAACACTTTATAGACCTGGCCGGCGGCGATGATTTTGTAGCTTAAACTGAAAGCAGCCGCGGCCTGTTCGGCCAGATCAAGAGCTTTTGCCTGATCAGCGGTGGCCCGGAGCTGTATGTAAAATCGGCCGGCAGGAAGGCTTGCCCTGCTCATATCTCCGCCGGTGGAAGTGGAAACGGTTCTTGGAATATTGATTTCTCTCTGCACCAGCCAAGCCCCGGTGAAACCAACCGCTTTCAACCGGTTACGGGATTCTTCCGCCTGCGGCCGACCTGGATAATCACCAACCTGTACTTTGAACAAACCATTTTCACGGAACAGGTAAACCGAATCCTGACCAACGGCCGGAGCGGCCTGAAGTTTTTCCTGTACCGCCTTTATTGAATCCGCCCCGGCAAACACCTGAACCCGGAATCCCGCAGCATGGTCAAACGGATCGATTGGGGCGGGCAGAGGCAGAACGGTTTTTCGCAGGGTCAGATTACGGTTATCATGAAGACTCAAACTGTCCAGGAAGGGATCGGCAACGGGTTGCTGCCGGTAATAAAAAACGCTGTCCACTTCGCTGCCCCGGGTAATGGGCCGGACAATGGCCGCCGGCTGGCACCCGGCCATAACCAATGCAATCAGCAGAAAAAGATACTTCATTAGTAAACCTTTTTTAGATAAGTATCCGGGAAATATTTTTTAAGAATATGATAGTGCTTGAAACCCTGTTCCGACATATCGACCGCGCCCCATTGGCTCATCCCGACACCGTGGCCGAATCCACCGCCATTTAAAACAAGCAATGAATCGCCCTGAATATCCATCGAAAACAGGTTGCTGGGCAGGGTGCCCTCAGCCGATGTGAAAAAGCGGCGGATTTCATAATCCTTTAAAATGACCGAGGTATCGGCATATGAAATGGAGAGCCGGCTGACCCGCAGACCCGGGCTGCGTTCCATAATTTTAAAAGCCATCTCAACCTGTGCGGTGTCGGCCACCGGTTTGCTCAGTCTGGATTTTCTGAACATCTCCCGGAATCGTTTATCCAGATCAGGCAGGCTAAAACTCTGGCTCCAGCGAAATTTGGGATAAGCGGCTCCGAGCAGTTTGCTGCCAAGCTGATCTTTGCCCTCTTTTAAATAGACTGTTGAAGAGGCACTGCCAAAAACCGAACCGTTTTCCAGTAATCCGCCCGAACTGGCATGGTAATAAATTACGGCCGGTTTTTCGCTGAACATCAAAACCGTGCCAAACGACTCAATGACGGCCTGACGGGAAAAGGTTGTCTGCCGGTCAAGGCCGGCATAGGCCTGGTCACGGACGGAGGCATAAACATTAAATTCAGCACCGGCGGTTTGATCCAACCGGCCTATGGCATAGGTCCGGGCGCAGATGGCCTGGGCTTTCAGGGCTTCAAGATAGGACATTTTCGAAGACGGCAGCTCGGCCGGAACAACCCCCTGAATGTATTGTTCGAGGTCAACCTGGTTTATAAACCTGGTTTTAGCCTCTGCTGTAAAAAGCAGAAGGATATCACCCGGATAACGCTGACCGCCAAATTTGAAAGAAGCTGAGGCATCCCGGGTCCGGAAAATAGTCGATTGCCCGGGCTGGAAAATAAAACGGCGGTTTTTATTAAAAACAATGTACTGATTATCCCGGTGTTGAATCTGGACACTATTATTGCTGCGTCCAAATTCATAAACGGCCTCTTCGCTCTGCATTTCATAGATCCCGGAAAATATTAGCGAGTCGGGCTCAGACTGGCTGGACAACAAAACTTTTATCAGTGGAATTTGTGGTGCAACCGTGTCTTTGCGGAGAGACTGGCAACCGGCAGCAAAAAGAAAAATGATCAAAAGATAAACGAGGTAACGCAATTCTCTCTCCTGTCTGTTGATAAATGATTGAGAACGAATCGGCCCGGGAAGCTGAGAAAATAAAAAGGGCTGCCTGCTTAAACAGACAGCCGGATTTTTAAATCAGATGCCAAGACCATACAGCCGGATGCCAACCCGGAATCCTAATCCGTCCATTTTGATTTCGGAACGGACCGGCAGACCTTCATCGTTTTCAGTCTCATCCCGGGACGGGGCGCCGCCATGATACAGGACTTCACCGAAAATATCAGACTTCTGGCTAAGCGGATAGGTAATCCCGGCATCAAGATGCCAGCCGAATCCGCTGAAAAACTGGGTGTCATCTTTATCGGTTTCATAATTGGTAAAACTGCTCCACAGCAATTCGTATCCCAGACCGCCGCCGGCCCGCAGGTTAAAACCAGCCGGCATAACCCCCTGATAATAAATATTAAAAAACAGGGGAATCATGGTTGTACTCTGTTCCAGCTCAGTCTGAATGGTTTCAATAACATTACCCTGGGCATCTTTTTCTGTTGCTACTTTTGTTTCTTTGGTATAGCTGCTGCGGTAAAGATCAATCGAAGCACTGACGCCGATATTCTGATCAACCGACCGGCCCAGATTAACGCCACCAAAGAAACCGGACTTGGCACCGCTCGGGCCGATCACACCAACCTTAAATTCCGAAAATTTTTCCTGAGCCTGCAGCATGCCGCCCAGCAGAAATAAAACCATAAACAGGAGGGAGCGATTCATATTTAATCCTTTCTGAAATTATCTTTTAAAAATTTAACCGATCGGCCTTCATATTGCCACTGCTTTTAATGGTGATTACTTTTACAGCCGACGAAAAAAGGGAAAAAATGATTCAGCGCTACTATCTCCTCATCGCACTGACGGCTTTGCTTTTCCAGGGCTGCCACAAGCTGGAGCAGAAAACCATTTACACTTTTCAATTTGATAATCGCCAGCGCAGCGTGCAAATCCATTCACTGTACGTTATGGGTGACTTTAACCGCTGGCAGCGGAGCTGGAACCGGCTGGCTGATGCGGATGGCGACGGCATCTGGACGGCGCCGGTGGTTGTTGATACCGGCTGGCATCAGTACCGGTTTGTTCTGAATCAACAGCGGGTACTAAAAGATCCGGAAAATTTCAACTATGGCGGTGAACACTCCAATTCATATTTTTATGCCGGGGAAAAAATTCAGCCGACCATAAAAATTCTTCCGGCTGACGGCAGCAGAATAAGCGCTGGGCAGGATTCCATTTGGATAACCGTGTCACCGCTATCGGGGATAAAGATCATTTTTAAAATAAATGGTCAGCCCGTTGATTTCAGAGAAAAATCCCCGGGTTTGTATTCAGCAGCTCTGCCCGAAACTGAGGATGGTCTGGCCCGGTTCAGCGCTGCTATCCATTCTGATGGCGGCCGGCAATTGCTTCTCCGTGAAGGGCTTTGGCTGATGGACCGGGAAAATAGTCCACCGCTGGCCGAAGCCGGTTATCATATCTTCACCAGGAGCGCCGAAAAGGCCGTCCTGTCCGCCGGGTTGAGCTGCGATGCCGACAGGGAAGAAAATCTGAGTCTGCACTGGAAACAAACCGCCGGCCCGGCCCGGGTCAATCTATCTTCAGACACCACTTTGAATCCATTTTTTACAGCCGCTCAAACCGGCCGCTACAGTTTTGAACTTTCCGTTACCGACCGCCTTGGCCAGGTTAGCCGTGATATCACAGATGTCCTAATTACCGGCCAGCGGCCAGGAAGCCAAAGCCTTGTTCTGGAAACAGACCAGTTCAGTTTTCCTGTTCACAAAGTTGCCCTGGCCGGTGAATTTAATCAGTGGAACCCAAACCAGATGATGCTGGCCCCGAATGGCAGGCGTTGGGAGATACAAGCCGAGCTGCCGGGTGGTGTTTACGAGTATAAATTTGTCATCAACGATTCGATCTGGCTGGCCGATCCAGGCGCGCAAAAACACGTCCCCGATGGTCATTCGGGTTATAATTCAGTTCTGGAAATCAGACCGGAAACCGGAGACTCCCTGCGCCTCGGTCCGTTCCGGCAAAACGAAACGGAATTCAGGGTGGACGTTGAAGGTGCTGAACGGATTGAAATCAACAGTGACCGGAATAACGGTCCGGTCCGGTTTGGGCAGGAGCGAAACACGCTCTGGTTTGACCGGCGTAATAAACCGGGCAGCTATTTTTTCTATGCTCACTCCGCTAATTCTGCTCATCCGCTGATGCTGCTGATCCGGCATTTTGACCAGACCGAAGTTTTTGATTACGAAGCAGCACCGGCCTGGTTTGACGAGGCGGTGATTTATGAAGTATTTGTCCGCAGATTTTCAGAAGAGGGTAATCTGAGCGGGCTGATCCGCCAGTTTGATTATTTAGCAAAGCTTGGCATAAACACGCTCTGGCTGATGCCGCTTTATGACAGCCCGACCGATCATGGCTATGCGCCGGCTGATCTTTTTGAACTAAACAAAGATTATGGCCGGCTGGAGGATTATAAAAATTTTATCCGTCTCGCTCATGAGCAGGGTTTTAGGATCATTTTCGATTTTGTCGGCAATCATCTTTCTGATCAGCATCCTTTTGTCCGGGCCGCCCTGACCAACCCGGATTCACCCTTCCGGCCCTGGTTTTACTGGCGGCCGGATGGCTGGTGGGAACACCATAATGATTGGGATACTCTGGTCAATCTGAATTTTAATTCTCTTTCTGTGCGCCGGGAGATTCTGGAATCGGCCCGGTTCTGGCTCAGCCTTGGCGTGGATGGCTTTCGTTGTGATGTGGCCTGGGCGGTGCCTTTGGATTTCTGGCAGGAATTCCGCAGAGAAGTCAAAAAGCTCAATCCCGGTTGCGTTCTGATCAATGAAGTTCTGCCGCGTTCGGCAAATTTTCATCAGCAGGCCTTTGATGTCTCATACGATACTGATTTTTATGGTGCTGTTATCGATGTTGCTTCGGGTCAGAAACCGGTTTCAGCCTTAGCCCTGGCCTGGGATAAAAACAAAACCAATTACCCGCCCGGAGCGCGCAGTCTGCGCTACCTGGAAAACCATGATTTACCCAGATTCGGGCAGCGATTCGGTACAAAAATAACCCGCCAGATGGCAGTGATTATGTTTTCTTTGCCCGGGGCAACTCCCATGCTCTATTACGGTCAGGAGGCCGGGGAACGGGAAATGCGACCCTGGTTTGAACACAAAATTAACAGGCGCTGGCTTGATTTCTATACCACACTGGTTAATTTCCGACAGTCGAATCCGGCTGTGCGCAACGGTCAATTGATCAATCTTTCTATTGATAACGAACGCGGATTCTGGCATTATAATCTGGTTAAAGATAAAAACAGGGTCGGTGTTGGTATTAATTTTGACCGGTTGAGACCTGTTTTGTTTAAAGTTCCGTTTTCCCACTCGACTATTCTGTTAGAGAACGGAAAAGAACTCAGGGATAACCAGGTGTTGTTAAATCCAGGCGGGTTCATACTATACAAGTTGGAAGATGATGAGAAACCTGAACATCGATAAGTCAATCACCGAAATTTTTGAAACCTTCCGCAAACGGGCGTTCAGCATGAATTTCACCCTTGAAGCGGTTTACGAAATTTTTGAAATCGGCAACGAGGTTTTTCAGCGCAATAACCCTGAAGAAGTTGAAAAAATACAAAACCGCCCCAAAACGGAAGCACCGGACCTGTTTGAAGATGAACCGATGAATTTCGAACGCACCTTCAAGATTTACTCCCAGCTGAATGCCCGGGAAACAAACCTGGATGTCAATAAACAACTGGTTCGCCAGATTTTTGAAATAAACAGCCGGATTGCCTGGGAAGAATACCGCACCCGCTATCTGGAATATATGATGAATATCTATAGAGAATATCCGGATGATGATTACTTTAATTATCTGGCAGCGGTTATATTATTTGAAGAAGGCAGATATGAGGATGCTTTGTCGGCGCTTAATCTGGCCCTGCCCGCCAATAATTCTTCGGCAGCTCTGACCCACCTTAAAGGCCTTTGTTTAATGAATACTGGCGAATTTAACCTGGCCCGGACCTATTTTTATAACGCCCTGTACCTGATTGACCTGACCAATGATGTCTCGCCAAAACCGAAGAAAAACCCGTCACTTTACCCAAATTATCCGATAAATTTTCACACCTCTTCGGAGCAGGTTCGTAACGATCTGCGTAAGCTGGATCGGATTGACAACCTGTTCTACTACGGCTATATGCAGATTCTCGAATCTTAATTTTGCCCGCCGCCCTTCGCCTCAGATCGTTTGCCGCTCATTTCATCAATGCGGATCTGCCAAACACTGGTTCGGTTCAGACTGGACTGCGGAAAAGTCCAATCCCGTCCCGAATAATGCTGCATAATATGGTTTAGGGCAGCCTGGCGCTGACCGGGGTCGGTCAATTCTTCGGCCCGGCCAAAGCCAATTACGCTTTCGTAACGGAAACTCCAGTCACAGGCATTTTCAGTGTCAGTGACCAGTTCAACTTTTTGCCCGACCTGAAAACAGACCTTGGCATTTTTTTTAAGAATATCCAGCTTTCGCCCGGTTCGGGCTGAATGAAAATAAATATTCTGGCCGTCGAAGCCATAGGAAAGAGGTACAAGGTAAGGCTGATCGCCATCGCTCATGGCCAGGTGAAGCAGCAGACAATTATGTAAAATCGCCTCAATCTCAGACTTGTTGGATATTTCCCGGTCCCGGCGGAGCATATTATAATTTGCCGTTCAGACGCAGATCGGCAAATATGCGGTTGATATTGTAGGAAACCTGTCCTGCTTCAAGAACAAGTACCTCATATCTGCGCAGAATATCAGATACCGTTTTATGACGAATCTTACCGCTGGTCTCCTCAAAACCCTCGTTCAGAATATTAAAAACAGCCAAAGCCTTGAGCAGGTTTTCATAGGATTCTTTATGGACGTAAACATCATTTTGCCAGCGGTGCATTTGCAGATATGTGCGCACCTCACCGATGCTGAAGATATTAAGCAGACTTTCGGTTGAAAGGTAATCTCCGATGGTGAACATAGCCTCCGGCAGGCTGATCAGGGTCTGGAAAAGAGGCAGCGCAGTGCTGATGTCGTCATAATCCCGCCAGGCTTCCCTAAGCAGGATATTGGCCGGCAAATCGACCTGCCGCATGTCGATGGCAGAAATGAAAAGAAATGAAACGAGCATTTCTGTGCACAGCGTGGATGACTGCCGGCAGTCAAACCATTTGCTGATCTGCCCGGTATGGGTTTTTGATATTTTACCGCTTTTATCATTTATCAGCAGGTAACTCAGTTTCCGCCAGCAGGAGTAGCGCTGTTCCATTCCATCTGCCTGAACCGGGCGCAGGGCATTAAACTGGTCAAGTGCCTCAAGCCATATTTTTTTCTTTTCAAGAAAGGTTTTGCGGACCTCATCTCTGATCTCTGCATTTACCGGTTCGCTCCAAAGCCACTGAACACTGCCCGGGTTTAATGCTTCGTAAGCGGCATCAAGAATGGGCTGGTACTGAAATCTCAGAAAAGCTGCATTCATATCGGGAACACCCCGGCCGCTTAGATTTTGTTCAAATTCCGCCCATTCACGGTTTAAGCCAATTTTCCGGAAATCCATAAAAACCTGGTACTTAAAGGCAGCCAGATCGACAAACATGCCTTTTTCCCGGATCTGCCAGGCCTGACGGATGAATTCCAAACCGCTGACCGCTTCGCGGAAAATAACAAATCCGGAGAAATCGTCATCAATGCCCAGACCGCGGGCCAGGTCCATAAAAATAACCTGATCACCGATCCGGTACGGGGCGGCATTGCGCACCCAGCCGGAGGCGTGGTCGAATTTGTTATTGTACAGAACCAGCGCTGCTTCGGCGCCATACCTGTTACTGTAGGCAAATACATCTTCATTTACCTGTCCGAAGGAATTGTGTACATCATACAGCAGAAAATTTTCAACTTCACTGAACAGGTATCGTTTGCGTAACAGCGGAAAAATATCCCGCTGATGGCGCTCAATCAGGTGCTGATCAGGCTGCTCATTCCAGTAGGCGCGCTTATATTCCATGCCGTATTTTTCGGCAAATCCTTCAATCTGGCCATGACCAAACATAGGTAAACCGGGCATGGTGCTCATCAGCAGACAGACGCCGAAATATTTATCATCTTTACCGAACTGGTTAACCGCGGTTTCTTCATCGGGGTTATTCATAAAATTGACATAGCGTTTCAGAATCTGCGGGTTAAAATCGAGGACATTTTTTATCGATTGGCGGTATTTATAATTTTCCTCATTTTTAAGCATATTCATAAAGGCGCTGTTATAAACCCGGTGCATGCCCAGGGTGCGGACGAAATAACCTTCCATCATCCAGAAGGCCTCCGCCAGGAGCAGCGTGTCCGGAACTTCCTTCGCCACCCGGTCAACCACTTCCCGCCAGAACTCAACCGGAAAAGCCCGGTCAAAATCTTCCTGGGTCAGGGCATGCTCGGCCCGGGAAGGAATGTCGCCGCCATGGCCGGGTAACGGAAACCACAGACGCTGGTAATGTTTTTTGGCCAGAGTCATGGCCGCATCAAAGCGGATAACCGGGAACTTGCGGGCCACATGGAGGATGGTCTGAATAACCGCCTCCCGGACTTCCGGCATCAGGTAATTCAACTGTGCAGTATCATTCCAGGGCATGGATGTGCCGTCGTTACCGTGATAAATAAAACGGGTCTCGCCATTGCGCTGATCAGTAAATTTAAAGACAACGGCCGCATCACTCTCGGTCCAATACCCGTCTTCGATGTAAATTCCAAAATCCGGGTCATCGCTCAGGTTTTCGCTGTTATAACCATAGCCGGGGAATGGCGGATATCCATTCTGCACAAACCAATGGGGATGTTCCTTCACCCAGCGCGAATCGATACCCATGTGATTGGGCACCATATCGCTGGCCAGACGGATGCCGTAATGCCAGGCCCGGTGTTTAAGATTCAGGTAGGCTTCTTCGCCGCCTAAATCTGCGGCAATAATATAATCGGCCAGGGAATAGGCCGAAGAAACTGCTTCGGGATTGCCGCGCATCTGTTTGATTTTACGGGAAACCGTGCTGCGCTCCCATAGACCAATCAGCCACAGGGCGGTGAAGCCAAAAGTGCTCAGCCGGAGCAGCTCCTCATCGGGTATTTCATCAAGGCGGCGGATAGGCCGCTGAAATTGCCGGCTCAGTTGATCCAGCCAGACATAGGTGCTTTTGGCAATCATCACCACCCGCGGCATCCAGTGCAGGTCGGGGCTGAACTGCTCGGCTTCTGCGTATTCGCCGGCACCAAATTCGGTAATCGCCGCCGGGGGCGGACCAAACAGGGCCGGGTCAAAGCGGACTTTGTTCTCTTCCTGCAGGATATCCAGACTGAACAGAAGCTTTTCGAGAATCGAGGCTGGTAAAAAAGTCCACTCGCGACGGATCGCCTGGATCTGGGCCAGAATATCAAAGGGATGTGTCTTTATTGGTGCCATGAGAAAATCGATCAGACTTTTATTTTTCCCGTCCATGGCTGGTTCCTGGCTAAAAAACTGTTCCATCAGATTCAGGGCCCGGGGATAGTAACCGCCGCGCTGCAGGTCGGTGTGATCGATTAGTTCGCTTAAAGGATGATTGGCCGGGTTGCTGTTATCCAGCCAAAGAACCAGAATTTCTTCCAGGGTAACATTGCGGTGGCTGTAACCGCCGGTTTCCTGTTCCAGGTAGCGGACGGCCGTTGTTGCGCCGCGGTATATGGCTGTAGTTGGAAATTGCTTCAGAAAATCGAAGAACAACTGGTTTAATCCGGCCTTGCTGATGGATTCATTCAGATGAGCCTCAAGCCGGTTGAAAATGCCCGGATTAACTTTTTCCCGGTAATGCTGTATGGCGAAATGGAAAATCTCATCCAGCAGACCCAGGGCAATCAGGTGCCCGGCTGAGATGACCGGGCTTTCCGCCGGGCGTAGTTTGTTCATCTGCAGCGCCAGTTGCCGGGCAGATTTGAGATCGATATGGATCAGCGTGCCGCGCAGAGAAAAAAGACTGTCATCGATTTCGTATTTTAGGCGGGATTCTTTGCGGATATGGAATTCAAATAATGGTTTGGTCATGAAAACACCCTGTTTTTACGGTAAACAAAATAACAGTCCGGCGCTTCAGATTCAACCTAAGGTTTGTCATTGAACAAAAAAAAAGCCCGGCGGAAACCGGGCTTAAAAATTCAAAGAGAATATTTATTTGGCCATGTCAAATTTAAGGCCGAGGGTCAGCTCGATTGTACTATAAGAACTTGTGGAATAACGGCCAGCGGCAACCGCACCGAAATTACCCACCATAAATTCGTAACCGGCAACGGCATCGAAACCGAATGTGGTTTCACTATATTCCGTAGATGTACCAAAGTAATCCCAGTTCCAGGATACAAAATTTATACCCAGCCCTGCTCCTGCAAACATACCAGGAACCTGCTCAATAGCATAATGGCCGTCTGCACCGATCCGGATATTACTCAAAGTAAAAGTATCAGAGCTGCCGGAATAATCCCAGCTGTAGCTGGAGCTCCAGTAAGCTACATTGGGATGCAGGGTAACCCCATTATAAACTTCACCGATATTGGCTTCAGCACCAACCACAAAACCGGTATCCCAGTTGCCGGACGGCAAAGCAACACCAGCATTAGCGGTGATTGACTTCAAACCTAAATCTAATCCCTGGGCCTGAGATAAACCGACAAAACCCAAAACCATGAGCACAACCAATAAACGCTTCATAAAATCTCCTTTTTAAATAACCAGTGACCTGTTTTGCATGCCATACTACATTGTAAAATTAGAAAGCTGTATTTGTTTTATCAAGACTTATTTTGGGATTTTTAATATCCGCTCTATCGCTTCAGGACTGCACCAGCACCCGGCGGTATAAGCCGAGTGACATAAAAGAGGCCAGAAGGATGAGCAGTCCGGCTGAATAGAACGGCTGTCCGGGTCCGAAAGTGTCAAAAAAATAACCGGCCCAAAGCGGTCCGATAATCCGTCCCAGTGAAGAAAATGACTGATTAATGCCCAAAATACCGCCCTGCTGATCGCGATGGGCATTTTTTGAAACCAGAGAAAGGACAGAAGGATTATGTGTACCGATACTGGCCGAGATCAATCCAACCACTAGTAAAAATCCGGTCAATGTGGTTTGCATGGGTAGTAACAAAAATGCGGTTCCAAGCAGGAGTGTTGAGAATGTGACCAGCCGGACCTCACCGAACCGCGCCGATAACCGGCCGATCAGCAAGCCCTGGACAGTAGCGCTGATCACCCCGATAAAGGCAAAAATATATCCGGTCTGGCGGGCATCATATTTAAAAAGGCGCTCGGTGTACATAGCGAAAATAGTTTCCAGATTGGCAAAGGACAGGGTGACCATAAGGAAAATAAAAAATAACAATCCAAGCTGCGGATGACGCAGGGCCAGGTACAAATTCTTCAGATTAAAACGGCGGTAATCTCCCGCTAGGCTTTGTCCGGATTTTATATTTACCGTTTCTTTTAATTTGAATACAGCCACGGCCAAAGCCAGGGCGGAAAGGGCGGCGGCAAAGAAAAGCGGTACCCGGTAACCGTAAGGACTGAGCACACCGCCAATGGCCGGACCGATGATAAAGCCGAGTCCAAAAGCAGCGCCGACCATACCCATTCCTTTGGTTCGTTCTTCAGGTGAAGTGATATCGGATATGTAGGCCATGGCCGTCGGAACGGTTGCCGCAAAAATGCCCATAAAGATACGGGACAGGAAAATCATGGTAACCGAGGTGGAGAGAGCCAGGGCAATATGCGAAATAACCGAACCGGAGAGGCTGATCATCAGCACCGGCCGGCGGCCGATACGGTCCGAGAGTCTGCCCCAGATTGGTGAAAAAATAAACTGCATCAGCGAAAACATGGTCATCAGTAAAGCCAGAGTCCGGCCGATCAGCTCTGGTTTCTGCAAAGTATCCTGCAAAAAAAAGGGGAAGATCGGAATGATGATGCCGAAGCCAAGCAGGTCTATAAAAATGGTCATGAAAATGATAAGTTTGGCCGATCTGGATTGGCTGGGCATAAAATTCCTTTTTTCTATTTCCGGGCGGGCAAATATGAGGCAAGTAAATTATATTTCCAAACCCGGGAGATTTTTAAATGGCACAAAATATTGAAGTGAAATGCAGGGTCAGCCGGCTTGAGCCGATCCGAACCCTGCTGCAGCAGAGGGGTATCGAACCGAGCGCAGTTCTGGTTCAGCGCGATACCTTTTTCATATCCCGGCAGGGGCGGATAAAACTGCGCCAGATCAGAGACGGTCAGGCGCAGTTGATCATTTACCTCCGTTCGGATGAGGCGGATATCCGGCTTTCTGAATACATCGTTGTTACGGTGGCCGATGCCGCCAAACTGGAAACACTTTTAAGCCAGACGCTTGGCAGCCGTGGCGTTGTTCAGAAAACCAGGGAATTATATTTGATTGAAAATATCCGCATTCATCTGGATGTGGTGGAACATTTGGGTGAATTTGTCGAATTCGAGGCGGTACTGGGCGAGCCTGATCAAACGGCTCTCAATCAGGAAAAGGTACACAAGTTGATGGAACAGCTTGGTATCCGGGACGGGCAAATTTGCGGCGAAGCTTATATTGACCTGCTTGAAAACGGGTTTGCCTGAAAAGCACAGACGGATTAACTTTTTGATCAAAATTCAGGAAAGGACTTAGGTTTAACATGCTGGCAATTATTCGCCGTTTTTTTGAAGATAATTTTCCTTCCGCCATTGCCAGTCAATCTGAAAGCGGATTTCATCCGCTGCAGACGGCAACCACGGTTCTGTTTCTGGAAATGGTTCACGCCGATTTCGAATTATCTCCATCGGAGTATGTGCATCTGAAAAAAATTCTGTGCCAGACTCTGGAAACAGATGAGGATGAGGCCATACGCATGATTGAGGCTGCCCGGCTGGTGCGCAATAACGGCAATGATTTATGGCGCTTCACTACCCTGCTTAAAAATGAACTGGACCGCCCGGAGAAGCAGGAAATACTCGTTTCTCTGTGGGAATTAATCTATATTGACGGCCGTGTGGATAAATACGAAGAAAGCCTGATCCGAAAGATTACTACCCTTTTGGGAATGGAACACGGGGAAATGATTCAGGCCAAACTTGAAGCCCAAAAACGACTCGGGAAGGAGAAATAAGATGAGTAAAGCATTTACTGAAATCGTTATGGAAGGCCCGTTTATGCTGGTCAAGGGATTTCTTATGGGCTTTCTGGCTATGCGTAAAGCGCAGAGCAATTACTTCTTTCACCGCAAATCGGGTATCCGCCGCGAAACCTTAAAAGATTTACTAAAAGAGCTTTTCGAAATGGACAACCATGTTCATTTCTGTCTGGAAACTGCACTGGTTTCAGATTTTAAAACTGCCGCCGCCCTGTACCAGGAAAAAACAGGCCTGGAGATAAAATCAGAACGGGCGATCCGCGGCGCCTCGTTCAGCTTTGCCTACGAGTTTCACAACAAAGCCATGGCTGAGGAAGCGGGCCAATGGTTTAATCAGTTGCCGGCCGGGGTGAAATTAGCGGATTACCAACCATTTGAACATCAGGCTGTGGAAGGTCATGGTATTGAAGGTTATGCACCACTTTTCGAATTTACATCCCGGGCCAAAGGCCGGATTGAGGGCGAATTTGAACCCGTCATCGATCTATACCTGACCATCAAACGCAGCCGTCTTTCCGAGGCGGTTATTTGCAGCGAAGTCGACCTGGCCTTCTAAACTTTGTCTGAATAATAAAAAAGCCGCTCCATGCGGCTTTTTTATTATTCAAAGTTCTTCGCCGGCTCCGCCATTACCCCTGAAAACAAAAGTACGGCATAATGATTTTCAGTGCCGGTAATAAAAAAGAAATATGACTTTCCGCCATCTCCTGCCTGAGAGAAAATGTCGAAATTTAAAGTCCTTACGAATCCCCGTTTTAGAGATTGTTGCAGATTCAAAGAATTCTCCGAAATATCCTCGAAAAGGCGGGTCTAAGTTCGTCATTTCGAACGAATCCCGCACCGGCGGGATGAGGAGAAATCTTAGTATAAATATTGCTGATGCAACAGACCGATGATCGGGATCTGTTTTTTTTCCATCCAAGTCCCAACACGCTCCACAGGTTGTTGCAGATTCAAAGATTTCTCGTCTTCTGCCTGGGCCGATGAGAATTCATTTGGAGTTACCGGTGCTATTCCTTCATCCAGCCGGCCATTTCTGATTTTTTCAGATGACCTTTTTTTAAGGCGAATTCTTTCATATAGCTGAACAGCACCGGGGTCATAATCAAAACATGAATGGTAGAAGTGACTAACCCGCCGATCATTGGTGCAGCCAGCGGTTTCATGACATCAGCGCCCGTACCGCTGCTCCACATGATCGGAATCAGGGCAATCAGACTGGTTGAGACGGTCATAATTTTTGGTCGCAGACGAAGAACCGAACCTTCGATGGTTGCTTCCCTGATATCAGTTTCTGTAATCGGCCCGCGCTGACCCTGTTCAAATTTGTATAAACGCTTATCCAGTGCCTCATGAAGATAAACAACCATAACTACACCGGTTTCCACTGCTAAACCGTACAAGGCAATAAATCCGACCCAGACCGCGACAGAAAGATGATAGCCCAGCAAATAAACCAGATAAACCCCGCCAATCAGAGCAAAAGGTACCGAGAGCATAACCACAAAGGCTTCTGTAAAGTTTTTGGTAACCAGATACAACATGACAAAAATCATTAGCAGCACTATAGGCATAAGCAGGGTCAGGCGTTTTTGGGCACGGAGTTGGTTTTCCCATTGACCACTCCATTGAAGGGTGTAACCAGTCGGTAAAACAAGCTGCTCGTTAAGTATTTTTTTTGCTTCGCTGACAAAACTGCCCATATCCCGGCCCCGCACATTGAGAAAGACAATGGAACGCAACCGGGCGTTTTCACTGGAGATCATTGGCGGGCCGGGACTGATTTCGATTTTTGCCAGTTGTCCGAGCGGTACATAGATGCGGCTGGAAATACGGCTCATTCCTCCGGGTTCGGCGGGAGAGAAGGCCGCACGTTGCGGCTGGCTGCTGCTCATTCCGGTCATGGTTGTAGCGGGTGTTGCTCCGGCAGGTGCAGCTAAGGTACTTATTTCTTCGCCGCCCTGGGTCGGATTAACCGGTATAAGTAAACTGTTTAAGGCAGCAATATTTTCCCGGTAGTCTTTCATCAGGCGTACCCGGATCGGAAAGCGTTCCCGGCCAACAATTACGGTACTGATATTTTCCCCGCCAATGGCAGTTTCAATAAAATCCAATACATCACCGATGTTAATACCATAACGGGCTACCGCTTCCCGGTCAATTTTTATATCGATAAATCGTCCGCTCTGGGTACGCTCGGCATAAAGATCAGCAGCCCCGGGAACGTTTTTTAAAATTTGTTCGGTGCGGATGGCTAATTGCTCAAGCGTATCGAGGTCTGCTCCAAAAATTTTTATCCCTAAATCCGTGCGTACCCCGGTTGACAACATATTGATCCGGTTGATGATCGGCTGCGTCCAGCCATTGCGCACCCCCGGGATTTGCAATTTTGCATCGAGTTCGGCGATGAGATCGTCTTTGGTCAGGCCGGACCGCCACTCATTTTTTGGTTTTAACAGGATAATGGTTTCAATCATACTCAATGGAGCGGGATCGGTTGAAGTTTCGGCTTTACCAGCTTTACCCAAAACGTGAGCAACTTCCGGCACAGATTTGATGATGGCATCCTGCACCTGCAGAATCCGGTTTACCTCGGTAATAGAGGCCGAGGGCAGGGTGACCGGCATAAACAACAGACTGCCTTCATCCAATGGCGGCATAAACTCAGAGCCGGTGTTGAGCAGCAGTGGAATAGCGATAAGCAAGGCCAACAGATTTAGCCCGATGGTTGTTTTACGCCATTTTAAAGCCCATAATATCATGGGCGAATAACCCCGGATGAGCAGCCGGGTTAGTGGGTTTTGCTGCTCCGGACGGAAGCGGCCCCGGGTGAGCAAGGTCATCAGCACCGGAACCAGAGTAATGGCGATCAAGGCTGAACTGATCAGAACAAAAGTTTTAGTAAAGGCCAGCGGGCGAAAGAGTTTTCCTTCCTGTCCTTCCAGCAAGAAAACCGGTAAAAATGAAATGATCATAATGCCGACTGAGTAAAAAATAGCCGGCCCAACCTGTTTGGCCGACATGATTGAGATTTCGATAAATTCCTGTGGACTGAGTTCAGGCTTGGTTTGCTGAGCCTGGGCCACATTACGGTAAGCATTTTCAACCAGTACAATTGAAGCATCAACAATTACCCCGATGGCAATGGCAATTCCGCCGAGCGACATTATGTTGGAAGTGATACCAAATATTTTCATAAGGATAAAGGCCATCAGAACGGCGACCGGAATTTCAATGATAACCCGCAGCACACTCCGTGCATGCATCAGAAAAATCAGCACAATCAACGCTACCACCAGCGCCTCTTCAATCAATGTTTTTTTCAGTGTATCAACGGCTGCTTCGATCAGCACGCTGCGGTCGTAAGAGGGTTTTATTTGGACACCCGGCGGAAGACCGGCGGAGATTTCGGTCAACCGTTTTTTTACCCGCTCAATGACTGCCCGGGCATTTTCGCCATAGCGCATAACCACAATACCGCCAACGACCTGGCCTTGTCCGTCACGTTCCAGCGAACCACGGCGGATATCGCCACCCATTTGTACCTTTCCAACATGACGAACATAAATCGGGGTACCCCGGCTGCCACTGCCCACCACAATATTTTCAATATCGCTGACTGAACTGATATAACCCTGGCCGCGGATAAAATACTCGGCGTCGGACAATTCAATAATTTTTCCGCCGACATCGTTATTGGAACGCATTACAGCAGACCGGATATCGGCTACAGATAGTCCGTAGGATTTTAACAATTCCGGATCAATGTCAACCTGATATTGTTTAACAAAGCCACCGATCGAAGCCACTTCGGCTACGCCGGGGACACCCTGCAAATGCAGCTTGATGTACCAGTCCTGTATGGCCCGCAGAGTTCCAGGGTCAAATTTACCTTCAACCGTGTACCAGAAAATATGACCGACACCGGTGCCGTCGGGGCCAAGTTGAACTTTGGCTCCTGCCGGAAGTGTAGATTGAATAGTTGAAAGTTTTTCCAAAACCCGGCTGCGCGCCCAGTACAATTCGGCCTGTTCTTCAAAGATGATATAAATAAACGACATGCCAAACATGGATTGGGCGCGGATCGCTTCGACCTGAGGCACGCCCTGTAGAGCCGTAACCAGGGGAAAAGTTATCTGATCCTCAACCAATTGTGGAGACCGACCCATCCACTCGGTAAAGACAATGACCTGATTTTCAGATAAATCGGGAATGGCGTCGAGCGGAGTTTGATTAACGGCCCAAACCCCCCAGCCGATGATCAGCAGATAGACCAGCAGAATGATAAATTTATTACGGGCTGAAAAATCAATAATTTTCTCAATCATATTTTTTACCATCCATCGGGTTTTGAAATTGGATTGATGACTTTTTTAGAGGGTAGACGGTCCGCTCTCAGAACGTGATTATTTTTCGACAATCAGTTTTCCATGAATCATGTCCATGCCGCAGGCAAAATTGATTTGTCCGGTTTTTTCCGGGGTCAGACTAATGGTAGTTGTTTTAAAAGCGGGCAGTTTCCGGCGCAGGTTCAGCTCTTCAAAAACCACCTCACTGGTACAGTATGAATCTTCTACCCGATGAAACTGAAGATGGATAGTTTGACCAAGTTTTATCCGAACTTCTTTTGGCTCATAGTCACCGTCAACGGTGATTACGACGGTTTTTTCCGAGGGCTGTGCGGTCAAATCCGGAGTGGCAGCCGGTGCTACCTGATGCGCGGCATGAAGACTGGCTACTGCCGGTTGTTGCAGAGAGCTTTCGGAATCGAGTAAATAACCACCGCTGGCGGCAATCATTTCACCGGCCTTCAGCCCACCCAAAACTTCATATTCGGCTCCGTTAAATTGGCCGAGTGTAACCTGGCGCGGTTCAAATATGTTTTTAGCGGTTTCGACCCAGACCACGGTACGTTTTCCGGTAAATAACACAGCTCCGGATGGAATGCTCAGTACTTCAGGCCCCTCACCGTGCAAACTGGCCCGGACAAACATCTGTGGTTTTAACTGTCCATGGCGGTTGTCAAATTCGGTACGGATGCGCACCGTGCGGGTCTGGGCATTGATTACCGGATCGATAAAAGTAACCCGACCGGTGAACTCCTGATCCGGACGGGTTTCGGTTTTGATGTGGGCAATCTGACCGACTTCAATAAAGGGCAGATCCTGTTCATAAACATCTAAATAAATCCATACTTTTGAAAGATCAGCCATCTGGTATAAAACCAGGCCTTCATCGACATATTGACCGGCCTGAACCCGCTTGCTAATCACCGTTCCCGAAAGCGGAGAGTTGAATGTTACCGTAGCCTGGGTCTGGCGTGTTTCTATCAGCCGGGTAATCTGCTCTTCCGTTAAACCATAATTTTGACTGAGTTTTTGGCGGAGTGCCTGTACTAATTTTGTTTGATCGGCCTCAAGAGCCAAAATGAATTCCTGCTGTGATGTCACCAGATCGGGGCTGTAGATTTCAACCAGTGGCTGGCCCTGAGAAACAAATTCACCGGTAAAGCTGACCAATATTTTTTCCACCCGGCCACGAAAGCGGGCCGATAATGTAGCCTGGCGGTTTTCGGCAAAATCAACCATACCAACCACATCAATCATTTTGGAGAGGGCGATTTCTGCCACGGGAATGGTGGAAACGTTGGCTAAAATACGCTGGGTCGGAGAAAGACGAACCTGTTCCAGATTTTTCAGTTCCTGCTCAGCCAGATCATTCGGTCTGGATTTTTTGACCAGCGCCATCCCGCAGACCGGACAGGCACCCGGCCGATCGGAGATAACCGATGGGTGCATGGGACAGGTATAAATCGTGGCTTCTGCTGCTTCATTGTCCGATTGGTGATCAACGTGTCCGGCTTGTTCATTCCCGCAGGCCCAGAGCAAAAAGAATATAAAAAAACTGATTATTAATTTCATAACAGGTCTCCTTAAGGCAGCCATTCCCGGCAAAGCCGGACGGATATTAAAAATAAACATCAAACTCCTGACCTACCGCCCGCTCCAGTTCAAAACGCCGGGACAGATATTTTTCAATCTCCATATAATAATCATCCTTGTACATCTGCAACATCCGGAAACTGTCGAGTAGGGTCGTAAAATCAGCCTGACCGGTTTGATAGGCCGAGAGAAGCACCTCCATGCTCTGCTGAGCATTGGGTAAAATTGATTGGCGGAAACGATCCACCCTTTCCCTCGAAGTCTTAACCTCCAGCCAACTCTGGTGAACTTCAAAACGAATCATGCTTTCCATACTTTGCCATTCCACCTGGCTTTGCTCCAGCCGATAGCGCCCGGCTTCAATACGGCTGTGTAGTTTTTTGTTATACCAGGGCGCAATCGGCAGAGTCAGACCAAGCATTATCTCCCAACTGTCGGGTCTTCCATCTCCCCGCTCGCGGTATAACCCGGCGGTCATCCAATCGGGATAGCGCTCCTGCCGGGCCATCAGCCATTCGGCCCGGTTCATTTCGACCTCGCTGTTCATAGCGGCTAATTCCCGGCGCCGGGAAACCGCTATCTGCTGTAATTCTTCCGAAAACGGGGTAAAAGGAGAAAGTATAATTTCCGGAAGCCGGATCAGTGCCCTGGATAAGGGTTGATTGCACAAGGTATTAAGCATGGCCGTCGCCCGGTGCAAATCCTGTGTTAGCTGCGCGGTTTGGTTTTCCAACAGGGACAGTTCTGTTTCGAGGCGAAGCACATCAGCCTGACCGCTCTGACCGACAGCATATTTAACCTGGACAGCAGCGATCATTTGCCGCGCCAACTGCTGATTTTCTGCATTGACTTCCAGCCTGCGCTGCGCCGTATATATCATAATAAACTGTTTTTTAACCAGCAGGATCAGATTCTGCTCTGCGGCCTGATAATTCGCTTCAGCCATGGCTGCCGCTGATTCCGCAGCGTTGCGCCGGGTTGAATTTTTTCCCGGGAAAGGAATCATCTGTTCGAAAGCGTAGACCCGCTCCATCGCCTCCAGCGGATTGCTGCTTGCGGTGGGGATATCCATCCAGGCCACGGAAAACAGGGGTGCCTCCCACATGGTGGCGCTGCCAATGGAAGTTTTGGCGATATTAACCCCCGCCCGCTCACCTTGTAATTGAAAATTATTTTTTAAACTAAGGGCGATCAGTGAATCAAGAAGTATTTTTGGATCAGGTTGCTGGGCCGGCACACTGCTTATTAAGAGGAAAATAAAAAAATATTTGGACATTTTTTCCCATTTCTATCAGAACCTTTTGATTGACCTTGTTCTGTCATATTGATCCCCGATTTATCGGGGAGAAATATCTCGTTTTTACAGATTTAATAGATTCTTCTCCCGCCGGGGCAGGATCAGAATGACAAATCAGGGAGTATTTCAAAGGTTTCTATTACAAGATGGCTCTTTGATTATCGTGATGTTGATTCTGTGCATTTCTAAATCGCCTCTGTCGATTTCCGGGCTGTTTTTTTGAGGACACGGTTAATAAGATTGAACTAAACAGGCATCTGATTTATTGCCTGTGATGAGTTGAAAGTCTTATTTTTATTTGGACTCATCGCCCTGTTGTTTTATTGATACAATTTGCCGGGACGGGCAGGGAGTATCGCCAAAGGAGCAAAAGACACAGCAATCTCCCGGCTTAGGCCGCAGTAAAGCCCCGCAGAAAGTACAGGAATAAAAATAAGAACAGGCTTTAGTTGACATCAATTCCGTCTTTTTCTGCCCGCAGACCGGACAACACAAGGTTGATACTAAAATGGTATCGGTCATTTTGTTTTTCCGAAAGAATGGGTAGTTGAATCTATAATCTCCGAAAATGTTTCACCAAGTTTAAACCATCAATAGCTTAAATTCCTGAAACGAATGGGAAATTAACCAACCGGTAGAATTTGGAAATAGTCGAATTTTCATCTAAAAGGATGGCTGTTTTTGAAAAGCGCTGAAAACGGAACCGGCAGCTTGAAAACACTACTGGACGATGCACCCGGAAGCAATTGCTTATCTTAGCAAGAGCATTTTTTTCTGCTGACTAAAGCGGGTCTGACCCGAAGCAGCGGCAGTCACCTGCAAACGATAAAAATAAACCCCGCCCGGCCAGTCTGAAGCATCGATCCGGATTTGATGATTGCCCTGATTGAGTGACATTTTGCTGCTCACGAGCATTTTTTGTCCCAGAGTATTAAATACTTCCAGATGGACGCTACCGGTTTCGGATAAGGTGAAAGGAATGGTGGTGGATGAGGCAGACTGACCTGACCCGGCGGAAAAAGGATTGGGATAATTTTGGCTAAGTTCAAAATGGGTCAGGGCCGGTATTTCAACGCTGACAACCGGGCTTAATTGGCTCTGACCATCAAAGTCGATCTGTTTCAGGTGGTAATACCAGGTTCCGGGCTGCTCCTGTAAAACATCCTGATCCAGGTAGGAATATTGCTCTTCTGCGCTGCTATTGCCATTCCCCCGGACAAAGGCAATTTTTTCCCCGGCCGTGCCGGCCTGGCTGCTGCGGTAAATCTCAAAGCCGTAATTATTAAGCTCTGAGGCGGTGGACCAGTTTAAAACAACACCCTCGTTCCCGGCGGCAGCGGTAAACGAAACCAGTTCAACCGGTAAAGGATCATCCTCACTACCCATGTATAGAAATGCCCCGCCCTCATCGGCCTGTCCGTTGTCATATAAATCAGCGCCGACCAGAACCTCCGCAAAACCGTCGTTATTAACATCGCCGGCTGAACTTACGGCGATGGCATATTCGCAGCCGGTTTGATTGGATTCGGCAGTCCAGTCCGGTGTAACCGAAAGACCACTAAGCGAACCGTGATAAACATAGGCCTTGCCCTCATCGGCCAGATCACCATCGAAGCCATAGGCACCGACAATAACATCATCAAATCCATCACCGTTAACATCACCGGCGGAGGCGACGGCGGCACCAAAAAAGGCATCAGCCTGATCCGCTTCCGCGGTCCAGTCCGGATTAAGTGAGGGACCGCTGGCCGAACCCATATATACAAAAGCTCTTCCTTCATGGCTTTCACCATTACTGAAATAGATGGAACCAATGATAATATCATCAAAACCGTCATTGTTAACATCACCGGCGCCATTGATACTTTTGCCAAACTCGACACTGGCCTGATCGCCATCCGCGGTCCAACCCGGACTGGTATTCAAGCCGCCGGAAGCGCCGTAGTACAAAAAGACTTTCCCTTCTCCGTATTCGGGGTCATCGAAAAGCCGGGCCGAGACCATGACATCATCATAGCCATCGGCGTTAACATCACCGGCGCTGGCCACCCGGTAGCCATATTCAGCAGAGGTCTGGTTGGCTTCACCGATCCAGTCTGCCGTGGCCGATGGACCAGCAGCCGAACCCATGTACAAATAGGCCCGGCCCTCCTTGCCATTATCACTGATATATAAACGGGCGCCGACAATGACCTCATCATAACCGTCATTATTGACATCGCCGGCCGAGGCAACACTGATCCCAAAGCGGCAACCGTCCTGATCGCCCTGGGCGGACCAGACCGGCGATGTGGCCAGCCCGGAAGCCGAACCCAGGTAAACAAAAGCTCCGCCAAACTGATTGGCATAGTAAACAGCGCCGACGATAACATCATCATAGCCATCATTATTGACATCCCCGGCTGAGGCCACAGCCCAGCCAAACCAGGCACCATCATTATCGACATCCGTGATCCAGTTTGGCGTTGTGCTTAATCCGGAGGCCGAACCGTAAAATCCAAAAACCGTTCCGCCATCATGGGCGCCGTTTTCATGTCTGTAAGCACCGATGATGACATCACTGTAACCGTCATTGTTGACATCACCGGCCCGGGCCACGGAAAAGCCATAGCTGGCGTTGGCCTGATTCGGCTCGCCGCTCCAGTCCGGATTTGTCGATAAAGGATCGATGGTCAATGGATAAACCGCAAAGTCATCGTCAATCACAATATCAAATCCAGCGGGTCCGGCCGGTTCAAAATGTGCAGCCATAATCCGCATTTCGGCATCCCAAACGTTCAGATCAGCATATTGCAGGCGGTCGGCAGCGCTGCTGTCCTTAAAAACAAGACCCTGATCAAACACCGAAAGGCCAAGTTCACTATTAGTATCCATACGCAGACGCAAATCACCTTCGCCCACCGGTCGGTTGGTAATGATAAAATTCTGGCGCAGGCCTTGTGCTGAATTTTGATAGTGCAAATCCAGATTCTCCCGGTGCAGCAAAGCTTCGCCGCCGGATACCTGCCATGAACCTTCCCCGGCGGGAGATAGAATCCCGTTATTCCGGCCAAGACCGGTCAGTCGGAAATCGATCTGCCAGTCAGCGCCGGATTCGGGAATTCCCGGTTGTTCATTTGCTGACCAGGGCCGGACGCTAAAACCATTTGTCTGGTAAATAAACTGCAGATGATGGCGGCGGTTAAAACATTGCCAGGTCTGCAGTTCATCGGAATAATGAAAGATGTATTCATGCGCCGCTATTTCTGCAATAGCCCGGCTGGTCCAATCAGCTGCAGGTGTGGATGGTTGATTTTTGGTCATCATAAAAGCTATTGCAGCAAGCAATAGAACTGAGCTGAAAAGAATGGTTTTTTTCATGGAGTTTCTTTCGGGTGGTTGCAAATAAAAAATGCGACATAAATTTTATAACAGAGTTGATAAAAAACATAATTATTGATGGAATTGTTGTTTCCTGATTTTGTTTTATTTACCAACCCGATTTTGGTAAAATCAGCGGGTTAAAACCGGAGGCGGCATGAATTACCAGGCACATAATGAACGCTATCGGCAAATGGAATACCGGCGCTGCGGACGAAGCGGTTTGCTTTTGCCCGAAATATCGCTTGGCCTGTGGCATAATTTTGGTGCGGTCGATACGCTGGATCTGGCCCGTGATATTCTTTGCCGGGCCTTTGACGCCGGCATCACCCATTTTGATCTGGCCAATAATTATGGCCCGCCGCCCGGCTCGGCGGAAACGACCCTGGGTCTGATTCTGAAAAGCGATCTGCATCCCTATCGTGATGAGCTGATCATTTCCAGCAAGGCCGGCTGGGAAATGTGGCCCGGTCCCTACGGAAATTTCGGCTCGCGCAAATATCTTGTGGCCAGCCTTGATCAAAGTCTGAAACGGATGGGACTGGATTATGTGGATATTTTTTATCATCACCGCCCGGACCCGGAAACCCCGCTTGAAGAAACCATGCAGGCTCTCGATTTTATCGTGCGCAGCGGGCGGGCCTTGTATGCCGGCATTTCCTCTTATCCGGCCGATTTAACCCGCCGTGCGGCGGAGATAATGCGGGAACTGGGTACGCCGCTGCTTATCCACCAGCCAAAGTATCACCTGTTCGAGCGCTGGATCGAACAGGGTTTGACCGACACGCTGCGCGAAACCGGTATGGGCTCGATTGTTTTTTCACCTTTGGCCCAGGGGCTGCTGACCAACCGCTACCTGAATGGAATTCCCGACGATTCACGGGCCGCCAAAGCGCACGGATTTCTGCAGCCTGAACAGATCAACCCCGACCTGCTTTCCAAAATAAAACGACTAAATACCATCGCTGAAAAACGGGGACAATCACTGGCTCAGATGGCCATTGCCTGGGTGCTGCGTCTGCCCGAAGTAACTTCGGCACTGATTGGTGTAAGCCGGGTGGAGCAGTTGTACGACAATCTGAATGCCCTAAAAAATAAAGACTTCACGGCAGATGAGCTGGATGAAATAGACCGGATCGGGCAATAATCAATAAAACTGAATTATTTAAAAATCTCTTTTTTGTGGACTAAACTCCATAAAATCAAGGCGTTCAAAATAACCCCATCCCGCACCTGCGGGACAGGGGCTAATGAGAACCCACTCTATCCGGGCTTTAGCCCAAATTCATCAACTGATCAGGTTAACAAAACCAACTAAATTTTGGAATTTCTTCACAGCCAATTTTTCAAAAATGCTGAGCTATAAAATCTATTGCTTAAACTGGGCTTAAACACCGGTTTTTCCCTCAAACCCCATATTGACAAATTAAATTATCTTTGTAATATGCGAATATGCGCATAAACAAAAGAATGCTTTATGAAAGATGAACAGACTTCCGTCCGCCGGCTGATTCTCCGCCGCCTGCTGTCCGAAGCGCAAAAAATTGCCAGTCAGGATGAGTTGCTGCTCCGTCTGCATGAACTCGGTTATCATGTTACGCAGAGTACCTTATCCCGCGATCTGAAAGCACTTGGTGTACGCCGGATAAAAGAACGAGGCGGTAATTATATTTACAAACTGCCTGCCGCCGACCAAAGCATGCCGGTGGCGGATGAACTATCCGGTTTGATGAAACGGCTGGTGACCGGAATTGATTCTTCGCAGAACCTGACTATTGTTAAAACCCAGGCTGGCGCCGGGAGCACGGTTGCGGCAGCTATCGACCGCAATCCGCCGCCGGGTTGTCTGGCCACGCTGGCCGGTGATGACACAATTCTCGTCGTGGCAAAAAAGGTCAATGGCGGGGCGGATCTGGCTCGTGAACTGATGAAAATTTTAAATTATTAGCATCATGTCCCAGTCTGGTGCAGAATCTTTCAAACTGTCATGCTGAGCGAGCGAGAAATTTATAAGTCAAAAAAAATAGATTCCTCATCGCCTGCTCCTCGGGAACTTGTCCCTCTCCGCAGGCTGTGGCAGATTCAAAGATTTCTCGTCGCCAGCTCCTCGAAAACTTGTCCCGTTCATACGGGATGACGTGTCCGGGTTCGTCACTTCGATCGAAAATTTAGATAGTTCCGCATGGCCGGAATGAGGAGAAATCTTTTTTTGAAATATTGTCTATGCAACAGCCTGTCCGACGGGATGACAGGTAATAACAAACTTACCGCCACAACCAAAAACTTAATACACTGCAAATTATAAAGGGGAAAGAAACACTGATGAAAATTGTTCTGGCATACTCCGGAGGATTGGACACCTCGGTTATCCTCCACTGGTTACAAAAAGAATACAAAGCCGAAGTGATTACCTACACCGCCAATGTCGGTCAGGATCAAAGCGAGGTGGCCAATGCCTCACTGACCGCTCTCAAATACGGGGCAACCGAGGCCGTGGTCGAAGATTTGCGCCAGGCGTTTGTGACCGAATGTATTTTCCCGGCGCTGGCCGCCAATGCGGTTTACGAAAGCTATTACCTGATGGGCACCTCCCTGGCCCGACCGGTGACCGCCCGCGGTCTTGTCCGCACAGCGGAAAAATACGGCGCCACGGCCATTGCCCACGGCTCAACCGGCAAGGGCAACGATCAGGTTCGGTTCGAAATGGCCGCCTACGCCCTGAAACCGGATATCAAAATCATCGCCCCCTGGCGGGAATGGCAATACAAGGGACGCAGCGATCTGATTGCCTACGCCCGGCAGTATGGCATCGAAATGCCCTCGGCGCCCAAACCGGAATATTCGATGGATGCCAACCTGATGCATATTTCCTATGAGGGCGGTGTGCTGGAAGATCCCTGGGCCGATCCGCCGCAGGGCATGTTTCAGATGACGGTTGATCCCGAACAGGCACCCGATCAGCCGGAAATCATAACCATTGGTTTTAAAAAAGGTCTGCCGGTCAGCATAAACAATCAGGAATATGAAGCGGTGGAACTCATCCTCGAGCTAAACCGGATCGCCGGAAAACACGGTATCGGCCGGGTGGATGTGGTTGAAAACCGGTTTCTGGGCATGAAAAGCCGCGGCGTGTACGAAACGCCCGGTGTAACCCTGCTCCATCATGCCCACAAAGCTGTGGAATCAATCACCCTGGACCGTGAAGTGCATCATCTCCGGGATGAAATTACCCCGCGCTATTCAGAAATGGCCTACAACGGTTTGTGGTACAGCCCGGAGCGGGAAGCGCTGCAGGCCTTTCTCGATCATATTCAGGAGCGGGTCAATGGCGAAGCCCGGCTCAAATTATACAAGGGCAGCGTAGCCATCGCCGGGCGCCGCTCGTTTACCCACACCTTGTACGATCATGCCATTTCCACCTTTGAGGCGGATGACGTGTTCAATCAGTCGGATGCCACGGGATTTATCCGCCTGCGGGCGCTGCGTCTGCGAACCCTGGGCATGAAACGGATTTCGGAGGGTGAATGAGTATTTTACGGAGCCGTTTTAAATCCGCCGCCGGCGATGAACTGGCCCGCTATGCCGCCTCGCTGGAGACAGACCTGCTGATGCTCGAAGAAGATATTACGGCTTCGCTTGCTCACGCCCGGATGCTGGGACGGCAGGGCATAATCAGCGCCGTTGAAAGCAGCAGTCTGGCCGACGGCCTGATCCAGATGCTGGCCGATTATAAGGCCGGACACTGGCAGCCCGATGAAACCGAAGAGGATATCCACATGGCGGTGGAGGCTGAACTGACCCGGCGGCTTGGTGAAACGGGCAAAAAACTGCATACCGCCCGTTCCCGCAACGATCAGGTGGCTGTGGATGTCCGTTTATGGCTCAAAAAGTCATTGGCTCAATATCGTGCGGCTTTGCTAAAACTGATCGGGGTCCTGCTGGACAGAATTGAATATGATGGTCAGATTCTGATGCCTGGCTACACGCACCTGCAGCGCGGGCAGCCCATTTTGCTTGGTCATCATCTGCTGGCTCATATCTGGCCTATGACCCGCGATCTGCAGCGGTTGAATAGTCTGACCGAACGCCTAAATCTTTCCCCGCTTGGGGCCTGTGCTCTGGCCGGAACCTCCTTTCCGACCGACCGCTATTTTGTGGCGCAGGAATTAGAGTTTGGCGGGATAGTTGAAAATGCGATGGATGCTGTTGCTTCCCGGGATGTGTTTCAGGAAGCGGCGGCCGTTTGCGCCATCGCGATGAGCGGCTTGTCCCGCCTGGCGGAAGAAATGGTGCTGTGGTCAGCGGCGGAATTTAATTTTGTCCGGCTGGATGAAAGCCATACCACTGGATCAAGCATCATGCCGCAGAAACGGAATCCTGATTCGGCAGAGCTGATCCGCGGTAAGTCGGCCCGGGTTATAGGAGACCTGCAAACCCTGCTCAGCCTGGTACGCAGCCTGCCGCTCGCTTATAACCGCGATTTGCAGGAAGACAAAGCCGCCCTGTTTGATGCGGTTCTCATAACCACGGATAGTTTTTCGTTAATGGCCGGAATGATTGAAAAAGCTCAGTTTAATAAAGATCGTTTTGAGAAAGAATTATATGCTGATTTTTGTCTGGCTACGGATTGGGCCGATTATCTGGCACAGCATGGGGTACCCTTCCGCGAGGCCTATAAAATAGTGGCTGAGGTGGTGCAATACTGTGAACAAAACGGGGGAAATTTTTCGCTGCTGACGGCGGAAAAAGCCGGGGAATTTCATCCCTTGTTAAAAGCCAATCTCGCCGATTTGCTTGATCCGCGGCAATCGGTGGCCCGCCGAAATTCGGCCGGTGGCACAGCCTGGCCGGAGATTCTGCGCCAGGTGGCCTTGCTCAGGGCCGAACTGTAAAATCCTGAGCGGCAGAAACAACCGCACAAATCCATAAGCAGACGCCGAAGGAGTCCCAGATCTGTTGCTGTGTCATCGCCAAA
>DYOS01000247.1 GCA_020720405.1 Caldithrix sp. | reverse complement strand
TACTGAAAATGGACACGGCTACAGACCATATGAACCGGGCAGACAGACTTTCAAGCATTTCTGGCCGGGGACATCAATTAAACTGAATACCTATGCTGCGCAGCAGGGCAAAGGGCGGTTCGCCACCGGCAAAAACGTAGACAAAATTATTCGGGAGGCGTTGGGTTCCACCCGTCATGGAAAGATCAACAAAATCTTCGCCGATCAGCACCGGCTCCGAGTTATAAATGACCTTAATTTTATCGGTTTGTATCTGTTCATCCAGGCGCTGCTGATTCATCTTTTTAATGCGGAAAAACTGATCTTTACGATAAGACAGAGTAACGTGGTTCCCCTTTTGACGAGCCAGACCAATGGCTGCCTCAATAGCCGAGTCTCCGCCGCCGACAACCATAACATGCTCGTTCTGATGCAGACTGGCATCGAGCAGTTTGTACATTACCTTGGACAAGTCTTCACCGGGAACGCCGAGTTTGCGGGGTGAGCCGCGCCGGCCAAGAGCTAAAATAATATTCCCGGCCCGGTACATCCCTTTGTCCGTGGTTACTTCGTAGGCCTCTCCGCTTTTACCCAATCCGGTCAGCTTTTCTTTTTTCCTGACCTCGATCCGGAATTTATCCTCTAAATTCAGCCATAAATCCAGTAGTTCTTCCTTGCTGTACTCCGGTTTAGTCAAAGTGCCGAAGAGCGGAATTTCGACCGGTCGGGTCATGACCAGTTTTTTGCGCGGGTACTGTAAAATCGTTCCGCCGGTACTTTCCTGGTCAATAACCAGGCAGGATAAACCTTTCTCCCGGGCCTTAAGGGCGGCGCTCATTCCGGCCGGACCAGCGCCGGCGATCAGGATATCGAACACCCCGTCCCCTTTGGGAAGTGGCTGACCGGCGGCAATAAAGTCGACAATTTCCGAGCCCTGATTGATGGCGTTGCGGATCAGAGCCAGACCGCCCAATTCACCGGCGATAAAAACTCCGGGCAGATTGGTTTGATGGTGAATGTCCATTTTTGGCAGATCGTCGCGACCGGAAATATCACCCAAACCGACGGTCAATGCCCCGACCGGGCAGGCTTCAGCGCATTTGCCGTGACCGACGCATTTAAGTCCGTTAATCACTGTAGCCTTACCCTGGACCATGCCCAGTACATCACCTTCGGGACAGGCGGCGATACAGGAACCACAGGCAATACAGGCCAAAGCGTCAATTTGCGGGTGCTGGGCAATCGCCCGGTCTGCGCCGAGCCGCACGGCTTCTTTTTTAGCACCGCCGGCTTCGTTGTAACCGGTATTGGTGTTTCGCAAATAGATGAGGATAATTAAAATTCCGGCACCGATGGCAGCGCCCCAAATAATCAGGGATTCCATATATAACCGACCTGTGTAAATTTATTCTGTGCTTCCTAAAATAATAAAGGCATGGTTAAAGTGCAGAAAAAAGAAGAAAGAAGATTGAAGCGTAAAAAGAAGGAAACCGGGCTATTGGCGGCTAAAAAAATTTTGACAGGATATCAGGATGGTATAAAAATTGTCATTCCGCCG
>DYOS01000015.1:13961-39808 GCA_020720405.1 Caldithrix sp. | reverse complement strand
TTTCGAACCCCTTGATTTTTCTGGACTTTAGTCCACTAAAAATATATTTATGAATAATTCAGGCTAAATACATTTCTCAGAGAAAAATCTACTAATCGAACCGAATTGAAGATAAATGATCTTCTAACCCTACCCTAATATTCCGGCTGTTATACTTGTACGTGGTCAAATGTACAGACATTTAAATATTAACCTGTGTTTGATTCGTTTAAGCGAAGATGATCCGGAATAAACAAGATGATCGATAAGAAAAGTATAGTTCCATTATATTATCAACTGGCTGGTTTTCTAAAAGAACAGATTCAGAATGGGGAAATTGCCCGTGGTGTTCCTCTGCCCAGCGAAAATGCACTGATGGAATTATATGGTTTGAGCCGTGGCACGGTGCGTCAGGCATTGCAGATGTTAACCCAGGAAAAGCTTATTGAAAGGTTTCCAGGCAGGGGTTCTTTTATAGCTGAGGCCAGATTGGAACATGATGCCAACCGTGCCATCGGCTTTTTTTCACAACTGGCCAGAGAAGCTGGGCGTCGTCCTTCAGCACGAGTTGTCATCCGGGAAATGTTCAGTGCTTCTTCCCAGATTGCCGGCAAGCTTCAAATTCAGCAAGGCGAACCAGTTCTTTATCTGCAGCGCTTACGATTCGTTGATGATGAACCCTGGGCAATCGAATCAACATATTATTCTAATCCGGTTGCCGGTCAGCTGCGGGAGGAAGATCTGAGTACTTCTCTGTATGCGCTGATCCAGGAAAAGTACCATCATCGTATATCCCACTCGGTCAATAATATCTCCGCAGCTCTGGCTGATGAAATTATTAATGACCACCTTGGAATTGCTATTGGTGATCCGGTGCTCGATGTAACTCGGCTGGTTTATCTTGATACTGGTCTGCCATTTGAGTATTCCGAGGATATCTACCGGGCTGACCGCATCTCGTTGAAAATGAGTAATTCCTATATTGCTGAAAGCAGTGCCCTGAATCTGAAAATGAATACGATAGCCAGTGAAGGAAAGTGAGTACTACATGCAATCTGACAAGAAGTTATTTACACCTGGTCCGTTGACGACAAGCATGACAGTTAAACAGGCGATGCTTCATGATATAGGCAGCCGTGATACAGCTTTTATCAATACAATTGCCGATGTTCGTTCGGAATTACTACGGGTAGCCGGGGCTGATCCACAAAAATATGAAACTATCCTGATGCAGGGCAGCGGTACTTTTGGTGTTGAATCAGTTATTGGTTCGGCTATACCGGAAAATGGCCGTTTATTGGTCATTATCAATGGTGCCTATGGCCGGCGTATCCAGAAAATTGCCCACATTCTTCATATTCCCTGCGATACCCTTGAATATCCGGAAAACCAGATTCCGGATGTGGGGGATATTGATCAGTTTTTACAGAACAACCCTGCGATTAGCCATGTTGCACTGATCCATTGCGAAACAACTACCGGTATTCTCAACCCGGTTCAGGCAGCCGGCCATGTCGTCGCGTCTCATAACCGGGTATTTATTGTTGATGCCATGAGCAGTTTTGGGGCTATTCCCATATCCATGGCGGATAGTCATATCCATTACCTTATATCTTCCTCAAATAAATGCATTGAAGGTGTTCCCGGATTCTCCTTTATTATTGCCGAACGTCTGAAACTTGAAACCTGCCGTGGGCAGGCTCGCAGTTTGAGTCTTGATCTTTATGACCAATGGGTCGGGTTGAATAAAGACGGGCAATTTCGATTTACACCGCCAACCCACGGCATTCTTGCTTTTCAGCAGGCATTGCGTGAGCTCGAAGACGAGGGTGGTGTGAACGGGCGAGGTAAACGCTATAAAGATAATCAGATACGGTTGGCTGAAGGCATGCGCAGTATGGGTATTGAGACCTATATCGATGAAAACTTCCAAAGCCCGATCATCACCACATTTCTACCACCGGACCATCCCAGATATGATTTTGAAACAATCTATACCCGGCTCAATGAAAAAGGTTTTGTCATCTATCCCGGGAAACTGACTGACCGGGTTACTTTCCGTCTTGGGACGGTAGGGCGGCTTTACAGTGAAGATATTGATGCGCTACTGGAAGCGTTTCGCGAAGTACTTATAGAACTTGAAATTATCGGAATGGAATGAGGGCAATGGCAAAACTTCATACCGGGAATGAATATCAGCAGGTAAAAGCCGTGGTTTTTGACTGGGCTGGAACAACAGTCGACTTCGGATGTCAGGCCCCAGCCAGGGTTTTCCGGGAGATATTTCTGCAGGAAGGGATTGAAATTTCGATGGACGAAGCACGTCTGCCGATGGGGCTGAATAAAAAGGATCATATTCGAACCATTGGTCAGATGAGTGGTGTCAGTGAGCGCTGGTTGCAGATCCGAAACCAGGCTTTCAGTGAAGAAGATGTGGAAAGAATGTTCCTGAATTTTATACCCCGTCAGATCAAACTCCTCCCTGCGTATTGCGATTTAGTGCCCGGTGCCGTAGAGGCCATGCAATTTTTACGGGAACAGGGTATCCGGATTGGTTCGAGTACCGGTTATGATCGGGCCATGATGGATATCGTTGAGGCAGAGGCCAATCGGCAGGGGTTCAGGGTCGATTTTATAGCCTGTTCGGGTGATGTACCCACCGGGCGTCCTGCGCCCTATATGCTTTACCTTAATTTCATCGCCCTGCAGGTTTATCCGCCTGCGGCTGTGATTAAAATTGGTGATACCATTGCAGATATTGAGGAAGGATTAAACGGTGGGGTCTGGTCGGTCGGTGTAGTGGATTCCAGCAATGAGATGGGTCTGACCCTGCAGGAATGGGAAGGTTTGACGGCCGGTGAACAGGCAGAGAAAAGACAGGTGGTCCGGGAAAAATTTTTAAAATCCGGCGCACATCTGGTTGTGGATTCATTAAGAGAGCTTGAGGTGGTTATTAACCAGGTAAACCAAAGGCTGAGACAGGGTCTAAAACCCTGATAGATATATAACCATAAATGTTAAAAAAATTTTCAGAGTTCTTGCCGCCGGTTTCAGATTAAAATTAATGGCAGGATGCACGGGAGTTCTGTTTTTTGTATATATCTTTAATAAAAACAATAACTAATAGAAAAATAATTAAAACATAGAACAATCAAAACCAAGGTCTAATCCCGTTTGAACATTCCGGATCAAATATTATTCCGGGATACAAATACTGACAAATCACCTACTTACAAAAATACAGGATAATCTATATGCGCATTGTGATCGGTCTGATCTTCATGCTCCTGCTCCTGGGTTCGGCAGAAGCAGGAACGACCGGAAAAATAGCCGGCCGGATAATGGACCAGAGCAGCGGTGAACCTCTGGCAGGAGCTAATGTAATGGTAAATGGAACCAACCTGGGCGCCTCCAGTGATGAAGAGGGGTATTATGTCATCATCAATGTTCCACCGGGCAAATTCGACCTGGAAGCGATGTATATCGGCTATGCCTCATTCAAGGTGCAGGATGTTCAGGTAAGTACCGACCGAACCAGTAAGCTGGATATCCGGATGTACTCGGAGATGCTGTCTACAGAAACAGTAGTGGTGGAAGCTGAACGCCCGGCTGTGGAAATTGACCGGACCCATTCCGCCTCCATTGTCAATTCAGAAACTTTCGAAATTATGCCGGTTACTGAGGTCTCCGAGATCATCAGTCTGCAATCTGGTGTTGTCAGCAGTGGAGGCCAGTTGCACTTCCGCGGGGGACGGGCCCGCGAAGTAGCTTACCTGATCGATGGAATTCCGGTGACCAATCCCTACAGCCAGAATGGTGGAAATAACGTCTCTGTTGAAAATGCCATGATAGAAGAGCTGGAGGTGATCAGCGGTACTTTCAATGCGGAATACGGCTCGGCGCAATCCGGTGTGGTCAATATCATCACCAAGGCAATTGATGATAAATTTTCTGGCAGTTTCCGGGTTTATTCTGGTGAATGGCTGAGTAATAAAAACCAGGTATTTATTGGTGTAAATGATATTAACTTTCTGGCTGAGAAAGATGTGCAGTTTTCTTTATCAGGGCCGGTTTGGAAAAATTCTATCGGTTTTAATGTTACCGGCCGGTTGAATTCCTGGGAAAGCCTGTTCTGGTTCGACCGCCGTTTTATGCCAATTGATGGTTGGCGGATTGCTGCATATCAAAAATGGTATCAGCAGCATAACAGCGCTGATTATAATTCGAATCAGGCTATTCCGATTCCGGACTCACTGCGGACTGGTGATGGGGCAATGGGTCCGCTAAGCACCGGTTACGACGGTTCATTTTCGGCTAAACTGAATTTTATCCCAGCTCCGGGGCTCAACCTGAGCTATCAGATATACGGTTCATACAATCAGTCCGCCGGTGGTGGAAGTTCCCGCCGTTATCAGCCAGATGAAACCAATACCTACCAGAGCTGGTCCCATTCGCACTTTATAACATTCAAACACAATCCGACCCGCTCGTTATTTTATAACCTGGCTTTATCATACCAGTTTAACGATGGCGAGTCCTTTTACCGCAAAGACAACAAGCTGGCGCTTTACCCCGGTGATTCCGGCATACAACTGATCAGCTCCAGTGCCGACGGCTTTTCACTGGGTACCACCGATGGTTTTTATACCGACCGGGATGGTAAAAATTTCCGCGAACAATATCTGATAAACGGTGATTTGAACTGGCAGGCCGGACGTTTCAATTTTATAAAAGCGGGATTCCTGGCCCGCCGTCACCGGATTAATACCTATTCACGCGGCTTCAGGGAAACAGAAGCCTGGCAAAATTATAAATGGCCGGATGTGGAGACACTGAATGGAGCCGATTATGATTTTAATACCTACTGGAATCTGATTTCTGATTACTGGCGGGATTGGGAAAGTCTGGATTCTACACATCAGTATGGTCGGTATGCAGCTGTGGCCGATTCGGAGTATGCCCTGTGGCGCGATTATACTATTGCACCGGTAGAAGCAGCGATTTACCTGCAGGATAAACTGGAACTTGGCGAACTAATAATCAATGCCGGGCTGCGTTTTGACTTGTTTGATCCGCAGGAGGTTTACCCGGTTGAACTTCGAACCGAAGCCACAAATCTTGGCGCTCATAGCAACCTGAAAAATGCCGGGATAAAAACACAGCTTAGTCCGCGTCTTGGTATTTCCTTTCCGGTTTCAAGTGCCGGTGCTTTCCATGCCTCTTATGGTCATTTTTTCCAAATGCCCAGCTTCGAGTATATGTACAACGAACCGCTGTATACGCTCACCCCGATTCAGCTGACCGGCCGCCGTTTGGGTAATGCCGATCTTAAACCGGAGAAAACCATTGCCTACGAAATTGGTGTGCAGCAGGAGATCGGCCAGGGTATAGCAGTTGATGTGACGGCTTATTATAAAGATTTCCGCAATCTGCTTGGAATTGAACAAATTACCACCATCGACGCGGTAACCTATACACGTTTTGTCAACCGTGATTACGGGAATACCAAAGGTCTTAGTCTTTCTCTTTCTAAAAATACGGGGATGATTACCGGAAATATCAACTACACCTATGCCTTTGCCAATGGCAGTTCCTCAGATCCGAATACCCTTTACCTGATACAAACGGCAACCAGTTATGGCGGTGAAAATGTACAATTTGCAGAACGGAAAGTATTACCGCTGGACTGGGATCAGCGTCACACGCTGAATGCCGCCGTAAATATCAACCGACCCGATGACTGGAGCATCGGCATTACCGGTTACCTGCACAGCGGCCAGCCTTACAGCCCAACATTTACAGACCGTTATGATATCGCTACCCGCGAATACCGCAATCTGGATATTAAACCATACCGCTGGAATATCGACCTGAAAGCAAAAAAAGAATTAAACCTGGCAGGCATCAGGGCTGGGTTATTTCTGAAAATCGATAACCTGTTTGACCATCTGAACCAGGAATATGTCCATGCCTCAACCGGTGCAGCCGATCAGATTGCCCGGCTACCAGAGGATGAAGCACTAGAACGCGAACGGTTACAGCAGGAAGGTCATTTCACCTTGTCCGAAGTGGATGCGAGTCCAACCTATTATTCAGCGCCGCGCAAAGTACAGATCGGCCTGGAATTCAACCTGTAGAGCAGAAACAGAGGTTTATTTCATGATACAGTTATTATCTATGACCAGATATATACGCAGCCACATTTTGCCCATTCTGATTTATTCACTTCTATTATGTCCGGCTGGCACTCAGGCACAGGAAACCGATATACAAAAAAACAGCCCGGTTGAGGTTCCCGGACAGTCGGGAAACGGAAAAACCCGGGTATTTCAAAAAACTGCCGCTACTCGGGGCAATGCCAAATACCTCCGTTTCGTCAACCACGATGGTAACCTGATCACCGGCGGTTCGGTTAACTCGGCCCTGCTTGGTTATCATTATGTATCCGGTTCACCGCAATTGGCCTGGCCAAAGGGTGTCAGTTCCGTTCCTTATCTGCATGGCGGTGTTTTTTATGTTGCCTCCGAAGTAACAGATACCAATGGCAAAACCATACACATTGTATCCGATAATTACAGACGCAGCAATAAAGAAGTCTCGCGCGATTTTACCCATTTCTATGCGTTTATGCCGTTACCCCGTTATTTCAATCTTGACCAGCCGGCAGCCACGGATACCCCGGAAATATACGGTATCTCCGAGGATGTCGGTATCGACGGTCTGCCCAATACCGGGGATTCGGGTGAAGGCGACGGTCAGCTTCAGCCACAGGAAGATTTTAACCAGAATGGGCAGCTTGATCTGAGTATGAAAAACGAAATTGGCTGGTATGCCGTCAGCCATCGCAAGGAGACCTGGCCGGAATACTGGCCAATCGGCAGTTATCCCGGAGATAACCGTTCGCCGGGAGATGAACGAAGTGATGTCCGGGCGGGCCGCTGGAATGGTGAGTATGGTACCTATGCCCGGGCTGATCAGGAATCCTTTTTTGCCGTGGATGACCGGGAAAACGATGAATTCGCTTACTATCCGACTGATGATACGAGGGCCTGGCCGAATGGCCGGCGCGGGCTTGGTCTGAAAGCTGAGGTTCGCAATTACCAATGGTCAGCGCACCTGGCTGAAGATATTTTTATTTCCATCTACGATATTACCAATGAAGGCAAAGATCTGGAAAAATGCGTGGTTGGTATGTATATCGATCCCGATATGGGTGGCTCGCTGGAAGGTGACGAGTCGGATTTTGACAATATCGATGATATCACTTACGCCTGGAATGTTTCCGGCCGGGCCGGGAACGGTCTGCCGACTGGCTATTTTGGCTTTGCATTCCTGGAGAGTCCCGGTCTTGCTCAGGACGGCATTGATAATGACCAGGATGGCCGGACTGACGAAAGCCAAAACGATGGGATAGATAATGATGGCGACTGGACGAACTGGTCGGATGTTAATGGCAATGGCCAGTGGGATAATGAGGATGCAAACTTTAATGGCTTGTTGGATGAAGGTGAGGACTTGAATGGCAACGGCGTTCTGGATAGTGAACAGCTGAATGATGATGTCGGAGCCGATGGACTGGGACCGGAATATGATGATTATACCGGTCCTGATTTGGGTGAAGCCAATGGTCTGCCCGATGCCGGAGAGCCCAATTTTGATTTTACTGACAACGATGAATCTGACCAGGTTGGCTTAACCTCCTGGTATCTGCGCGATGTTGACGACACAATGGGTGATGATGAAAAGTACTGGCAGATTGAAATTCAGCCCGGCACCTATCAGATCCGCCCCGGATATCAGCGGGACATTGCCTGGAGTTACGGTAGCGGTTTTGTTCAATTTTCAGGTACTGAAAAAACACACCGTTATGCCATCGCCCTGCTTTTCGGCAATGATCAGGATGACATCCTGCGCAATAAAAGAACCATGCAGGTGATCTATGACCAGGATTATAATTTTGCCAAACCACCGCGTAAACCCTTTCTTGAGGCAACCGCCGGTGACGGCAAGGTCTTTCTGAAATGGGACAGCCGGGCCGAAACCTCCCGCGATCCGGTTTACGGGCAGGACTTTGAAGCATACTATATTTACCGCAGCACCGAAGCTTCCTTTGGTGAAATTAAAACCATAACCGATGCCTTTGGAAATCCCCTGTTGTTAAAACCAATGGCCATCTTTGATAAAAAAGATGGCTTGGCCGGCATTCATCCGGTGCGTATCGGCAGTGAGCTTGGTATTGAGAGCGATCTTGGCATCTCCTACAACATGGGTACGGACAGCGGACTGAAACACTATTTTATCGATTCTACGGTGACTAATGGCCGGACCTATTATTATGCCCTGGTTTCGGTTGACCGCGGTTATCATCCGGATTTTTACCCTGAGTTGAGTGATAAAGATGGGCTTGTACCGATCTCACCAACCGAGTGCGGGGCAAATATTCTGACCGATCCGCTGGGCCGGGCCATTTCCACCGATGAGAATACCGCAGTGGTTGTGCCCCAGGAAAGTCCTGCCGGTTGGCAGAATCCACAGGTAAATCCGGCTAAAATTGTACATACGACCGGCCGTGGTACCGGAGATATCCAGCTTTCCATCTATAATCCATACCTGGTTCGCTCCGACCTGGAGTACCGTCTCGAATTCGGGGATGACGGTAAATTTGAGCAATATGATTCGTTATATACCGGGAATACAGATCAAATGACCTTGTACATAACCAGTGATGGAAATGGTCATTTACCCGTCGCCAGTCTGGCTAACCCGGCCTCCAATAATCTGGCCTCCGAATTTATTTATGACGGTGTTCAGATTACCATGCTCAATGATCCGATTACTATTGATACCGTATTTTGGCAGACAGGTACATCAAATCTGGCGATAAAAGATATGACTGCTGAATTAAGCGGTCTGGCTATGCCCCGCGACTATGAAATCAGGGTCATGGAATTCGGGGCAGATACGGCTGTCAATAATAGCCGGGTGACAAATTTCCAGATCTGGGACGTCACGGAAGGTGACCTGCCTTTTAAAGTATCATATCGCTATACCCCTCAAAGTTCATCCAAACCCGATTCACTGACTGGCCACATCTATACTGCAGACCGGATAATCCTGGTAAATAATGAAGTCGCAAAAAAACAGCTCTGGAAATGGGATATGTATTATCCGGTAACAATACTTCAGGAAAACCGGGGGGTACCTGTAAATGGTGATGTGCTGAAAATCCGCACTACCAAATCTTTCGACCATCTGGATAAATATGAGTTCAGCCTGGATGGCAACAAGATTGACCAGATTCAGGCTAAAAAGGACTTGCATAATATTTACACCGTTCCGGATCCTTACATCGCAGTTAATCCGCTGGAACGCAAAGTTATAAATGCCGATGAGGGACGCGGCGATCGCCGGGTGGATTTTGTAAATCTGCCGGAAAAATGCACGGTTTATATCTATACCAGTTCCGGAAAACTAGTCCGCACCCTGGAGCATGATGTTGCCGCCGACGGCTCCCGCCTGGCCTGGGACCTGCGGACAAAGGATGGGCTGGAAGTGGCCCATGGTGTCTATTTCTGGGTAGTTGATGCACCAGGCGTCGGGATCACCCGGGGCAAGATGGCGATCATTAAATAAGAGATAAGACAGAAAATAAAAACAGGTGGAGAACCGGGATTTTGAGGAGATGACCAGTTGCCTCGTTTACGGACGATAGTACCAGATTGTCATTACCGGGCGACTGCGAGATGCTGTCTCAGGGTCAAAACCAAACACCCTTAAATCTTCCGCCGGGTGGGATGAGAATCTGAATATTTCTGAGAGTAATGTACTCAGCAACTAAAACCCGGTGTTAATAAGCGATTGAAAAAAGGCAGGTGATGATATGAAAATATATGTAATAATGTTTGTTCTGGTTCTTATGGTCTGCAGAAATCCGCTGCAGGCGCAATTCAGTACAGAAGTGTCCGGTGTCGGGACAAGTGCGGCCACCTTTCTTGAAATCGGCGTCAGCGCCCGGGCCATCGGCATGGGTGGAGCTTCAGCATCCCTGGCTGCCGATCCTTCGGCCATGTTTTATAATCCAGCCGGAATCGTCTGGCTGGAGGGCATTCAGACAGAATTTATGCACAATCAGTGGCTGGTAGATACCCGCCATAATTTTATTGGTGTCACCATGCCCGTGCCCCTTTTCCGCTCCAGCCTGGGTTTTAGCCTGGTTACCCTGGATTATGGAGAACAGCAGGCCGTGCGGACGGCCGAGCGTCCTGAAGGAACCGGAGAATATTGGTCAGCTCTCGAATATGCGGCCGGTCTGACTTATGCCGTAGCACTTACCAACCGTTTCTCCTTTGGTCTGACCACAAAGTACATCCATCAGCAGATCTGGCATGAGAGTGGATCGGCCGTGGCACTTGATCTTGGAATACATTATAACACCGGCTGGAATGGGTTGGTGCTCGGTATGAGCATGGCCAATTTTGGTACGGAAATTCAGCTTTCCGGGCGTGATCTCGATTCAACCCGCGACCCGGATGAGGATAACGAAAATGTCGACCGTATTCCGGTTGGTTATAAAACCGGTTACTACCCGCTGCCGGTGCTGTTCCGGGCCGGTGTTTCCTGGCAGAAAAACTGGGGAATGGCCGGGAGCACCATCCTGGCTATGGATTTAAATCATCCCAGTACCTCCACCGAATATGTCAATCTCGGTTTTGAATATGCCTTGCGTGACATCGTTTTCCTCCGGGCCGGTTATGAAAACCTGTTCGAAGAAAATCAGGAAAATGGTCTGACTCTTGGTGCCGGAGTAAAATACCCCATCCACAATAGTTTCCGCCTGCGCTTGGATTATGCCTATTCTGACTGGGGCATACTGCAGGATGTGAACCGTTTCTCGGTTGGGATTGCCTTTTAGTCTTACACGCCGACCCATCAACCGGTGCGGCTTTGATATAAAATTGTTTTGCTAAACACCTAACACAATTAAGGAGACAAATATGGTCAACTTACGATTAATTCTGTTCATGCTTCTTGCTGCCGTTTCCCTGGCCTTCGCCCAGGGTGAACTGCCGCAAACAGGGCTGGTTGGACATTGGACTTTCGATGATTCCAACAACCTGGAAGAAGCAACCGTTGGTGAAGAACTGGTGCGTGACACGGTCAACATCAGTGACGATATCAATGGCTTTCTACCTATTTCTGGTCCAGATGGCGGCGACGGCGCTGTCCGGGTTAAGCTCGGTTCCTTCTACCGCTGCAACCACAATATCGAAGCCAATGGCTTTGACCCGGCTCTCCCGGATTCTACACCGCAGCGGGTTAACCAGTTTACCATTGTGGTCGACTTCCATAAACCGGCAAATGGTGTCTGGTATGGTTTCCATGCTACCGATAATAACGGCGATCCCAAACATAGTGACTGGGACTCCTTTATTCATTCCAATGGCGGGCTCGGCGTTGGTACCACGAGCTATTCATACTACAAAATCACGGATACCGAAGGTTGGTATCGTATGGTTATCGTTGCCGATCTCGGTGTTCAATACCGGTATTATCTTGATGGTCAGTTAGCTCAGGATGGATCACCCCGTAAACTCGATGACCGTCTGTCGCTCGATTCTCCCGATGGCACAAACACCGTTCTTTTCTTTGGTGACAATGATGGTGAAGATGCCGATATCGATGTAGCCATGCTGGCCTTGTATGATCGTCCTCTGACACTTGATGAAGTTCAGGAATTGGGTGGTTACAACCATTTTATTTCTTATGGTAAAGCGGTCGGTTCCTGGGGTTTTGATGATGAAGCTAATTTGAATCTGGCTACCACTGGAAATAATTTAAACACCGTAGGTACTGTTGAATCGGTGGCCGGCCCGGATGAGAATAATAAAGCCGCCAAAATTGGTCAGGGCAGTTATATTGAAGCTATGCATGATATCCCGGCCAATGGCTTTAATAGCACTGCTACTCAGGTTAACCGTTACACCGTTTCAATGGACGTGACTGTACCAGCGCTTGGTGTAATGAATGCCTTATTCCAGACCGATCCGACCAATACCAATGATGCCGAATTGTTTATTGATGAAAGTGGAAATATTGGCTCCCCGGTTTTGGGATGGACTGATTCGCCGGTAATCCGATCCGGTGAATGGTACCGGATTTCACTGGCAGCTAACCTGGGCGATACCCTGGTTAATGCTGTAGTATATGTGGATGGTAAAAAAGTACTGGAAAAAGAAACCCTTACTCAGGAAGGTGAATATTCATTGTCACCGAAATCTGAGGCTAACAAAGTTTTATTTTTTGCAGATGATGATGGTGGTGACGGTGAAATTTCGGTTGCCGCTCTTTCCTTGTACAACAGAAACCTGAGCAGCACCGAGCTGGAAAACCTTGGTGGCTACGAGCATAGTTTCAGCAGCGAAAATACACCGGCCGGAAAAACTCTGGACTTCAAACTAGCCCAGAATATCCAGTATGCCCGGGTACCGTATTCAACCGATTTTGACATTCCGATTGAGCGTTCGTTCACGGTTGAAGTGTGGCTAAAATCGGGTGATGGTGTTGATGGCGATCCCTCGGTTGTCTCAAACAAAAACTGGGCCAGTGGCGGAAATAATGGCTGGAATATCGCCATAAAGAATAATCCCTGGGATTTGAATATTGCCGATACAACCCGTCGTCGTATTGATTTCGATCTGGAAAACCTGAACGATGGTAAATGGCATCACATCGGATTCTCTCTGGATCGCAGCGCACCCGGTGTAACCAATGACTCCATTTTTGTATGGACGGATGATAATTTTACAGCCAACCTGTTGTTTGCCGCCGGTTTTGCTCCCGGAAACGAACTCGCCCAGGTAGTAAATAAAGACCTGTATCATTTATGCTTTGCCCAGGATGGCACCCAGAACTACAGCGATGGTTATAAATATCCGGGCAGCATTGATGAGATTCGTATCTGGCATGCTGCTCTGAGCAAAGAAACGTTAAATGAATGGCGCCATAAACCGGTTACTGCCGACCACCCGAATTTCAGTGCTTTGGTTGGTTACTGGGATTTTAACGAAGGTACCGGTACGGTTTTGAATGATAAAAGCAGCAAAGGACACCATGCCGAAATTATGAACGGACCGCAGTGGAAAGTTTCCTATGCGCCACTGGGCGACGCCACAATGGTTGAAATGAATGAGCTAAGCGGTGCCTGGGCTGGTGAAGAAGATGGTGTTTCCGGTGGTGCCGGCATGGCCGGTGATTTCAGCGACCTGGTTGGCGACAAAAACTATACCGCTGAAATGTATGCTCTTATTGGTCACAATGGGAAAACCGATGCCACGACCGCTGACCTGGCTGGCGATCTGCAGTCCCGGTTGGAACGGGTCTGGTATTATGATGCCTCCGAAACCTTTGACAAATCGGTTAATGTTTCCTTTACGCTCCCGGTTACTGCCGGTAATGCTGCTGGTTATGTTCTGCTGACCCGCTCAGGTGAAAGCGGCTCTTTCAATGCCTCAGCTGCTGCAGCTACGGTAAATGCCAATACGGTTACCTTCAGTGGCGTAATTCTGGATGATGGCACCTATTTCACGGTTGGTACCACCGATATGATCGGTTCGCCGCTCGGCTATCCCAATGGGATTGGAGATGGCCAGGAGTTGTATACTTATTCATTGAAGAATAACTATCCGAATCCGTTTAACCCAAGTACTACCATTGAATATTCTCTGGCTGAGAAAAGCAAGGTAACCCTGATCATCTATAATGTTTTAGGTCAGGAAGTTGCCCGTTTGCTGAATAATGAAGTAATCCCGGCCGGTGTACACCAGGCTCAGTGGAGTGCAAGTTCCCTGAGCAGCGGTGTTTACTACTACCGTCTCGAAGCTGGCGATTTTGTAAAAACTCAGAAGATGCTTTTAGTAAAATAATTCTATCTGATAACCTGATGCCGGCTCATTTGAGCCGGCATCTTTTTTTTACTGGTTTAATGGGTACGTGAGTTTGAAATCCGGATCCGGAAAATCTTTACACTTCTAACAGGTTTGTTCTGTGCAACGTATCAATCTCAAACCCTGAGAGTGCCTTGTGGTCATGCTTTTCAGACATAGAGAACGGCTGCAGTTAATTCACTAAAAAAAAGTGAATCGTGCCGGGATCGGCACACAGAAATATGAAGAAAGAAAATATGCGTCCATTGATTTTACTATTACTGTTTTTTATACCGCTGTTGGCCGATGAAATTTATCCCTATCTGCAGACACCGACTCCAAACTCGGTTATCATCAACTGGGAAACCAGCACGGATACCGAAACCAGTCTGCGCTTTGGTCAGGAGACACTGAGCCAAACACTGACCGGGAGCAGTGAAGTCCTGCCCAACGGCCACTACTGGCATACCGTCCACCTTGCCAATCTCCTGCCGGACACACCTTATAAATACCAGATTAAAACCATTTTATCGGAAACGGAAGTGTTCACTTTTAGCACCTTTCCGCAGAAAGGTGCTAAAACAGGACATATCCGCATGATCGTCCGCAGCGATCCGCAGACCTACTATGTACGGGGTACTGAAATAGTCAATGCCATGACCAGGCAGCTCGAAGAAATGTATGGTGAAAACTGGCGTCCGGAAATCGATCTTGTTTTTACGGATGGCGATATCGTCGGTGAAGGCTGGGATTTATCAGCTTATCAGCGTGAGTATTTTGGTCCAATTCAACCTTTGACCATGTCGATTCCTGGCATGACCGCCATCGGCAATCACGAGGCGGAAAGTGATTATTATTATCAGTACATGAAATTTGATGATTTTGCCGGTCCGGAGGGCGAAGCATACTACACTTTTCCCATGGGCACAGTGCAAATGGTTGTTTTAAACAGCAACTGGCAGTGGCGAAATGATGCTCAGATTGAATGGCTGGATGAAACTCTGGCCGAGGCCGAAAACAATCCCGATATCGACTGGGTTTTTACCTTTTGTCACCATCCCGGAAAAAGCTCGATCTGGACGCCGGGCAACACGGGTTATGTGGAGGACAGGGTAATTCCGGTTCTGCACAAATATTCAAAAGCTGAATTTCTGATAAACGGTCACACCCATGCCTATGAACGTGGTCAAACCGTGGATGGCCGGCTGCGTCTGATGATCGCCGGCGGGGCTGCTGGCAACCTTGACCGCTGGGCGGATAATCTCTGGGCAGACTACCCCGAACATCAGTTCAATTTCGACCAGCATCACTGGGTTCTTTTCGATTTTGACCTGGCCGGACAAAGCTACTCATTTTCCTCGTATAGTACCGGCCACCCTGAAAAACCACTGGACAATCTGATAATCGATTCACTGACTGTCTTTAAAAACAATGATAATGCTCCGGCCCAGCCTCAGCCGTTTGGATCCGCCGATTCGGTTGATCTGCCATACGAAATCAACGGTGGTGAGTACCTGGGAGAGACAGAAATATTGTCCACGCAATTTCAGCTAAGCAGTGTTTCCGGTGATTATCAGCATCCGGCAGTTGACCGTCTGCGCTACCCGGTGCATTATTTCCTCGATTCCGGTGCCCCGGATTATTTACCACAGGACCAGAGTGCCGGAGTCGATATCACCCGGCTGACACTGACCCAGAATGATCTGGCCTTGCCGGGCGAATATTACTGGCGGGTCCGCTACCGCGATGCCCGGCTGAACTGGTCGGACTGGTCTGCTGAACAAAAAATTGTCATCCGTTCAACGGGTTATAATCTGCCCCAGGCGGCAAATAAATCCTATATCTTCGATGGTAAAAATAGCCACTTCTCCATAACAGAAGACCTAAGTTCAGCAGTTCTTCCGGTACGGGCTATGACCGTCGAAACCTGGGTTAAACTGAAATCGAACCACACCTGGGGTGGTTACATCGGGGCAGTGGAAGATAACGGAGGTTATGAAAAGGGCTGGGTGCTGGGGAATTACGGCACATCCTTTTCCTTTGGACTGGCTACCACCGGTGCCAACGACGGCGACGGATTTATGACTTACCTGAGTGCGCCTTCTTCATTTGGCTTCGATCAGTGGTATCATGTGGCAGTGACTTTTAACGGCGCCGACATGAAACTATATATCAATGGTAAGCTCAGTGCCACTTCAACCAAACAATGGGGTGATATTCTTTATGATACCCAGAGTTATTTTGATATTGGTGTTTATCATGATGACAATGAATTCAATGTTCTCGATGGAGAACTCGATGAGATCCGGTTGTGGTCAACAGCCCTCAGTCTCGAAACAATACAAGACTGGATGCACCAGGAAATTAATTCCGGGCATCCCGAATATGCTCAGCTTATTTCGTATTGGAATCTGGATGGATTAAATGCTGACCGCTACCCGGATCAAAAGGGTAGTAATGATGCATATCTGCAGAATGCAGCGCTGACCGGCTATGTTGCCTCCGATGTTCCACTGGGCCACCAAGCTTTGTTTATGGATGAACACAGGCCATATACTTTGGGTCAGACTGATGCAGCACTTATGGTAACACCCCTGACTTCAATCAATACTTCAAATTATCTTGGATTGTACCTGAACGGCACTGAAGATCAGCCGCCGGTTGAGGATCAAACACTTCCGGCTGATCTGACAAAACGCAGTAATTTATATTGGGGCATCCGTGAATATGGTTCATGTAAAGCTGATCTTAAGTTTTCTTATGCTGCAATTAGTGGGCTTCCTGCGGCTGATTCACTCCATTTAATATTCCGGGAGAATGCCCGCAGTAACTGGAAAGACCTGACCGGACAGGCTGTTAACGACCCATCCGGAGCCTTCTTTTTACTGCCCGCTCAGACTTCTCTTGGTGAGTATGCTTTGGGCTGGGGCAGCGCAGTCTCTGCGATTGAAAAAGACTCGCCGGGGCAACCGGCTGAATTTCTGGTCGAAAATAATTATCCGAACCCATTCAACCATTCGACTACTTTCCAATTTGTTCTGCCGGCAGCCGGGGAAGTCAATATTGATATTTTTAACAGTGCCGGTCAGCGGGTCTGGTCCGGGCATATTTCTATAGCCCGATCCGGTATAAACAAATTCATCTGGGATGGAACAGACAACAATAAGAATATTCTGCCCAGTGGAGTTTACTTCGCCGCTTTATCCAGTGGATCTCAACGTCAATTCAAAAAGATAATGATGATAAAATGATGATTCGAAATTTTTTATTTTATGCGTTCTTTCTTCTACTTCTACTGAGTAGTATTTCCTGCAGAAAAAACTTACCCGACACTGCCAGGGATGTGGCCCGCGTCGGTAAAACCTATATCAGCAGCGAAGAATTTGAAAGAAATTATGAATTTGGTTTTGCCAACCTCAAACAGGGCCCAAATCCAAAAGAGACCTACCTGAATCACATGATCAACGAGCGTCTTTTATCTCTTGAAGGATATGCCCGGAATCTTGAGCGATCAGGTGAAGTGCAGACCAGCCGCGAGAAATTGCTGAGCGAGTTGTTTATTGAAGCCCTGATCTGGCAGGAGGTACGGAGCAAAATAAAAATTCCCGAAGCGGATATCCGCCGTGAAATCAGCGAACAGGCGGTCCGTTTTAAATTCCGCTATTACCTCGCCTCCTCAGCCCGGCAAGCCAGGACCATTCATGAACAAATGAAAAATAACGGATTCAGTTCGGTTGACCCGCTGGGTTCCGTTTCCGATTTCCCAGGAGTGTCTAAGGTTTTTAGCAGTGAATATGTCAACAAGCAGGATATACCTGAAGCCGTATTTGCTGCCATCAGGGATCTGCCCATCGGCGAAATCAGCGATCCGGTTGAACTCAGCGGCCAATTTGCGATTATCCAAATGCTGGATATTCGACGCCAGGCGTTGCTGGATGGTGATTTTAAGGCCAAAGCGGCCAGTGTGGAGCAGCAGCTTTTTTACCGCGAGCTGGATAAGGAGATCGGCCGCTATCTCGATCAGTTGCTGACTCCAAAAAATATTGTCACCAACGGCCCGGTTTTTGGCATGCTGGCCAGAGCTGTTTTGGAATGGCAGGAAAAAATACCACAGGTCAGCCTGACCGAAGCTGTCCAAATGGCCACAGAGAACCTGCCGGCATTGCAAACATTGGCCGCCGGTTCCGGGCAGACACTGACTACCTGGAAAAACGGCCGGCTGACCGTCGAAGAATTTTTACCGCTATTTAATACATCCTATCTCAAAAATGAGCTGCGCACCCGGAAGGATTTTCTGCAGGCCCTGAATGAGGCGATTCAGTTTTCTCTGCGCGATTATTTTTTAGAAAAGGAAGCCCGGCACCAGAAGCTGGCCTTACCTGAACATTTGCAGAAAGAACTGGCCGCATGGTCGGATAAATGGGTCTACCAAAGTCTGCGCAGCCAGATTGTTAAAAATATAAATACATCAACGGATATACTTGCTGCATACCAGTCAGCGCACAGCAACCGCTATACAGATGTGGATTCCCTTGTTGAACCACTCGTCCGCCGTGATTACCTGCAAGCTCAAACCGGCCGCCGTATTGATTCTCTGCTGACCACCCTCCGTGAAAAATATGAAGTTGAAATTTATCACCAGGTTCTGGACACACTTAAAGTTGATCAATCGGCAAAAACCAGAGGCATCACCCTGCAGGTATTCAAAAGCGGAACCAATCGCCAGGCCTGGCCGGTGACCGATCCGGCTCTTGGAGTGCATGATGATAAACCATAATTTATTTTTTCTTCTGCTTCTATCATCTTTTCCGGTATTGGGTCAGAATCTGGTCTGGCCCGCTGGCCATGCACATAACGATTATCATCATGAACAGCCGCTCTTTGATGCCCTGCATTTTGGTTTCAACAGTGTCGAAGCTGATGTCTGGCTGCGCGGCGATACCCTGTTTGTCGCCCACGATTCAATCGATATTGATTCCTGTCGCAGGTTGGAAAATCTATACATTCATCCACTGTCCGAACTGGTCCATGCCAATTCCGGCTATGTACAGAGTGACAGCCTGGCTTTTATTCTGCTGATTGACATAAAGAGTGATTCTCTTAAAACCTACCTGGCCATCGACCGGCTTTTATCTTGTTATGACTCTGTTTTTACGGTTTACAAACAGTCGGGAGCGGTCTGTCCCCGTGCTATAAAGGCAGTAATTTCCGGAAACAGGCCAAGGCAATACATGCGCCAACAGCAGGTACGGCATGCAACCTATGATGGACGGTTAAGTGATTTAGACAGTCCTGATCCGCTTTCACTGATGTGGCTGATCAGTGACAATGCCAGTCGCTTATTCCACTGGCGGGGTGAAGGCAATTTCCCGGAAAGTGATCGGACTTTTTTAGGCACTACGGTACAGTCTGTTCATCAGCAGGGACGGAAATTGCGCTTCTGGGCTTTGTGGGATCAGCCCGGGGAAGCCCGGCATCAACAATGGGAATTGCTCGGGGCGGCGGGTGTGGATCTGATCAGTACAGATGATCTTTCTGGTTTTGATGCCTGGTGCCGCAGCCGATAATTTAATTTATATCCGAGCTTTCCCGGCTGTTTAAAATATGTAATGAAGAAGGCAAACCAATACAGAATCTGCGATTCGTTTTCAAAAGGAGATATATAGGATGCGGCAGTTTTTCCTGCTTTTATTATTGATGGTGCCGGCTTTTGCCCAGCAAAGTGATGCGCCGGTGATAAGCTGGCAGTTTACTAAAGATTTTTTAAGCGGGAATACTTTTCGTCCCGAAACCGGCAATCTCCCGGCTATACTCCCAGGTGAGGTCCGGATTTTTGAAGATTCCGGATTTTCTTACCTGGAATTAAACGGATCGGACAATGCCATGGTTTTGACCGACCAAATCAGCCAGGCTGGTTTGCCACAGCAGTCCATCACTGTAGAAGCGTTGGTCCGGATGCGGAAAAATCAAACGTACTCCGGTATTATTGGCGTTTTTCAGGATAACGGCAATTTTGAACGAGGCTGGGTATTCGGTCTTGATAATAACCGCTATTTTATCGCTTTAGCTGCCACTGCTAAAAAAAATATGACATATCTTTATAACCCTGCACAAAGTGAAGCAGGGAAATGGTATCATGTGGCTGCAACCTACAACGGTGTGGAGCTGAAACTGTTTGTCAACGGGCAGCAGGTGGCTGTAAGCAGTGAACAACAGGGCAATATTCTGTACCCGGAACAGGCTATGATGACGATTGGTGCCTATCGTGATGAAAACGAAAATTTTCAGATGAAAGGCAGCCTGAGTTATGTCCGTGTTTATGACCGGGCTATTAATGAAACGGAAATAAGCAAAAGGGCAGCGGCAGCAGAAATGTTTACCAGCCAGCCGGCCGATATAAAAATTCCCGGTGATTTTGTGGTTTTACCTTATCTGCAGCAGCTAACCAGGACCAGTGTGCGCATTCTTTGGGAAACCGGTTCCGCTTCGCAGGCTAAAATTTATTATGGTGAGCGGGTGCCATTGGAGAAATCCGTTGAGGTTAAATCAAATCATACTTTTTTTGAAGTTGAACTGCCAGGTCTGAAACCGAACACGAATTATTTTTATAAGGTGGTAACCGCCAATAGCAGTGGTTTAAAAACGGAGAGTGAAGTCTTCAGTTTTCAGACTGCACCAGATCAACCCCGGCCCATCGGTTTTGGCTTTGTCAGTGATACACAGGATAATCCGGTCGTTTGGGGCGAAATTGCCACCCGCCTTTTTGCCGAACGTCCCGATTTTATCATTCATTCCGGAGATATCGTCGATGACGGCCGCCATAAGGATGACTGGGTTGATGAGTTTTTAAAACCAGGTCATGAATTAATGAGCCGGGTTAATCTGTATGCCATACTTGGTAACCATGAGAATGATGCTGAGTATTATTATCAGTACATCTCCAATCCCGATCCCGAATATTATTACACTTTTACCTGGGGTAATGCCGCGTTTTTTATGGTCGACAGCGACCGGCCGCTGAAAAAAAACAGTAAACAGTATGTCTGGCTGGAAAAAGAACTTGCCGCCTCCAGCGCCCGCTGGAAATTTGTAGCTCACCATCATCCGCCGTACACCTCTGATGAGGATGATTATGGGGACACCTGGAAAGGTCCCTCCCGGCGCGGCGAGAGTGATCTCGATGACCTGCCTGCTCTCTATGAAAAATACGGTGTCGATATGGTCTTCTTCGGACATATTCATGATTATGAACGAACCTGGCCCATTCTCGGTGGCCGGGTACAAGACCATGGTGTGGTCTATTTACAGGGCGGCGGCGGTGGCGGAGGGCTGGAAAATTATGCACCGACCCGGTCCTGGTTTACCGCTAAAGTTCACCGTGACCATCACTTTGTTATGGTAACCATCAATGGTGATGTTCTGCAGCTCCAGGCCATCGACTGGAAAGGTAACCTGTTTGATCAAACCTTCATCCGCAAGGAGAACTGAGATGGGAGTATCCATTCGGATATTGATTTTGCTGATATCCGGTTTGTTCTCCGTCGCCGGCCTGTATTCTTGCGCCGCAGGCAATAAAGAAAAACCACATGTCATCGTTATTGGTGTGGACGGGATGAGTCCGGATGGTATTCGCCAGGCGGCCACACCGGTCATGGACAAAATGATGGAGGGCGGCGCCTGGACTTTGCAGGCCCGCTGCATGCTGCCATCGAGCAGCAGTACCAACTGGGCTTCAATGATTATGGGTGCCTCGGTTTCACAGCACGGAATCACCTCCAATGAATGGGAACGCGATGACCATGTTTTACCGCCGGTCGTCACCGGCAGCGAAGATATTTTCCCCACGATTTTTGGCGTTCTCCGCCAGCAGAGACCGCAGGCAGAAATTGGCGCTGTCTATCATTGGGAAGGCTTTGGCCGACTGTTTGAAAAAAGTGCGGTCAATTATAATGTGCATTGTGATAATGAAATCATCACCGCACGCACCGCAGCCCAGTACATTATGACTGATAAACCGGATTTTCTTTTCATTCATCTCGACCATGTGGACGGTGTCGGTCATCATTTTGGCCATGGCAGCAGGGAATATTATCAATCTGTCAGCCGGGCTGATTCTCTGATCGGACTTATCCTTGACGCTACAGCTTCTGTAGGAATTTTGAATAATACCCTTTTTATTGTCACCGCCGATCACGGTGGGATTGGTTTTGGTCATGGTGGTGAAACACCGGCCGAAGTGGAGATTCCCTTTATTCTATATGGTCGTGGTATAAAAAATGGTCACCTTATAAAAATTCCGGTCATGACTTATGATAATGCAGCCACAGTCGCCTTTGCCCTGGGAATTGAAGTGCCCTATGCCTGGATCGGAAGACCCTTGAAAGGCGCTTTTAAAGGGTATGATGAACCTGCTGTTTCCGGAAATATGCTTTTGCCGGCGGAACCAGAAATCGAACCAGACCTGGAATTATATGCGGCTGGCGGGGGCCTGTTCAGAGGTGACAAACCAATTATCCGGTTGACCCATGAAAACCAGAAGGCAGAAATTTATTACACCACCGACGGCAGCGAACCGACCCGCTCTTCCATTTTATATACTAAGCCGTTTACTGCTGAAAAAACAATGGTTCTGCAGGCCCGTGCTTTTCTGGAGAAAGACTCGAGCCAGGTAATCAACGCACCTTTCCGCATTGTTTCTGAAGCGGATAACCCGGGAATCAGTTATCAGTATTTTGAAGGCGGCCAAATCACATCCTGCCCGGGCATTGCGGGATTGGATAAAATTTCAGAGGGAAAGACAGCTGAATTTAGTCTGGCCGGTCTGAAGCACCGTCCGGAACAGTTTGCCTATGTGATGGAAAGCGAATTAACAATCCACCTCGAGGGTGAATATAAATTTTACACCCGCTCCGATGACGGCAGCCGGTTGTTTGTAAACGATCAACTTGTCGTTAACAACGATGGTGACCATGGAACTGAAGAAAAATCGGGCAAAGTCTGGTTAAAAAACGGATCGGTCAGACTGCGGCTCGAATATTTTAATGCTGGTGGAGGTCATTATCTGGAAGTGCTTTACCGCGGCCCGGGTATCGTAAAACAGCCATTGCCGCCGCATTTGCTGCGCACAACATGAAATTGTTCAGGTTAACATGATAAACGCTTCCCGCCGGGAGAAATAATAACGATTTGAAATGGAAAGGTAACCATGAGAATCTCATTCCTTATATTTTTTGCGCTGCTCTTTGCGGTGAGCTGTTCCCGTTCCTCGAAGACGGTCTGGATTGCCCAGGCTCCGGCCGACACTGCCTTTACATCCATTGATAAAAAGGGCCGGACGATAATCCCCAATGGGCGGATTCTTACTCCACAGGGTGTTCAGGTACAAACTGCACCCCATCCATACGGTCTCATGCTTAGCCGGGATGGACAAATTGCCGTCACGGCCAATTCGGGTACCAGTCCATTTTCGCTTTCCGTCATCCGGAATTTAAATGATGCTCAACCCCAGGTTCAGCAGATTCCGCCCGGTGCGGAAAGTGATGAGGGCATATTGGCCGCAGTTTTTATGGGACTGGCCATAAGTCCGGATAACCGGATATTGTATGCTGCCGGGGGCCAGGAAAATAAGATCTATATGTTTGGTCTAAGCGATGGGCAAGCGCTGGGTTATATTGACTGTGCTGTAAAGAATGATTCGGTTGATTACAGTCATGGTTATATCGGGGATATGACACTCAGCAGAGACGGGCGGACACTTTATGCGGTTGACCAGATCGGCTTCCGCCTGTTGATAATTGATACCGAAGCTAACAGGGTTATCCATAATGTTCCGGTTGGACGCTATCCTTTCGGTCTTGCTTTATCGGTTGATGAAAAAGCTGTTTTTGTGGCCAATGTTGGTATGTTTGCCTATAAACCATTTGAAGGCATCGGCCCTGAAAACATGTCTGAAAAGGCTTTGGAATACCCGGCCTCCGGTTTTAACACTCCGGAAATGAGGCAAGGTGTGAATATCGGGGGCATACAGGTACCCGGTCTGGGTGATCCGAATGCAGCCGAGTCTTTTTCTGTATGGAAGGTCGATCTGAAGAATGGCCGGCCTGAGGTGACAGCAAAAGTAAAAACCGGTTTTCTGGTCGGACAAAATATCGAGGGTATTCCTGCGGTCGGCGGAGCCAGCCCAAATTCTGTGGCAGCCAGTGAAAAATATATTTTTGTAACGAATGGAAATAATGATTGCATCTCGGTTATCAGCACCGAAACCGATACGGTTGTCCAGACTATTTTTCTCCGTCCGGATGAACGTCTGAGGAAATTTCGCGGGGTTATACCTTTTGGCCTGACTCTTTCACCGGATAAGAAACGCTTGTTTGTTGCAGAGGCTGGGATCAATGCGGTAGCGGTAATTGATGCGCAAAACTTTAAGGTATTGGGTCATATCCCGACCGGCTGGTTTCCCTCAAAGGTGCAGGTTACACCGGATGGGAAAAAACTTATTGTGGCCAATGCCAAAGGATTCGGCAGTGGACCCAATGGCGGGGCTGATTTTAAACGCGGGCCCGAAGGCAGCTATATCGGCAACCTGATGCGCGGTTCTGTATCGCTGATTGATATTCCAACGGATAAAGCATTACCAGAACTGACCCGTAAAGTTATTGAAAATAACTGGTCTTTTTCTAAATCGACGGCCAGCCGATTTGAAGTCCGCCGCAATAATCCTGTACCGCTTTATCCCGGAGAAAAAGAATCACCAATCCGCCATATTGTGTTTATTTCTAAAGAGAACCGGACCTATGATGAAGTCTTTGGTCAATTGGAAAAAGGTCGGGGAGAGCCAGCCCTGGCCCGTTTTGGTGCAGATGTTACGGTAAAAAGCCGCGATGCTTTACGGCAGACTGGTCCACTGACAGTGATGCCAAACCATTTACAACTGGCCGAACGTTTTGCCATTTCCGATAATTTCTATTGTGATTCCGATGTTTCTGCTGATGGTCATCGCTGGCTGGTTAATACGTATCCAAACCAATGGGTGGAAACCAGTGTTGCTGCTTCGTACGGCGGCCGGCGTAGTATGCGGGCTGATTCAAAAGCTCCCGGAAATTTTGCCTTTGTCGGTTCGAGCGGTGCGATTTATCCGGAGGATTATAATGAGGCCGGTTCGATTTGGGAACATTTGGACCGCAACGGAAAAGACTTTTTTAATTTCGGTTTTGGACTGGAACTGGCCGCCTCGCTGGATGAAAAAACCTATAAATACACGGGTGTCCGTCACCTTGTAAATTACCCTGTACCGCGACCGCTTTTTGAAAAATCATCAAAAATCTACGCTACCTACAATATGGGCATTCCGGATCAGTTCCGCGTGGATATGTTTATAAAGGAATTTAACGAGCGCTGGATAGGTAAAGATAAATCTATGCCGCAGATGCTGACCATCATTCTGCCCAATGACCACGGCGCCGGTGAACGGCCCGCTGAGGGTTATCCTTTCCTGGAAAGTTATATGGCCGATAATGACCTGGCTTTAGGCCGTCTGGTTGAATTTCTTTCTCAAACCCCATATTGGAAAAATATGCTTATCGTGGTCACCGAAGATGATCCGCAGGGCGGGGTGGATCATGTTGATGCCCACCGCAGTCTGCTCATGGCCTTCTCGCCTTATATCAAGAAGGGATACATCGGTCATGTCCATTATAGTTTTGGAAGCATTTTCAAGACTTTCTGGAATATTTTGGGCATACCTTATCTCAATCAATATGATGCAGCAGCCACGGATCTGGCCGATTTGTTCACTGCTGAACCCGATACATCCGCATATTTTGCTCTGCCGGCCAATATTAACCTGTTTGACCCGCAAAAAGCGCTGGATCCGTTTGATGAAAAATTCAATTGGAAGGTTGTCGCCAATTCTCCACAGCTTGATGACCCTGGAGTTATGCTCCGTGA
>DYOS01000015.1:0-13861 GCA_020720405.1 Caldithrix sp. | reverse complement strand
GGAAGGTTGTCGCCAATTCTCCACAGCTTGATGACCCTGGAGTTATGCTCCGTGAGAGCCAGGTGCAGGATAGTCTTGAAGTAAGAAGTAAGAAGTAAGAAAGAAGAAAAAAATATTTCGTGTCCTGTGCACACTATGGTTCAATTCTGCGGTGATTTCAGTTGCGGAAGTTTTGATGATAGCTCCCTACTTCTGGCGATGCTGTATATACTGAGCGACAATTTTGATTTTGACCTGGTTTGTATTTCGGAAGAAGGTTGTCGCTGAGAAAAATAGAACGACAGGATGATAATTATGCTAAACGAACATTACTGCCGGGCGGTGATATTTGAACAGGCCCGGCAGCCACAGGAAATACGGCAGATTGAGCTGCCGCTGCTCAGCAGCGGTGAATTGCTCATCCGGAATGAGTATGTCACCCTTTGCCGCAGCGATATCAACACCTTTACCGGAAAACGGACTGAAAAAACACCGACCATCCTGGGACATGAAATTGTCGGTCGAATTGCTTCTTTTGGTCCGGATACACCCCGAACCGACAGCGCTGGTACCAGTCTGGATATAGGTGACCGTTTAACCTGGTCTATTTTTGCCAGTGATCCTGAATCGGAACATAGCAGGAGAGGTATTCCTCAGAAAGGAGCTTCACTTTTTAAATACGGTCATGAACAATTGTCTGAATCGAACACATTACACGGCGGTCTGGCGGAATACACCATTCTCCGAAAAAATACGGCACTTTTCAGGCTTAAAAACTCGGTGCCTCTTCCGGTTGCCGCATTGATCAACTGCTCGGTAGCAACGGTTGCCGGTTCCATCCGACTGGCTGGAGAACTTTCCGGCAAAACAGTTCTGGTATCCGGGGCTGGAATGTTAGGACTGATTGCCTGTGCCATGGCCCGCGAAGCTGGGGCAAGTCAGGTTCTGGCTTTAGACATTCATGCGGAGAGGCTGGATAGCGCCATCAAATTTGGCGCCACTGCTGGTTTCAAAGTGACAGCTGACGGAGAATCTTTAAAAGATATACTTCACCGGAACGGACAGAGTAATCCGATTCAGATTGTACTGGAATATAGTGGATCGGCAGAAGCAATGGAATCCACTTTAACCGTGCTCGATATTGGAGGCACGGCTGTCTGGGTTGGCGCTACTTATCCCCAACGCAGCCTGCAGATCGATGCCGAGAAAATTGTCCGCAATCTGCATATTATCAAAGGTTTGCATAATTATAACCAGGATGATTTGGCTAAGGCCGTCCACTTTATTTCGGAAAACCATGACCGCTATCCGTTTACGGAAATAATTTATGACGGCTTCAATCTGGAAACTGTAAACGAGGCTTTCGACTATGCCATCAACCAAAATCCGCATCGGGTTGGACTGAGAATAAATAATGACTAAAAAAATTCACATTTGGCTAAGCGGCACCAACGCCTTGTTTTTTTCGGTTTATGCGATCGGTGCAGCTTTTATTACCTATTTTTCTATGTATGCGCTGCGCAAACCGTTTACCGCTGGCCTGTACGAAGGTTATTCTCTTTGGGGCGTTGACTATAAAATATTTGCTATCACGGCTCAGATTCTGGGGTACACCCTATCCAAATTTATTGGTATTAAAACCGTATCTGAGCTGCGTCCGGCGCAGCGAATCCGAACTGTGATCATTTTGATGACTGCGGCCTGGGCAGCGTTATTTCTTTTTGCAGTGCTGCCAAAACCGTGGAATGTTCTGGTACTCTTTCTGAATGGTATTCCCCTGGGAATGATCTGGGGCGTGGTGTTCAGTTTTCTCGAAGGCCGTCGCTTCACGGAATTGCTCGGTGCCGGTATGGCTTCCAGCTTTATTGTTTCTTCAGGAATTGTGAAGGCCACCGGACGTGAGCTGGTATATGCCCATGGCGTGTCTGAATTCTGGATGCCTTTTTTAACCGGGTTGATTTACCTTCCGTTGTTGATCATCGGGGTCTGGCTGCTGCGGGCAATACCCGAACCGACTGCAGATGATAAAAAATTCCGGACTGACCGGGTACCGATGAATAGTCAGGCCCGCCGCGAATTTTTTGGAGTTTTTTCCATCGGTATTATTCTGACCGTTTCCATTTATGTTTTTCTGACCATCTTTCGCGATATCCGGGATAATTTTGCTGTTGAAATCTGGAATGCCCTGGGTTTTGCCGACCAGCCGCAGATACTGGCAACAACCGAGATTCCAGTGGCGGCCGGGGTACTGATTATTATTGCCCTGATGAGTTTTTTTAAAAACAACCGCACCGCCTTTTATCTCAATTTTGTCATGATCATCCTGGCTGGCATTTTACTGCTTTTGACCACCTGGCTCTTTGGTCAGAACCGGATCAGCCCGGTTACCTGGATGATACTCAACGGGTTCAGCATGTACCTGGCCTATATCGCTTATCACACTTTCCTGTTCGAACGCTGGATCGCGCTTTTCCGCTACAAAAGCAATATTGGCTTTCTGATGTATGTAGCCGATGCCTTTGGTTACCTGGGCAGTGTTTCGGTGATCCTGGCTAAAAACTACCTGAATCTGCAAATCGGCTGGCTCACCTTTTTTATGCGCCTGGCTGATATTACCGGCCTGGCCATCATTATCATCGGTCTGTGGGCCTTTATCTATTTCTTTTATAAGGAGAAGCAACTCAGAGCTTCTGCAGCGTTGTTTTCCGGAACTGCTGAGGTAAAATGAGAAACCATCCTGTCCGGACCGGCAACATGAAATTCGTTAATTGAGAATAAAAGGATACAAATCGATGAGCAAAGTAAGTATGGTTATGTTTGACCTGGCCGGTACCACCATCAATGACGGAACAGCGGTGGCTGATTGTTTGTACCAGGCAGCGGTCGAATTTAAACTGCCGGTTGAATACAATGAAATTCTGACCAGGATCGGTACAAATAAAATTCATCTCTATCAATTTCTCATTGCCAGAGCACAGGGTAAACAGATCGCCATGGAAGATTTTGAAAAGATTAAGGACCCGGAAAGTCACGAAATGGCGCTCGAAGTTTTCAAACGCTACTCGCAAATTATGATTGATTTCTACCGCAATGAAGTAAAGCCAATGCCCGGTGCCGAAGAAACTTTTGAATGGTGCCACCAGCATGGTATAAAAGTGGCGACCGATACCGGTTTTCATCGCGATGTGAATGATGCTCTGATGCAGGGTTTGGGCTGGATTAAAAGAGGCCTGGTTGATGTAGCAGTTGATGTTCAGCATATACCCGGCGATATTGGCCGGCCGGCGCCCTATATGTTGTTCCATGCCATGCGGGAGCTGAATGTACAGAGTGTTCATGAGGTGATTAAGGTAGGTGATACGCCGGCAGATATGCTGGAAGGACGCAACGCCGGCTGCCGCGGTGTAGTTGCTGTTCTCAGCGGGCCATTGCCGATGAGTTCGTGGATGTCTTACTACCACACCCACATCATACCCAGTGTAATGGAATTACCAGCACTGATTGAAAGAGAATTTCTTAAGGATTAGATATATGACCACCTGGTCGGTGCGGTTCAGCCTGACCCGGCCGGTTCTGAAACCCAAGGCCAGTTATTCATTGAATGGTTGGAAACCGCAAGAAGTTATACCCGAACAAATGTTTATATGGAAAATGAATGTACAAAGTTCTCATTCTTCTATTAGTATCAGTGGTTATTCTCTCCGCCGGGGAGATTGAAGGCATTGTCCGCGATGCCCGAACTGCTGAACCTCTGGAAAATGTGATCATCCGGGTGCAGGGTAGTTTCATGGAAACCGAATCCAATGCGGATGGTTTTTTCCGGTTGCCTGTTTCCGTAGGGGACAGCCTGATAAAACTGGAATTATCCAGGATTGGTTATAAATCACGTATCATTCAGATGAATAAGCATGATGATATTGAAATAACCATGGATGCCACCTTTGTTTCTGAGCCGGTGGTGGTAACAGCGCAACGCCGACCCGTATCAGATTTTGATTCTCCACTAAATACCAGCAGTTTTAACCGGGCAGAGATGGATAAAAATCTGGTTCGGACAACACCGGAGGCACTGCATTTAAGTAATGTCTGGGTTCAGAAAACAAATCATGGCGGCGGTTCACCCATCATCCGCGGTCTGTCAGGGAATCAGATACTGCTACTTTTTGAAGGTATCCGTCTGAATAATAGTACTTACCGTTACGGGCCGAATCAGTATCTGAATACAATCAGTCCGGTAGTCATCGGTCAGATTGAAGTATTAAAAAGCAGCGGATCGGTTCAGTATGGCAGCGATGCTCTGGGCGGCGTGGTAAATTTAATGATGGATGAACCAGACTTCTCCGCTGGCGGTGTGAAGTTCAGCTCGGGATTCAATCTGGCCTATGCCACACCTGGCGGACAGCAGCAGGGAAGTCTGCAACTGAATTTATCAGCTCCGCGCAGCACTTACCAGATTCAATTGAACCGCACTCACCATGGTGAGATTAATCCTGGGGGTGACCTGCCAGTTGAGAAGCCTTCATCCTATGATGAAACCGGATTGAATTTGGCGGCCCGGTTTCTGGTCGATGAACACTCGCTGATTTCTTCAGGTTTGCTGCAGTTGACCCAGGAAGATGTCCCCCGCTGGGATCAGGTTGCCCAACGAGGTTACTCGCGTTATAGCTTTGATCCCCAAATTCAGACTCTGAGTTTTTTGCGCTTTGAGCGCTATTTTCCCGGCCGCTGGCTGAAGCACAGCGAATCAACGGTTTCCTGGCAGCAATCACTGGAGAAACGCACATATCAAAAGTCGGGCAGCACCGTTCGGACAGTTGAACAGGATATTGTTACCACGATCGGTCTGATTCAGCAGTTGGAATCACAGCCGATGGAACATTGGAGAATCATCAGTGGTGCCGAGTATTATACCGATAACATAAAAAGCTGGAAGAAAAAAGAAGAAACTTCTGACGGAACATCAACCAATGACCGGGGCCTTTATCCGGATGGTTCAAAAGCTGCCTCCTGGGCAATATTTCAGATGCATCAGTGGGATTGGCCCCGTTTCGTTCTGAATTACGGGGGGCGCTTTAATTCCTTCAGCCTTGATATAAGTGATGATTTTTTCGGCGGAGTTGATACAGAATCGTCGGCGCTGGTTGCCAACGCCGGACTGCTCTGGAAGCTAAACAGCAGCTTTCATTTGTCTGGCGCTGTCAGCAGCGCTTTTCGCGCACCAAATATTAATGATATGAGCACTTTCGGCCCTTTTGACTATGGTATCGAAGTCCCGGTTTCGGGATTAAAACCAGAAAAAACGCTAAACACCGAAACTTCGCTCAAGATGCAAACCAATCAGGTGCTGGGCAGCCTGACTTTTTTCCACAATCGTCTAACCGATCTGATCGACCGGGCTCCTGCTACTTACCTCGATTCGACCCAATATCTTGGTCAGGATGTTTACAAAAAGACTAATCTTGCCGGGGCACAGATTTATGGCGCTGAAACTGCCTGGTCTCTGGCCTGGTCGGAAAAACTGCACGGCAGGATTTCCCTGAGTTACACTTTCGGAGAGGACACAAAATCTAAAAAACCCTTGCGGCGCATGCCGCCCTTTTATGGTCAGAGCGAAATCAGTTATTCCTTTGCTGCCCGGAGCGAGGCTGCTCTGCAATGGATGTTTGCTGCCAAACAGACCCGTTTATCAGGTGGGGATAAGGATGACCACCGCATCGCCGATAAAGGAACACCAGGCTGGAGTATATTTAATCTGCGCCTCTCCTCGAGTTGGCGGAAACTGGATTTGAATGCCCGGCTGGAAAACCTGTTTGATCAAGCCTACCGGATTCATGGTTCGGGTGTTGATGCCCCCGGACGGATGCTTTGGTTTGGTGCCGCTTACCGGATTAACTAAGACTTTGAAACCGGGGAAGTATCGACGAAGTATGATCATACTGCACGCAGTGGGTTAATCGTATTGATGGAATTTGTCGAAATATATGCGTTTTTAGCCCTCATTGTTTTTCTCCTCAATTATTTCGACGCCGCGCCAAAATGCAACATAGTTTTTAAGATAGGCCGCTATATCTCCCGGATTTGGATAATACCAGGCGGCTTGCTTATTGGTACTTTCCCCGACCACAATATCAAAATAGGATGCCGTACCTTTCCAGGCACAGACCGTGTGATGCTCCGACGGCTTTAGAAAATCAGTATTTACCGAATCTGGTGGGAAATAATAATTACCTTCCACTAAAAATGTTTTATTGCTTTGGGCGAGTATTTGGCCATTCCAAACCGCTTTCATTTTTTCTCCTTTTGTTATTTCTTTATCCATAGTGAATCTGCAAAAAATTGCTTCTGGTCCGAAAAATGGCGAACCACGTGGAAGCCGAATTTCAAGGCCAGATGTTCGATCGCTGTCAGATCAAACTTCCTGGAACGCTCCATAAACAGAGCTTCCCAGGCTTTAAACCGGAATTCTTTTTCCAGCAGGGGAATGGAAACGACTTGATTGGTCAGCGAAACCAAAAAACTTTTTACATTCCCGGATACTGGGCTATAGGTTGTGTGATGTACAAATTTACTGGTATCAAAATCAGCGCCCAATTCCCGGTTAAGCCGGTGCAGCAGATTGAGGTTAAACCGGCGGGTGTGGCCGTGTGGATCATCATAGGCTTGAATGATCAGCTCAGGGGATTTCTTCAGGTCAAAACCAATCAGCACCTGGTCACCCGGATTGGTGATCATCTCCAGCCGGCGCAGGAAGCTGGCAATTTCGCTTTGCGAAAAATTTCCGATATTCGAGCCAAGAAAAAGAATCACTTTACGGCGGGAAAAATATCTGGTCATATCCTGCATTATTTCAAAATAATCACCGGTTTGGGGTTCAATATTCAGATCCGGCAGTTCACTGCCCAGCACGGATGCCAGCTCTTTGTTTGCCGAAGCACTGATGTCAATCGGGATGAATCGGAATTTTATATTCTGCTCCAAAAGCTGATGCAAGAGTATTTTGGTTTTTGAGCCATCGCCCGATCCAAATTCGATAAGATCAAATTCTTCTTTTTCGTAGCTAAAACGTTCTGCCAATTCCTTCTGATGTATGCTGAAAATTTCGGTTTCACAGCGGGTCAGATAATACTCTGGCATTTCCATAATATCCTGGAAAATTTTGCTACCGTTGTCATCGTAAAAATATCGGGGCAGCAGAAACTTTGGATTTGCCGATAAACCCTGGAGTGTATCCTGAGCCAGGGCTGGAAGTGTAATAACAGTTTCCATCTTAGCCCCTGACCAGACGCAGACCGTTGAACTGATAACCGATCTGTGGATGGAAAAAATTGCGGTAAGTTTTGCGGCTGTGTCCGCCTGGGGTTACTACGGAAGCACCGCGTAAAACTTTTTGATTGACCATAAATTTTCCATTGTATTCCCCAACTGCCCCTGCCGCCTTTTGATAACCGGGGTATGCCAGATAAGCACTTTCAGTCCATTCCCAACGTTTGCCCCAGTCAAAATATCCGGCTGCGACTTCCCATTCAAATTCCGTCGGCAGACGCAGACCTTTCCATTGGGCAAAGGCAAATGCTTCATAATAGGTGATGTGGGTCAGCAGATGCTCGTGTTGTATGGGACGCAGACCAGCCAGGGTATACTGGACCCATTTCCCGTCTAATTTTTGCCAATACATGGGATGCTGGATCTGATTAGTATCCTTCCAGGCCAGAGCTTCATCATGCCAGAATTCGAAACGCTGATAGCCACCGTTTTCAATAAATTCTATAAACTCGCCATTGGTTACCAGGTGCCGGCTGATTTCATATGCTTCAAGATATACTTTGTGACGTTTACATTCGTTATCGTAACAAAATCCAGCTCCATCGAAACCAACTTCATAGAGACCGGCCGGGATGGAGATAAAGCCACTCTGACCCGTGTTGCTTTCTTCACAGAAAGGTTGATCCGAATAAGCAGGATAAAGCGGGTTGACACTGAAATTATATTTTAAATCGGTGAAAAATAGCTCCTGATGCTGCTCTTCATGATTGATACCCAGCTCAATCAGCGCCAGAATTTCGGGTGAAGGCGAGGGGAGTTCGAAGAATTGCTGCATGGCCTCATCCACATACCGGCGATATTGCATAATTTCTTCAACCGTTGGACGGCTGAAAAATCCCCTGGTTTGCCGTTGGGTACGCTGCCCGACAGAGTTGTAGTAACTGTTAAAAAGGAAACTGTACTGAGGATGAAACCTCTGGAAACCGGGAAGCCGATCGGAGAGAATTAATTCCTCGAAAAACCAGGTAGTATGGGCCAGATGCCATTTGGGGGGACTGGCAAACACGGCTGCCTGAGGTACAAAATCCTCGGTTTTTAGCGGTTTAACCATATCCATAGAAAACTGCCGGGTTTTCTCAAAACGGGTCTTAAGATTCATGGTATGTTCTTTTCTGTATTTTTTGAATTCCGGTCTGTACCAACTGCATGATTTGCCGGGTTGGTTCAGCTCTGCTTTCAGAATCTGTTTTTAATCCGGATGTTTATGAGAATAGACGTCTGTTGTAAGGAAATCTTACGCTGAATTGCATTTATTCGCCGTTTTGTAAAAGGCGGGCCATAGATAAATCCGGTCAGAAGCATTCTGCCGGATGGGAATTTATCGGTCATTTCCGGTTCTTCTATTTTATCAGGTTGAGTTTACTTCAATATAAGTTTTGAAAATCTGATACCTGGGAAAAGCAGTTTTACCGGCGGATAAAGAATTAAATAAGGGTAAGCAGACTGATCTGGGTCAGCGTAGGCAGACCTTTGAGTTCTGCGGAAAGTTGTTTCAGACGATGCGGCGTCAGATTCAGATATTCCTGCACCTGGGCATCCTGTGCCGAATGATGACACAGAGCGATATCATCCTGACCGGAGAACGGAACGATACGGGCAGCTTTATTAACCGTTGTGCCAAACAGATCCAGAATATTGTTCATATTAACCACCAGCGCTGCTCCCGAAGCAAGTCCAATTTTTAGTCCCGATGATATATTATACCTGTTGAAAATAGGGCGGATCGATTGTTTTAATTCAAAACTAACTTTAATGGCCGTAACAGGGTCGTGGAAAACAGCCATAACCGCATCACCAATAGTTTTTATCACCCCGCCGGCATGGGTGGTGATCTCCGTAAAAAGCAAATCGAAATGCTCCCGTATCAAAGCATAGGCTTTAAAATCTCCGATACTTGTGTAAATCTGTGTAGATTGAATGAGATCGGTAAACATTACTGTAACAGACCGGACTTTGACGGAGTGGTTCAACGGCGGAATCTGGTCAGAAAAACTTTCCCGGAAGCGGGCGACGGTGATCAAATCAACCACGGTAACCGGTGTCACCCGTTTATCGATGGTTCGCATCATCGCCGGCTGGGGCAGTTCGTTTTCAAATAGTTTGGGATGAAGTGAAAGACTGACGGTTATGTTTTCGTCCGCGAAATTTTCAAAATCAAGGCGGCAACTGTGACAATGGCTGCTCTCGTGAATCTGATGTAATTTCCCGGTCTGTTCTGCTATCTGCTGACAACGCGGGCAGTGAATATCCCAGACCATTTCAAACAGTCCGGCGAGCACACCTTCAACCATTAATTCCATCATTTGATAATGGGAGACACCGATTTTAATGGCTATAAAATTGGGATTCATGGCGATCAGTTCAGCGACCTGACTAGCGGTAAAAAAACGGTAAAACTCCTGTACCGTCTTTTTTTCTACCCCGTTTTTAAACATTTGGGTAAGGATAGCCTTGAGCAGAGGCAATTTTAACATACAGGGTCAATCCGTCTTTTTTTGATTTTAATGTTTTTCAACATACGTAAAATTTTGTTGTCAGGTATGAAATTCCGGAACCAGGCTGACCAGGTGTTGCCCGGTAAGTATGAATCTTAACCTTTACCGGTATTCGTTTAAGATGGCCTGGTTTGATCCTCATCCATCCGGTCGGACAGCTTTCCGCGGTAAAGCTGTAAACCGGATTTTAAATCAGAATGATTTTAGCTTCTAACCAATAATCCTAAAACCAGTCCGTAGACAAGATGTCCGATCAGGCTGCCGGCGACCATCATCATCGGCAGCGAAGTGTTCATCGAGAAGATTCCTGCACCCATCATGGGCATTATAGCGATCTGTGCCATTAGAAAGGGCAGCAGGCTGAATAGCATACCTTTCAGTGCCGGGCTTCCGGGAATCCGTTCGCTGCCGTAAAAAACATACATGGCAGCCAGAATGATACCAATCATAAAGTGCATTAACCAGCCGGTCCAGACAGGTATGTGCATAAAATCCGCCAGCATTTTACCGATTGGCATTTCAGGCATACCCATCATCGGAGCCACCAGCATCATTATGGTCATTACTGCTGTCGCACCAATTCCGCTTTTTACCGAGGCGATGATTTTTGTTTCCATTGTTTCTCCTTTATTTGGTTGTGAGTTAATTTTCCTGAATAGACGAAGTACCTCCTGATTTCTTACAAATTACAGATATTGAGCCGAAGTGCCGGTGAAAGCAATAGCCGGAAAAGACCATCATCCACCAAGAATACTAATGGAATTGGGAATTTAAACCCGGACTGCAGCTTACCTCTGACCAAAACCACCCGGCTGTTCAGTTTTTTTATTTTTAACTTTTTATTTCTTAGCCACCGGACACACCGGTTTTTTCCCCGCTTTCTGCTTCTCTGCTTTCTTTTATTTTTTATTTCTAATCACCGAAACCACCTATTTTTTTATATCTTCTGTCTTCCATCCTGTTTCTTATTTCATCCTCTACCCGGAATCTTTATTTTCCTGGCTCTGACACTGTTCTTCTTATTTTGCAGGGGGATTGTTATGGCCAAACGAATAATAAAAATTCTGTTCTATCTGACAGCTTCTTTAACAGGAATGGTCCTGTTGCTTATCGCTGCAGCCTGGCTATTGCTGCGCGGCTCACTCTTCCAAACCGATGGGGAGAAAAGACTGACCGGGGTCAGTGAGCCCATCGAAATTACTTTCGATGGCCGCGCCATTCCACAAATCTGGGCGCTGAATGAACGTGATGCTTATTTTGCATTGGGTTATCTGCACGCTTCGGAGCGCCTGTTTCAAATGGATATGACCCGGCGCGTCGCCTCCGGGACACTGGCTGAATTGCTTGGCTCTTCCGTGGTCAATATCGATAAAGCACAAAGAATACTCGGTCACCGCCGGATGGCCCGGCAGGCACTGGGCCGGTTGAACACGGACACCCGTCTCCGTTTGTTTGCCTATGTGCAGGGTGTTAATCAGGGTATAAACGATATGTCGGTGCGGCCGTTTGAATACCTGCTGCTTGGACAAAAACCTGAACATTGGTCCCTGGAAGACTGTCTTACAACACTCAGTTTCCAGACCTGGTATGCCAATTATCTGGTTAGCCCCGATGCCTTCTTAGCCAAAATCATTTCCAAAATCGGACCGGATAAAGCCCGCCAACTGCAGGAAATTTATCCCGACTGGTCGCTGACCACTGTTCCGGCCAACACCTTTGCCGAACAGCTCTTCCCGCAGGGCCGGCTGCCCAACCTGATGACCACGGCCTCCAATTCATGGGCGGTGGATGCCCGGCACAGCAGCAGCGGCTCAGCGGTTTTTGCCAGTGATCCCCACCTCGATATCAGCCGTCTGCCGCAGTTTTGGTATGTGGCCGGTCTGCATGTTAAAGACAGCGCTCTGGAAGTTCTGGGTCTTACCACACCGGGTCTGCCATTTGTCACCATGGGGCACAACGGCCGGGCGGCCTGGGCTTTTACCGTGGCCGGAATTGATGTTCATGAATATTATTATGAGCAGCTCAATGCCGACAGCACAGCCAGTCTGTTCAACGGACAATGGCAGCCGCTGGAAATTGTGCACGATACCATCCGCGTCAGCGGGCAGGAAAGTGGTATTCCGTTAACTATCCGCAACAGCGGACACGGCCCGATTATTTTTTCTGATTCAGCATCCGGACAGTTCATTTCACAGCACTGGGCTGGTTTTGAAATGGACCTTGCCGCCGGTGCCGAAGCCGGTTTTAACCTGGCCGCAGTGGATAGTTTTGAGCAGTTCCGGCGGATTGTAACCCGCTTTGGGGCGCTGGATGTAAACTGGACCTATGCCGATAAAGATGGGAATATCGGTTACCAGCTTGGTTCGCCGGTTCCGGTCCGCACCTGGCCGGAAACCAATCTGCCACTGCCGGGTTGGGATGCTGCTTATCTGTGGCAGGGCTTCCATCCGCTGGAGGAAACGCCGCACAGTTTTAATCCGCCGCGCGGCTGGCTGGCCACCTGCAATAACAAACCCGATCAGACTAACCTGACCTATCCCCTGCAGGGTAGTTTTGACCCGGGCCGGATCATGCGTATTTCGGAATTACTCGGCGCCAAAGAAAAATTCTCGGCAGCCGATTTTCAGCAGTACCAGACAGATCGAACGGATGCTTATCTTCTGCGCTGGAAAGAGCGTTTTGCCGCACTGCTTGAAAAAAAGAATCAACCGGAATGGGCGAAACGAATCCGGGGTTGGGACGGACAGATCACCTCAAAATCGGCTGAGGCTGCGCTGCTGATTCGTTTTCTGCAACAGGTGGAAGAAGATATTTTCAGCGGGAAGATTAAGGGTAATGTTCCAACGGTAAAGTGGTGGGATGTGGAGCGTTTCCTGTCCGAGCCGGTATTAGCTGCCTGGCTGGATAATCCGGCCACACAGGCGGTTGAGGATAGCGATGCCGTGTTGCTGCGGGCACTGGAAAAAACCCTGGCCGGCTATCATGGTGAAACGTGGGGCGAAATTCACCATCTGACTATGGAACACCCGCTGGCTATTGTCCCGCTTGTCTCGGATGTGCTTGGATTACGCCGCGGTCCCTGGGCTTACGGGGGGACTTCATCCACGCTGAATGCATCGTTTTTCTCAGCCGATCCGGAGCAGCCCGGACATTATAAAAGTGAGGTCGGGGCCAGTTGGCGCTTTGTGCTCGATTTTGGCGATGTGGATGGGGCGACGATGATCATCCCGGCCGGTAATTCCGGACACCCGCTCAGTCCGCATTTTATGGATTTTAATAAGGACTGGTTTGACGGCCGGCGCTGGAATGTACCCTTCAGCCGGGAAAAGGTGAGACAAAACCCGGCCTCTGTACTCAGTTTAAAGCCAGAATCCGGCAGAAAATGATTTGAGGGTAACAAAAGGAAATTTATGATTGATTTTGATGGTGTCTTATTTAACTGGTTTCTTCTGCCGCTGATGATTTTTTTGGCCCGGATTATGGATGTTTCTCTCGGCACCATGCGCATTATTTCTTTGTCGCGCGGCTGGCGGAGGTTAACACCTCTGCTGGGTTTTGTCGAAGTGCTGATCTGGCTGCTGGCTATCCGCCAGATTTTTAACCACCTGAATAATCCGATTTGCTATCTGGCTTATGCTTCTGGTTTTGCAACTGGTATTTTTACCGGTATGACCATCGAAAACAGGCTGGCTATCGGCTGGCGTGTGGTGCGGGTTATAACCCGGCTGGATGCTTCGGAATTGATAACCTCGCTACGAGCTTCCGGTTTTGGCGTTACGGCAACGGATGCTGTGGGTAATACAGGTCCGGTTAAAATTGTTTTCACCGTGGTTAAACGGGCCGATGTTCAATCGGTCATTGGTCAGGTACGGCATTTTAATCCAAAAGCATTTTATTCTGTCGAGGATGTCCGTTCGGCTTCGGAAGGAATATTCCCGACCAATAGCAGCCTGGTCTCGCGTTTTCTGGTTCGTTGAATAAGACGGAAGGGAATAGAAATTCTGTCAAATGCACCGCATTTCATACGGTGTTATTCACATTCAATCCCTGCGGGATTTAGAAGA
>DYOS01000014.1:6074-39921 GCA_020720405.1 Caldithrix sp. | reverse complement strand
TAGTAAGGATATGAAAGATTTGCTACAGGCAAAAAAAAGTCCGAAGCCTCTGCCTGACCAGGCCTAGGCCGAAGAACTTGAAAAAGCAGACCTTAAACGGATCAAAAAACATTTTGAAATAATAATCAGGAATCCAAAAATGAAAATCAAGACAGTTTTGTGGTTTATACTCGTACCCCTCTTCGCCTTTCTAAAGGCTCAGGATAAACCGGGCATCATCCAATCCGGGGAGTATTATTATGGTCAGGCTGTTTCGCATGATGTCCGGGAAGCGGGTGACCAGGCGCTGGAAGAACTAACCGGGCAGATTGCGGTAAAGGTATCCAATTCCTTTGAGCGTAAAATTACCGAATCTTCCAGGGGTCTCGAGGAAAATGTCAAAGCTATTCTGCACACCCACAGCGCCGCCACGCTCAGAAATGTTAAAACCATCAAAACACCCAAACCCGATGGTCAGATCGAAGTGTTTTGTTATCTTTCCAAACAGGAAGCGGCGCAGATTTTTGAAGAGCGAAAAGCGCTGATTGCCGAAATGTATGCTACAGCCCGGGAGAATGAGGCGCAGGGCAATGCCGGCCAGGCTTTGAAATTGTATTATTTTTCCATGCTGCTGCTGCATTCGCTGCCCGATCAGCAGGTCATTTACAAGAATACCAATTTTACCACGGCCATCCCTCAGGAAATCAACCGTCTGATCGCCGCCATTCAGCTCTCCCCGGCAAAGGATGTGCTGAGCAAAGATAAAAAAGAGCGGACGATTACCCTTAAAATGGAAAAGAACGGTCAGCCTTTGTCCACGCTCGATTTTACTTTTTGGGATGGCAGTAATCAGGTGCTGGTTAAGGGCCGGGATGGTTTGGCCACCTTTCAGTTATTTGCCGCTTCCACCGCCTTTGATGAACTGAAACTGAATATCAAATACGCCTATTATGAAGCGCGCAAGGAATTTAATGTGATTGATGAACTCTGGGCTGTGGTTGAAAAACCGGAGTTCAGCGCAGCCAAAACAATCGCTCTGAATAAAACCACGCAGCCGACCGGGCCGGTGGCGGTTAACCCGCAAAAATCCCAAATTCCCGCCTATCAGCTGCAATTAAATTTTGAGAAAGAGATACCGGTTCAGCAGCAGATTTTTGAATCCACCCGCCAGTTTCTGGATCTGATCCAAACTTCGGATGCCGCTAAGATCCGCCAGGCCTACGCTCAGGATCCTTTCCTCAGGGATAAATTGCTGAGTTACCAGTCGTTTAATCAGCCGGCGCTGCAGGATCAGGATATCAAGGCCGAGGTGCGTCCGGTGAGCGGCGGGTATGAATTAAGAAAAATCGGCCTGCTGCATCGTTACCCCTCGCTGAATACCCAATCCACCGAATATCTGGTGTTGGATTTTGATCCGCAGGGTAAACTGATGGATGTCAATACCAGCATCACCGAAGCGCTGTATAATCAGTTTGTCAAAGACTCGGAATTTGGGCAGGACTGGCAGCGCCGGCTGACCATTATCAAATTTATAGAGAAGTACCGCACAGCGTACCTGACCCGGGATATAGAAATGGTTAATCTGATGTTTGCCGAAGATGCCCTGATTCTGATTGGCCGGAAGATTGAGCGTAAAAAATTGCCGGAGAATACCATCAACTACCAGAAATTCGATAAGGAACCGGAATATGAGTACCTGAAATTATCAAAGATGGAATACATTGCCCGGCAGAACACTATTTTCAAAGCGCAGAAGGATATTTTCCTTAATTTCAGCAGCTTTGATATTGTAAAGAAAAATAACGAGAACAGTGTGTTCGGGGTGGAAATGCGCCAGAGTTACACCTCCACCTCGTATGCCGACGAAGGCTATCTTTTTTTACTCATCGATTTTAGCGGGCGCGATCCGCTGATCTATGTCCGGGCCTGGCAACCCAATGAATGGGATGAAGAAGCGAAGGTCAAAACCGCCAATTTCAGAATGTACAAGTAAATAATAATTAATAATTAGAATCACAGTCCCAGTACTTGTTTGTTATTCAGGAACCAGGCGACGGTTTTGGCGATGCCGTCTTTTACGGTAACCAGCGGTTTATACCCGATCAGATCCTCCGCCAGAGCAATGGCGGCTAAGGAATGTTTGATGTCTCCGGGACGCTCATTACCATGTTTGGGATCGATGTTTTTTTGGAGCAGGGTTTTTAATTCGGCGGCCAGTTCATTAAGTGTAATGCGCTCGCCGCAGGCAATATTCATCACCCGGCCGCAGGCTTTTTTTGGCGCTTTGCAGGCCAGCATATTGGCGGAGATGACATTATCAATAAAGGTAAAATCACGGCTCTGCGAGCCATCACCGAATATCAGCGGCTGCTGATCGAGCAGCAGCGATTTGATAAATTTCGGGATGACCGCCGAGTAATAGGAATTCGGATCCTGCCGGGGTCCGAAAATATTGAAATAGCGTAACGCCACGGTTTCCAGACCATAAACATGATGAAAGGCTTTGCAATAATATTCGCCGGTCAGTTTGTTTACCGCATAGGGTGAGAGCGGCGAAGTCGGCATGGTTTCAATTTTGGGCAAGGTCGGCGATTCGCCGTAAGCGGAGGAAGAGGCGGCATAAACTACCCGTTTTACCTTACGTTCTTTGGCCGCATATAAAATATTCAGCGTACCGTTGGTATTGACATCATTGCTTTCCAGCGGGGTTTCCACGGAACGTGGCACGGAGGGCAGCGCCGCCTGATGCAGCACATAGTCCACATCGTTCATTACTTCCAGCACGGTGTTCAGGTAGCGGATATCACCGTTGACAAATTCAATTTCCGGCAATAGATCACGGATGTTCTCCATTTTACCGGTGGAAAGATTATCAATAACCCGGACTTTTTCGCCCTGACTGACCAGATGCCGTACCAGGTTGGAACCAATAAAACCAGCGCCGCCGGTTACGAGATAACGATCTGCCAACATTAAGCCTCCACTTCACGAAATAAACTTTTTTCGACCCATTCACAGATAATATGTTCTGCGGCCAAATGCGCTTCCTGAATATGCTGTGTGTTTTGTGATGGAACAATGATCGGTAAATCTGCAGAATTCTTGATCATCCCGCCGTCTTTTCCGAGAAGAGCAATGACTGTACACTGCATTTTTTTTGCCGTCTCAACAGCCTTGAGAATATTGCTTGAATGCCCGCTGGTACTAATGGCCAATAATATGTCACCCGGTAAGGCCAGAGCCTCAACCTGTCTGGCGAAAATTTCCTGAAAGGAAAAATCATTGCCGGCTGCAGTAATTATCGATGTATCCGTTGTTAAGGCTATGGCCGGAAGACCACGGCGTTTAATTTTAGGATTTAATCTTACTACAAATTCGGCGGCCATGTGCTGGGCATCCGCAGCACTACCGCCATTACCGCAAATCATTAATTTATGACCCTGTTCCATAGCCTGGCTGATTATATCAATAGCCTTAATAATCTGTGTACTCATAACTTCTGAGGCAGCAAGCATGGTTTGAGCGCTTTGCTGAAAATGAGATTTAATATTGTTGATCATTTGTTTATCCGTTATAGAAAAACCCTACCCAAATGAAGAAGAAATTGGTCGTCGGTTTGCTGCTCGAGAACATTACCAGTGACAATAAAAGATGCACCGGCCGCGATTCGCTCGGCAGCTTCATCAGCAGATTTTATACCGCCGCCGACAATCAGTGGAATGTCCACTACCCTGCTGATGGCCAGAATCATTTCAACCGGAACCGGCAATTCAGCCCCGCTGCCAGCTTCGAGATAGATATATTCGAAACCCAGGTATTGAGCGGCTAAGGCATGGGCCACGGCAATGTCAATTTTATGACGGGGCAGAGGTCGGGTACCGCTGATAAACTCGGCTGATGTAGGACGACCTGATTCAACCAAAAGATAAGCCGTTGATAAGGTCTCCAATTGCAATCTGCGGATTATCGGCGCAGCCATAACCTGACTTCCGATAAGATGTTGAGGATTTCTACCACTTAAAAGAGAAAGGAAGAGAATGGCGTCCGCCTTACCGGAAACCTGGTTAACATCTCCAGGAAAGATAATGACTGGCCTATCAAGGCTATTCTGCTTTAATTCCTGAACATAGTTATCAAAATCAGCAGTATGCAGCAGGCTGCCACCAACCAGGAAGGCATCAACCCCGGCTCTTATACCGGCTTCAACACGATTTGAAAGAATCTCAATTGGTGTTTTATCCGGATCGATCAGGATAAAAAAACCAGCTTGTTTCCGCTCGAGAATTTGTGTCAGATATAATTTTGTTTTCATTTTGCCTGTTATAAAAGAGCTGGAAAATAAAGAACTGCTGTCTATCCTGCAAGAATAGAGAAATTACAGGTTTTGTCGCAAAATCAATCCGCTTTCCAAGCCATATTGTTTGAAAAAAGAAAGTATACTGTACGTTTTCAAATACTCAATTGAAGAGATGTTTTTGGTTTGCACAGAATTGTGGGTCGTATCAACAAAGGGACTAAGCCGTTTATAATCAATAAATTGTTCATCTGTAAAGTCAGACACCGGGATAAACCGATTACAATTAAATTTGTTAAGCCAATACAGTATGGTTTCTGTATGATCAGCAAGAAATCCGGCTTCAGTCGATGATAAAATTTGTAAACCAGGGTTCAGGAGTGAGAAAATAATTTGAAGATGATGTTTAAGCCAGCGGCCTAAGCTGTAGTTTTCTTTAGCGGCGATTTGGAAAAAATCATTCATTTGGGTTTTTATAAAAGGCACATCATCAAAATAGTATTGATGAATGTTTTCAAGATTGCTAAGCCATCTATCCGAATAATCGACAGGTTTATGGTACACGGTAACGTGACCGGTAGAATGCTTTACCGGTATAGCAAACAAATGCTCCGGATTTTCAAAAGTAGTACATCTGGTTACGGATGTTTTTTTTTGATACAGAAGATGGTCAGCCAGAATTAGAACATCGCTTTGCATGGCGCTTAAAAAAAAATCAAGTGCCGGGAAAAACCCGGGCTGAGCAACAAGAAGTGAATTCATTTTCTCAGAAATTTTTTCAGGAATTTTTTTACCTGATTGACAAATTTTACTGAAACCAGAAATACCATCCCGCGCAAGGAAGATGGTATATATAAATCATAGAGTTGCAGCTTCAGATTTGTCCACTTTGATTTATAAGATTCATCCCCGCGCATGAAATCGAATAAAGGTAAGTGGTTTTCGATCGCCGTTCGAATGGCTCTCATTAACAAATAATTTCCTGGTGCATAAGCCTGATAATCAGGATCAAACCCGCCCTGGACGTACATCATTTTCCCACCAACCTGATAACAATAAAGTACACCGAAGTCCTTATCATTATCCTGGAGAACAAACAGCTTCAACCAGCCTTTTTCCAGAAACAACCTGGCCAGGTCCATGTGAAATTCCATGCGTCGGGGGAGAAAACCGGTTTGCTTATTTTTATCTTCAAAACGGGCCTGGTGCAACCGGAATAAAGAATTTACCGCAGGTTCAATTTGTGCTGGGTCAGAAATTATATAACTATGAAAATTTTCACTTTTATTTATCTTATTTATTTGCCGCTTCAAGCCAGAACGCATGTTTTGAGACAATTGTTTGAGAAACTCATCTTCAGTCTGGGGCAGATCGATGAATGGGCAGATTTTGGACGGGTAAATAAAAGTTTTCAGAGAGGCTGAGTTTTGAGTAGATGCAAAAATATGAAATAGTGCACTGTTATCAGAAATCTGTTTTATCCAGATATAATCAACTGAACGGATAAGTATCCTGAATTGAACCGACTCAATGATGGTCTGAAGATAGAAATCTCTATGTTCTTCAGTCGCCAGAATATCCATGTAATCGGTAGGCTCAATTTCAGTTGAAAGTAACTGTAAAATCTTAAGACCTGATTTTTTAATAATCATCAGCGGAAGGATGGCCAGTAATTGATCGCTATTATAAAGGCAGAAAATTTGGAGATCGGCCTCCGGCTTAAATGAATTTTTATACTGCATCCACCAACTGTAATGCCATTCCCAGCTTAAAAATGGGTGGGATAAATTGCACCTGGTCTCTAAATCCTGCCAGACGCTTTTCAGAGCTAAAAACTCATCCGATGTTCTGATAATCTTAATTTCCTGCATTGAAGGCCTTAATTGGAATAAAATTTTAAAAACTAATAATTTTGAATGAATACTCATTCATTATCTATTATATTTCCACAACTTATTCAAATCTGTGGAGAATACATTATGTTGTTCGCAAAAACCTTATTTGCTGATCCGGGTTCGGCTGATTTTCCATGTCCTGAAGATTTTAGTGCTGAACAAAGGGAAATAGCCTTCCTTACCCGGGAATTTGCGGATAATGAGATAAAAACTCAAAAAGATAATATTGAAAAACTTGATGCCGGGTTAAGCAGGGGAATATTAAAAAAAGCCGGGGAGATCGGATTGCTCGGCGCTGATGTGCCGGAAGTATACGGCGGAAGTGCTTTGGATAAAACCACATCCGCTTTGATTGCTGAAAATATTGCCCGGGGACAATCCGCATCTTTTCTGGTCACCTTCTCAGCACATACGGGAATTGGCACTCTGCCGATTGTCTATTTTGGAACAGAAGAACAAAAACGGAATTATTTGCCGAAACTGATTTCTGGTGAAAATTTGAGTGCCTATGCACTTACTGAACCCGGGTCGGGTTCGGACGCCCTGGCTGCCAAAACAAGGGCTGACTTTGACCAGGGGAAAAATGTTTATTTACTGAACGGAACCAAACAGTTCATTACCAACGGCGCCTGGGCCGATTTAGTAATCCTTTATGCAAAGGTAAATGGTGACCGGTTCACAGCATTCCTTTTGGAACCACCACTCCCGGGTTATTCATATGGCAGCGAAGAGAAAAAAATTGGGATAAAAGGTTCGAGTACAGCCAGCCTGATTCTTGAAAATGTTTCTATTCCGGCAGGAAATCTGCTCGGTGTGGAAGGGGAAGGTCATAAAATTGCCTTTAATGTTCTAAATATTGGCAGAATTAAACTTGGAGCTGCAAATCTTGGAGCATCGAAGGAGGTTCTCACGGAATCATTTCGCTATGCAGAACAGCGCAAACAATTTGGATCAAACCTGCTCGGTTTCGGGATGATACAGAAAAAAATAGCGGAGATTTTTTTCCGGATTTTCGCAATGGAAACCATACTATATCGCACAACAGGATTACTGGATCAGGAAGCAGGCCTGGATGAACATCCGATTGAAAGTATTGAAAAATATGCTGTACAGGCATCCATAGTTAAAGTTTTTAACAGCGAAATGCATGGCTTGAATACGGATGACGGTTTGCAGATTTTCGGTGGTTATGGGTACAGTGAAGAGTATCCTTTAGCAGCCATGTATCGGGACACACGAATAGACCGGATATTTGAAGGAACAAATGAAATAAACCGTCAGATAATCGCCGGGCGGACAATAAAAGAATTGAACCAGGTCAATTTTGGGTATAGTCCAAATGATCTAAAGATTGAGTCTGATCGTGTTTTTGAACGGGCAGCGGGGCTGATCAAGGTATCCCAATTTGTTCTCTCAGAGCTGGCAAGACGAGCTGGTGCGCAATTCGGGAAAGGTCTTTCAGCTCAACAGATGTGGCTGGAGGATTTTTCAAATTTAGTCATTGAGTTGTATGTTCTTGAATCTGTCTACGGAAGAGTCCAAAAACGTATATCCCGGAAAATACACCCAACCGAATTAAATGAAGCGTTGCTGGCCTTAAGTTATTGGCGCTTATTAACCTGGCTGAAAGCAAATTTATGGAAACTATACTCAGGACTGAATTATACAGAGGTGAGCGGAGATATCTTAACATGGATTGAAGCCATCTTTCAAATGAAACCAAAGCCGGATTACTATAAATCAATAACTACAATCTTCAGCTACCTGAGAGACCATGGAAACTATGGGCAAAGTTGAAAAGATTTTTTAATACATTTGATAAAAGAACGGTAAAAGTATTGACAAGATTTTTATGTCAGGCTATATTAAACGCTCTACTTTTATTTGTTTTGACAGGAGGCCGAATTGAAAACGTTGATCGCCCGTGAACATGAAGTCGAAGCTGCACGCAAATGGTATGTTGTTGATGCTGACGGTCTCGTTGTAGGGCGTATGGCAAGTAAAATTGCCTCGATGTTGCGTGGTAAAAATAAGCCGTTTTTCTCCCCGCATCAGGATACTGGTGATTTCATCATTGTAATAAATGCCGAGAAGGTCCATTTTACAGGCCGGAAGATGGGGCAAAAAACCTATTTTCGGCACTCCGGATATCCGGGAGGTGTAACCATTACACCGGTGGCAAGAATGATTCAGACCCATCCGGAGCGGGTTATTGAAGCAGCCGTTCGCCGTATGCTTCCAAAAAATGCCCTGGGGCGTCAGATGTTCAGAAAGCTAAAGATTTATGCGGGTACCGAGCATCCGCATGCGGCCCAAATGCCTGAAAAACTTGATTTAAAATAGATAGCGGGAGCTTGTATCAATGGAAGAGTATATATCAATCGGTCGTCGGAAAAGTTCTGTTGCCAGGGTTAGAATGACACCTGGTTCAGGAAAAATTGTAGTCAATGGGCGTGATCTGCTGGGTTATTTCAAACGTGAAACCCTGATTATGGATATTGAACAGCCACTTGATGTTACGGATAATAAAGTGTCCTTTGACTTCAAGATTAAAGTCAATGGCGGCGGATTGTCGGGTCAGGCTGGAGCGGTTCGTCTCGGAATCGCCAGGGCTCTGTTGATTTATAGCGAAGATTACCGGAAATCGCTGCGCGGTGCCGGATTGCTCACCCGTGATTCCCGCGAAAAGGAACGTAGAAAATACGGTTTAGCGAAAGCCCGTAAACGCTACCAGTTCTCAAAACGTTAATTCTTGAAGCCAGATTCAGTTCTGGCTTTTTTATTAATAACACACATCGTTCGACCTGCACTCATCGGGTGCCCGATAGGGGTTGATGAATTGCTGAACGATGGAGGAAAAACCCAACCACAGGAGTTTTTATGTCCTTAGTATCTTTGGAAGAATTGCTGTCCGCAGGTGCCCATTTCGGTCATCTTACCCGCCGCTGGAATCCTAAAATGCGTGAGTTTATCTTCATGCAGAAAAATGGGATTCATATTCTCGATCTGAAAAAAACCCAATCATCTCTTGAGGTTGCGGTTAAGGCTTTGAGCCGCCTTGTTTCCGATGGCTATGATGTTTTGTTTGTTGGCACAAAACCGCAGGCCAGGGAAATTATCGCTGCTGAAGCACAGAGGGCCAACCAATATTATGTCACCAATCGCTGGTTGGGCGGAATGCTTACTAATTTTACAACCATTAAAAAGTCAATAAAGCACCTTAAAGATCTCGAAAAGATGGGCACTGATGGTACCTATACCAAGATATCAAAAAAAGAAGTTTTGATGATTGAGCGGGAAAAGGAAAAATTATTGGCTGTTCTGGGCGGAATTCAGGACATGAAACGCTTACCAGGGGCAATTTTTATTGTTGATACAAAAAAAGAACACATCGCTGTTCATGAAGCCCGGAAAATGAATATCCCGGTTTTTGCCATGGTTGATACCAACTCGGATCCGACACTTATTGATTTTCCGGTTCCTGCTAATGATGATGCCGCCAAGAGTATTAGTCTGATTGCAGCGAAAATAGCTGATGCAATTATTGCAGCCCGTCAGAAAGCAGTCGAAGAAAAAGCGATAGACGAAGCGGTTCATGCTGAAAAAGCAGATGTCAGGGATGATAATATGCGTAAAGCCGCACCCCGCAGAACCCGTAAACCGGGTAAGCCTGGTGCCGGGAAAACTGATTCAGATGAAATGGTAAATGAGGAGTAATATTAGATGGCTGAAATTTCCGCACAAATGGTAAAAGAATTGCGTGAGAGAACCGGCGCAGGAATGATGGATTGTAAGAAAGCTTTACAGGATACAAATGGCGATTTCGAAAAGGCTATTGAAGAGCTTCGGAAAAAAGGCATTGCCAAGGCCGCAAAACGTGAGGGCCGGGAAGCAAATCAAGGCGTTGTCGAAAGTTATATCCATGCTGGTTCCCGGTTAGGGGTGTTGGTTGAAATTAATTGTGAAACTGATTTTGTTGCCAATACCGATGAAATGAAAAACTTCGCCAGAAACGTAGCAATGCACATTGCCGCCAGTAATCCCCTGGCAGTAAAACGTGAAGATCTGAATCAGGAGTTGGTCGCAAAAGAAATGAACATTCTGAAAGAGCAGACTTTAGCTGAAGGCAAGCCGGCAAATATTATTGATAAAATTGTAACCGGAAGAATGGAAAAATTCTTTTCAGAAGTGGCTCTCCTTGAGCAGGTGTATGTAAAAGATCCAGATAAAACTATAAAATCGCTGTTGACCGAAACCATCGCCAAGGTCGGTGAGAATGTTGAAATCCGGCGCTTTGCCAGATTTGCTGTCGGCTCGTAATATGTCCGGACCTGAATTGCCTTATAAACGGATTCTGTTAAAACTCAGCGGTGAATCTCTGGCTGGTCCGGAGAAGTACGGACTTTCTGCGGATATACTTTCTTATTTTGTGACAGAAGTTAAGGATGCCCTGGTAACCGGGGTTCAGGTCGGCATTGTAATTGGCGGCGGCAATTTTTACCGTGGTATTTCTTCCGGGAAACATAAACTAAGCCGCACAACCGGTGATCAGATGGGTATGCTGGCCACGGTCATAAATACACTGGCCCTCCGTGATGTATTTGCCTCAGCGGGAATTCCGGTGGAAGCAATGAGCGCAGCCGAAATGCCCCGGTTTATCGAGCTTTTCTCCGCCCGGAATGCCATTACTTATTTGAATTCCGGAAAAGTTGTAATTTTTGGCGCAGGTACCGCAAATCCCTTTTTTACTACCGATACGGCCGCCGTACTTAAAGCACTCGAAATTGAGTCTGACGTAATTCTTAAAGGTACCCGTGTTGATGGCGTTTTCTCGGCAGATCCGGAACGCGATAAAAAGGCTGTTCTGTTTACGAAGCTGACTTATGAAGAAGTGCTGGAGAAAAATCTTAAGGTTATGGATATGGCTTCAATTGCTCTGGCCCGGGATGAGAATTTACCAATTATTGTTTTCAATTTTGATACCCCGGGAAATTTGAAAAAAGTTATTGAAGGTGGAAACATAGGCACAAAAGTGCAGAGGTAATCTATGGATTTAAAAACTATTCACAAAGACGGCATACATCGCATGGATAAAGCGGTTGAAATGCTGCATGAAGAATTGAACAAAATTCGTACCGGGCGGGCTACACCGACTTTACTTGATGCTGTCCGGGTAAATTATTACGGACAGCAGGTTCCAATCAACCAGGCGGCAACTGTTTCTGCGCCGGAGCCGCGCATGATTATGGTGCAACCCTGGGAAAAAAATATAATTGGTGAAATTGAGAGAGCTATCCTCAAGGCAGATCTCGGTCTGAATCCAAGTAATGACGGATCAGTGATCAGAATTCCCATTCCAGCACTGAATGAAGAACGGCGCCGTGATCTGGTTAAGCTGGTTCATAAATTCAGTGAAGAAGGCCGGGTTTCTATACGTAATGTTCGACGTGATGTAAATGATCATTTAAAACGTCTTCAGAAAAACAATGAGATTTCAGAGGATGAGTTAAGTCTGGCTCTCGAAGAAGTACAGGAATACACAGATAAACATATTAAAAAAATTGATGAAATCATGAAATTAAAAGAAGCTGATGTCATGGAAGTCTGATTCTCGGCTTTGATAATTTACGGAAGCCTGTCCGGTTTTTACGGTCAGGCTTTTTTTGTTAATAGTTTATCAGAGGGATTTAGCCTTAAGTTTGTACCCGGCAAGCCGAAAACCTGATCATTCTTATCTGGCTGTATGGGTTTCATTTGGATAAATTGATAATCAGCACACCATGGTATTATGGAATTAATTTACTTTGCGCAGCTTTTCAAACGAAAGTCACTTTCCTACAGGCAGGCTTAATAAGGAGATTGTAATTGCTTGCAGAAATAAAAAGTCTAACTGACAAAAATTTAATCAGCACAATTATCATTGGTTGGAATGTAGAGGCGGTTAATCTCTTCGATCGTCTGCTTGATTATTCTGTTCTTGGATATAATGTTCGCGCTTTTATTACACCGGGTCAGGATGAAAAAGTTTCGAATTATAAGAACGTCCCTGTTTATCCCGGCCTGACCAATCTTTCGACCGAAGTTGAGCGGCTTGAAATAAAACAGGTGCTGATTGTTCTTTCCCCGGAGGAAAGGTCATCACTCAGTGAAATTCTGAAAATTTGTAACCGGCTTGGCCTGGATTACAGAATTATATCCGACGCCTATGGACCGGATTACAGCCATGTGATCCGGGATATAATCAAAGAGGTGATGACTCCAAGTGAGTTCGGGCTACGCCGTGTAGTTGACATTTTGGGTTCCCTGATTTTGCTTATTTTATTGTTTCCACTGTTTCTAATAGTGGTGATTGGTATAAAGTTAGAGTCTTCCGGCCCGATTTTTTATTCACAACAAAGATATGGTAAGAATAGCAAGGTTTTTGCTGTACATAAATTTCGATCCATGGTTCAGGATGCTGAGAAAAGATCCGGTCCGGTCTGGGCATCAAAGAAAGATCCGCGAATTACCCGGGTCGGCGCATTTATGCGAAAAACCCGTATTGATGAATTGCCCCAGTTTATGAATGTTTTAAAAGGGGATATGAGTTTTATCGGACCTCGGCCTGAACGTCCCTTCTTCGCTGATACATTCAAAACAAAGATACCCTTTTACATGAATCGTCTGAATGTTAAGCCGGGAATCACCGGGTTAGCCCAGGTTACAGTAGGTTATGACGAAACATTGGAAGATGTTAAAGATAAAGTTCGCAGGGACCTGGAATATATTGAACATGAGGATTCATTAAAGATGAATCTCTACATTATCTGGAAAACAATTTTAGTCGTCTTATTGGGAGAGGGACAGTAGTTCTGGCCAAATTATGGAAAAAATAAAAATAGATTCAAAATTTGCGGATCAGACCGGTGACATAATGATTGTTGAATTGGGGGGTCATGTTGACCAATCAAACAGTTTTCAATTACAGAAAATGTTTGACAGCATTCTTGGCAGCAATTGTTATAAAGTGGTAGTTGATTTCGGGAAACTCACTTATATGTCAAGTGCAGGTTGGGGCATATTCGTCGGGGAAATTAAACGATTCAGGGAAAACGGTGGTGATATAAAAATCGCCAACATGACTCCGGATATTTATGATGTATACCAGATGCTTGAATTCTATCATATCATCGATGATTATGTTAGTGTTGAGGAAGCAGCGGCCACCTTTGAAAAGCAGGATATAGATCTGGCTTTATCCGCTGAAAAATTTCCCCTGATCCGTGATCCGGAAATGGGATTGAAAAAAACACCTCCGGTTTCCGGGGAATGGCAGGATAAAACCGAAATTCTTGATTTAAATATGCCGGATCAGGATCAGTTTGTTACACCTTCTGCTGGAAAGAACCGGGATACTCAGCTTGAATTTGTGCCTGGCGGCAGCAGATCAACTGTTATTTCGGAGCGTACCGGTACACAGTTCATTCCGCCTGGCTTAACCCATGATATCAAACTGGACAGACTACCACTGGCGGAGAAAGTGAAGAAAGTGATTTCACAGAATCCGCTGGTCGGTGTGTTCGGCATTCGCCGGGTTCTGCAGCATGAGCATTTCGGCTATACAAAAGTTGGAATTATTAAACTGTGGCGCCTCTTAAAACAACTCGATCTCGAAACAAAAGAAAAGCGTTATCGCTACTACCGTTCCTGTTAAGTGTGAGGATTTCATGAGTATCAAGAGAATTGTACCTATTTTCAGCCTGTTGTTTTTATTTATAACTATTGTCGATGCACAGGTTCAAAAAGGGCCCGTGCTGGATATTTCCCCCGGGAAAAAGGCGGTGGTCGGTGATCCGGATCTGGCCGAATTTCCGTTCCGACCGGGTGATGGCATACAGATCAGTGCTTTCCCTGATACAGGATCTTTCCTGAATGGGATATTCCCGATAGATGAACGCGGGCTGGCAGAATTCCCTATCTATGGCAAAGTAAAAGTTACCGAAATGACAATGGCAGAATTCCAGGCGTTCCTGCTGGCGAATTACCGCCCGTACCTGCGTTACCCCAACCTTTACATAAAACCGGTGATCCGGATCAGTCTACTCGGCGGTTTTGTCCGGCCCGGTCTGTATTATGTAGATTTTAATAATTCCTTATGGGATGTGGTTCAACTGGCCGGCGGCACCATACGTGAAAATGGCATCTATAAAATGCGCTGGGAGCGGGACCATGATGAGCAATTGAATGATCTGACAACGGCTTTCGAGAGCGGCCGTTCTCTGACGAAAATGGGATTCAAATCGGGAGATCAGATCTGGACACCATCCCCGGATGCGCGGACTTTCTGGGACGGTGTTCGGGATATCATGCCGGTGTTGACATTCTCAACCACCATCTGGCTTTTGTATCAAACCTACCAACGAGACCGTTTAATTTTACAGAACTGATGACAGAGGTATAAATGGCTAACAATTCCAAAAATGAACATCAAATACTTGAATCGGGAACGATTGATTTTAAACGATATATTCGTCTCTTCAAGCGCAAAAAATGGCTGCTTCTTTTCCTTTTCAGCACCATCTTTATATTATTTCTTTTTGTCGCCTTAAACTTTGGACCGAGTGCCGAATATGAAGCGTCTGCCCTTCTCCAATTTGAAGACAACCGGGCTTTGTCAGGCCTGGAAGCACGTGGCCGGGCTGAGAATGAAGGGAAATTTGGCCTGATTCTGAGCCGGAATTTCCTGGGAAATGTGGTGGAAAAACTTTCCATGGAAGTTAAAATACAAGATTTTGACCGCTATACTGTTATTGATACTGTTGCGGTTGACGATCAGTACGCGGAAGGTTCTTTTAAGGTTGAGCGAAATGGTGACAATTTCAAATTGTTCTACACGAATAAAGACCTGGGCATTGAAAACAAGCTTGTCCTGGAGAAGAATTACCCGCAGGATGGACTTATCGAATATAATGGTGTAAAACTCTGGGTTCTTCCTGATTTTTGGCTTAGTCATAATGAATTTGAATACGGTGTTTCTTCAAAGCATAAGGCTGTTGAATCCCTGCGTGCTTCACTGAACCCGAAACCGGCAAACAGAGACAAAACGTTAATGCTTATCGACATCCGGGGAGTGGACCGGTTGTATATAACCAAAACCATGAATGTTCTGATTGACCTTTTTGTCCAGCAAAATCTGGATTTTAAGAAATTTCATACCCGTGAAGTGCTAAAGATTCTAAGCGCTCAATTGCAAACAGCAAAAGTTGAACTTGATGAAGCTGTTGAAGCTCTGAAAAAATACCGTGAGAAAAATCCCTGGGTTGGTTTGACCAACGATGCTAATACTGTGGTCATGGAAATAGCAGGTAATGAAAGCCAGAAACAGGGTTTCAGTAGCAGGATACAGGAGTTGGAATTGATTGTAAACCGCGTCCAGAGCAACGATGGCGAGGCAAGATATCTGATTCTGAACGAACTATTATCATTCCTCGGTGCTCAGGCCGTTTCGACTGTACCGGCTCTGACTTCTGAAATGAATACCCTGATGGCGGACCGGTCGCGCCTGCTGTCAACTCACTCAACGGAACATCCCTCAGTATTAGAGAATGCTCAAAAATTAGGTAAACTGGAAGAAAAAATACTGCTTACTGCAGCCAATCAACGGGCACAGTATGAAAATCAGGTTGTCTCCCTGAAAGGCCGGATTTCACAAAGCAATTACAGAATCCAAAACCTGCCGGCCCGTGAACTGGATTTGGCAGAATTGCAGCGACGCCGTTCGGTGGCTGATGAAGTGTATTCCAGTCTGCTTATCCGCCAAAATCAGGCAAAAGTGTCTGATGCGGTTGAAGTCGGAGATATTATCATAATTGATCCTGCAGCTCTGCCGCAGAAAGCCAGTTTGACGGGAATAATTCTTAAATATGGCCTCATCGGTCTTCTTTTAGCATTTGGCGGTAGTTTTGGCCTGGTTATACTGCGTGATGTTTTTGACAAAACAGTGCGCAATGCCGAAGAATTAGAGAAGAAAGTAAAACTGCCGGTAATTGCCAGAATTCCGGTTATTGGAAAACCAAAACAAGGCGTGGAAGAGGTCTTCCGGGAGGGTGCTCATATCGATCCGAAGCTGGTCACGGCCGATTATTCCCCGACACCGGTTGGTGAAGCGTACCGGGGACTGCGCACCAGACTGCTGTTTCAGAATGAGGACCGGCCGGTTAAATCAATTTTTATCACATCGCTCAACCCCAATGAAGGTAAATCGCTGAATACCGGCAACCTGGCCATTACTTTCGCCCAGCAAAAACTGCCGACTCTGCTGGTTGATGCCGACCTGCGCCGCGGGGTTTTGCACAATTCCTTTGCCTGCAAGAAAAAACCGGGATTGGCCGATTTTATTTATAGCAACGCCGATATTAATGATGAAAATCTACGGCATATCATTCAGCAAACCCACATTCCCAATCTTTATATGATCAGTACCGGGATTCCGGTGCCCAACCCTTCTGAAATTATAGGCGGGCTGCGGGCCAGAGAGATTTTTGAATTTCTGAAAAAAAGATTTGGAATGATTATTATCGACACACCGCCGATCAATGTGACAACCGATTCCGTTATCATCTCGCGTTACGTTGACCGGGGATTGTTTGTCGTCGGATCGGGTAAAACCAATATCGATGAGGTTAACCGGAAAATTAGTGAATATCCCGATTTCAGAGAAAAGCTGGAAGGTGTTATCCTGAACTTTGCGGAAGAAGAATTCAGTAAAGACAGATACAAATATTCATACTACAATTATTAATCCTGCGGACCAATGATTGTAAAGTTCTTAACCCCTGAACTCTATACCCTATGGGATGAGTACGTCCTGAATCATGTGCAGGCCACGCCCTATCATCTGACGGTGTGGAAGGACATTATTGAATCGTATTTCGGGAAAGAAACCAAGTACTTATTTGTGGAAACCGACGGGCAAATCAAGGCTGTTCTGCCTATGGCCCATTTTTCGTCGCGCCTGTTTGGTAACCGGCTTGTTTCCATGCCACATGTCAACTATGGCGGTCTTCTATGCAGCGATGAAGAAAGTGCCCGGCTGCTTCTGCAGAAAGCTGCTGAAATTCTTTCGGCCAAAGGCGCAGATTTGGTTGAATTAAGACACAAAGACAATATTTTTCCTGACCTGCCCTCCTATCAAAACAAAGTGACCTTTGAGCTGGAACTTGATTCGACCGTCGAAGCATTCTCGGGACGGTTCAAAGCAAAGCTGAGAAGCCAGATCAAACGGCCGCAGAAGGAAGGAATGTATGCCCGGAGCGGGCATCAGGAACTGTTAAAAGATTTTTATTATGTCTTCAGCCGGAATATGAGGGATTTGGGGACACCGGTATACGGCCGGGATTTTTTTATCACCATGCTGACCAGGCTCGGAAATTCGGCCCGGATTGTCACAGTTTACACGGCCGATCATCAGCCTGCCGCGGCGGCTTTTCTGATTGGTTTCAGGGAAGTGCTCGAAATTCCCTGGGCTTCCGCTCTGCGTAAATACAACCACCTTAGTCCGAATATGCTTTTATACTGGGAATGTATGACCTATGGTATCGAAAGCGGTTATAAACTTTTTGATTTCGGGAGAGGTACCATCGACGGCGGGACTTACAAATTTAAAAAACAATGGGGTGGCACCGAGCGTCAGCTGTACTGGCATTATATTCTGCCGGAAAACACTGCCTTGCCCGGGTCAAACAAAGAAAACCCGAAATTCAGTCTGGCTATTAAAATCTGGCAGAAACTGCCTTTAGCCATAACCAAACTTCTCGGCCCGGCTATAGTCAAAAACATTCCGTGAAATAACAGCCGGGAAATATCGTATTCAGTTGCCAATAAGCCATGGAATTTAGCTTTCACGAGGAAACCTGAGTTCAATTTTTTGCGATTTTGCCGAGGATCAGCCCATCATATAATCAATTACAGGCCTTATGACTGAAATTCTTTTCTGGATTTTGAGCGGCATTCTGATTTATGTTTTTATCGGTTACCCGGTATTACTGGCATTATTGGCTCAGACTCAAAAAAAACTGCCACCTCAGGTTCAGGAAGCACTCCCTAAAATTGCCCTGATCATCTCTGCCTACAATGAAGAAGAGGTCATCACCGGCAAGCTGCAAAACAGTCTCGATATTGATTACCCGCCCGACTTAAAAGAAATCTGGGTTATATCGGATGAGTCGTCCGACCGCACCGATGAAATTGTCCGCAGTTTTTCCGGCCAGGGTGTCCGTCTGTTCCGGGTTGAAGGCCGCAGGGGCAAAACCCATGGCATCAGCCTTCTCGTACCCCGGCTGGTGGCCGAAATCATTGTCTTCTCCGATGCCAATGCCATTTATGACCGGAATGCACTACGCGAAATAGTCAGTGGTTTTGCCAATCAAAAGGTTGGTTATGTGGTTGGTCATGCCCGCTATTATTCTGACGGGGCTGAGGCACAGGGCAATAAGGAAACGACTTACTGGAATTTTGAAATCGGAATCAAAAAACTGGAAAGCCGGCTCGATTCGGTGGTTGGCGGAGATGGGGCGATTTATGCCATACGCCGGGAATTATTTGAGCCCATGGCCGATGATGATATTAATGATTTTGTCAACCCGCTGCAGATCAGGCTGAAGGGATACCGCGGACTTTTTAATGAACGGGCTTTCTGCTACGAACATTCCGCCGAGAATATGCTCAAAGAATTCAAACGTAAAAGGCGCATTGTTAACCGCAGCTGGCGCGGTCTGTTTAAAAACAGCGCGGTACTGAATCCCTTGCGCACCGGCATTTTTTCATGGCAGATTTTTTCGCACAAATTATTGCGCTGGCTGGCCGGAATTATATTGCTGCTTATCCTGATCACCAATGTTTTGCTAAGCGGTAGACCTGTTTATGATTTTTTCCTGCTGATGCAAACTGCTTTTTACCTGCTGGCCGCTCTCGGCATTCAAGCCGAAACCAGAGGCCGGAAATCAGTGCTGTTGTTTGCCATTCCGGCCTATTTTGTTCTGGTCAACATCGCCTCGACACTGGGCATAATTGATAACCTGCTCGGCAAAAAATACACAACCTGGAATACCATACGCCAAAATCAGGAAGAGTAAAATGGGCTATTTAGTACGTCAGGCCGACCTGGAAAAAGATATGAACACCATGGTTCAGATTTTAATCAATAACCGCGAGCGGAAAGATTTTGATTATGCTGCCCGCTTCCGCCATGTTTATCTGAATAATCCGGCCGGGCTGGCCAAAGCCTGGATTGTCTGGAATGAGGAGCAGCAGCTTGCCGTGGGATTTACCGGTGTTTTCCCCCGTGAAATGTATATTGATGGGCAAAAGAAAATATGCTGGAACTGTGGTGATTTTTCGATCGAAAAAAAATTCCGCAGTCTCGGTATAGCCCTGATGCTGCGCAAAGCGGCAAAGGATGATATCGACCGCGGTGAGATGCCCTTTCTCTATGCCCATCCCAACGAAAGGATGGAAGTTATCCATCTGAAGGCCGGGCATTTCAGGCTGGCCGGAATGACCCGTTACGCTTTCCCGCTCCGCTTTTACCGCCTGCTGAAAAATAAAATAGGCCGCGAATTACCGGCTTCAGCCGCCGCTTTCTTTTTGAATCCGCTGCTTAATCTGTTCCGGCTGAAAAGGTCCGCCGCTGATTTGAAAATTCAGTTTCACCCTAAACTGAATATAACCGCTGAACACGACCGGCTGGATCAGAATATGGCGGAGAATTTCCGGGTTATCGGGGTTCGTAACCAGGTTTATCTGAACTGGAAAATGGGCCAAAATCCCAACCATCAGGTTCAGCAGTTTGATATCCACCGCGCCGGCCAACTCCTGGCTTCCGTATTTTTCGAGGTGAAAAATGATGCCCTGTTTATGGTTGATTTAATGGTTTCTGATTTCAGCCAAAATTCCACCCTGGTCATTGAAGCCTTTAAAACAGCGGTTTACCGTGAATTCCCCGGGATAAACAGCCTGTCTTTTATTCTGCAGGAATTCAATCCCCTGGTTCAAAACCTAAAAAAATGCGGCTTCTCCCGGCGCAGCGATGCGGATTCCGGGGCTATAATCTATGCCAACAGCAAAAATGAGCCCGAGCTGGCGAAAATTGTAACCAACGGGTCGAACTGGTTTATGACCGTGGGCGACCGTGATTCATAAAACTCCGGAGGTATCATGAGTATACAGGATGATGTTTTAAAATTTTTAACGGATGACACTACGGATAATGAAACCGGCAATCCCGGCCCGGATGATTCCCTGCTCGAAGCCGGAATTATTGATTCGGTTAAGATGCTGGAACTGATAGCTTTTATTGAAAAGACTTATGGCATCAAAGTAGCCGAGGAAGATTTATTTCCGGAGAATTTCGACACATTGAATGCCATCGAAACCTTTATCAATTCGAAAAAATGAAAAACAAAATCATTCTGCCACGGGGAGCCTGGTACGGCGATATCAATATTCTCTACTTTGTGCCCAGCGATTGGCAGATTGAAAATTTTAGTATCCCCGCTCCGCAGATTTTCCCGGATCAGGCTATCGCAGCCTCTTTGCTTTCACTGAAGACTGAACTGGAAAAACACAAACCAGGCTCGGTTTTGATTGTGACCGATGACCTGACCCGGCCGGTTTCATTGCAGCCGATACTTCGTCCGATGCTGGAAATTTTGCACCAGGCAGGTTTTTCGGATAACCAGATTTCGTTCCTGATCGGGCTTGGTTCGCATAAAGCGCTGACGCCTGAAATGGTAGCAAAGAAATTAGGAAAAGATGCTGCCGCCCGGTATCGGTGGTATAATCATCAGCCCGCTGAAACGGAAGAAACCGAGGTGGTTTGGGGGCAAAACCGGGTCAAATTGAACCGCCATTACCTGGCGGCGGATTTCCGGATTGTGGTCAGCGGTCTGACTCCGCATAGTTTCGCCGGCTTCAGCGGCGGGGCAAAAATGCTTTTTCCCGGGTTGGCTGATATGCCAACCATCGCCCGGACCCACAAATCCGTATTAATGGGATTCATGGGTCAGCTTGGTGAAACGGCGAACAATAAATTCCGAAACCTGATTGAAGATTTCACCCGGACGGTTGGCCTGGAATATTTTGTTGGTGTGGTTATCAATGGCGACCGCAGCATACATCATATCGAAACGGGTGATTTTATAGAGGCCCACCGCCGGGCCGCGCAGGTTGCCAGAAAGCTCTATTTACACAACGGTGTGGCAGAAAAAGGCCCTTTCGATCTGGTCATCGTGAATGCCTATCCCAAGGATACGGAATTACTGCAGGCTGAAAATGCCTTTATTCCGATTAAATCGGCAAGCCGGCCATTCTTAAAGGAAGATGCCATCGTTCTGCTGACTTCAGAATGCTCGGATGGTTTTGGTCATCACGGTTTATTTGAGCCGGATGGTCTGTTGTATCGCCCACCGAAACCATTGAATTTCCTGAAGGGCAGACAACTCGTTTTCTTTTCGGACAGCATCAATGAACATGATTTTTATAAAGCTTATCACGAGCAGGATAAATTCTTCTCAGACTGGGATGAGCTTGTGGAATACCTGACCGGTAAATTGCCTGAAAACCCAAAGGTTGCCGTTTTCCCACAGGCCAGCCTGCAGCTTACGGAGTAGATATCATGTCTTTGACAACCCTTATTTTCCTGGCACTGTATTTTACCGGATTATTTCTGACCTTTCGCCACCCCTATTATGGAATTGCCACCTATATTTTTGAATGGCACAATCACCCGCCGTATATGTGGTGGGGCAGGGGCCTGCCTGACCTGCGCTGGTCGCTGCTGGTTGCTTTGGTTACCCTGATCAGTCTGGTTATAAACTACAAAAAATTAAAGCAGCTTCGTTCCCCGGATTATGCCTGGATTTTCTGGCTGGTTGCCATGACCCTGTGGATGTTCGTAGTCAGTCTGCTCTTCGCGGTTGATCCTGCGGAAAGTTTTAAAAAAGTTGACATCTTTTTTAAAATGACGGTTCAGATTTTTCTGATGATGTTCCTGGTGCGGACCGTTGAGCACCACCGTTTTGTGATCTGGACGATGATGTTTGGTGTGGCTAATTTCGGGCGCACCGCGTATCAGCGCGGCTCAAACCGTGATCTCGGAGTGACGGCGCCTAATGCAACTGAAGAAAATGCCATTTCAGCCCACGTCGCTGCCATCACCGGTTTCTTTGGTCTTTATTTTCTGATGGGGAAAAAATGGGAAAAAATTGTCACTTTCCTGTCACTGCCATTTTTGGTCAACCTGGTCATTCTGGCCAATTCACGGGCTTCTTTTCTGGCCATGATGATCATAGGTCTTCTGGCTTTGCTCTGGCTGAAGGGCCGGATGCGATACCGGGCTATTCTTGGTGTGGTATTAGGCGGTGTGCTGGTGCTGATGCTGGGTAATGAGCAGTTCTGGGCCAGACAAAATACTATTACTGAGTATGAAGAAGAAGGCTCGGCCATGAGCCGTTTTTACCTTTGGAATGGTGCCCTTAAAATGTTTCAGGACCACCCGATGGGACTGGGTGGAGATGGCTTTCAGGCGATGGCCATGCAATATGTGCCCGAATTGGTTGAGGTTATGGAAAAACGCGGCGTCAAAACCGTGCATAACACCTTTCTTCTGGTTCTGGTGGAATGGGGTTTTGTCGGGACTTTCATCTTTTTTGGTATGATTATTCATGCCCTGGTCATTATGGGACGAATACGAAGGGATGCGAAGCACACCCCTCATTATCGGTTTTACATCGATGCTGTAGCCATGCAGATGGGTATAATAGGTATTCTTGCGGCCGGACTTTTTCATAACCGGCTATATTCAGAGGTGGTCTATTGGTTTGCGGCCTTCTCGGTTGCCCTGCGTAATATTCAGGTTGACTATATTTTAACTCCTGAACAGGAGAGTTCAGTTTAAAGTGGAATTTAATAAATTATGAAACGCATTCTTTTCCTGACGACAAATTTTCCGCCAAATCATTCGGTTGGCACGCACCGGGTCAGTAAAATTTTAAAATTTATTGATCACCGGAAATTCAATTTCTGGGTTTTGACCCTGCCGGAAGATGATTACGATCTGGAGCTTGGTGAGAAAGCTGGTGATGCCGCTAAAATTCCCTCAGCGGTGCAGGTTCAGCGCACGCCCAAAAGGGATTTAACACTTATTTTTACAAATCTGAAACGGGTACTGAAATCTGTTTTGCAAAAGCAAAAGCCGGAGGCCGGGGTTTATACCTCTGCCGTGAAGGTCAAATCTTCAGCCAGCCCGATGCGCCGGAAATCGGCCCTGCATCGTCTGGCCGAAAGCACCCGAAAAATGCTTTTTTCGGTTTTTGAATTTCCGGACAAATATATCGGCTGGTATAGAAATGCCGTCCGTGTCGGCACCCGCCTGATCCGTGAAAAAAACATTGAAATTATTCTGACCACAGCACCGCCGCATTCCATGTTTCTGATCGCCCGCCGGCTTAAGAAAAGAACTGGTGCCCGTCTGGTACTCGATTACCGTGATCCATGGAGCCTGTCGCGCTGGGACAGCGCCAATGGTTTTTCCTTGATGAAAAAATTAGAGCAGTACCTGGAGAAAAAAGTAATACAGGAAGCCGACCGCATTCTGTTTGTAACTCCCAAACTGCGCGATGAATACGCCAACTTTTATTCTGACCAGCCAGCCGATAAATTTTTATTGCTGTCCAATGGTTACGATCCGGATGATTTTCCCCGGACGATCCAATCCGAACCAAAAAAGGATGGGATTATCCGGATGGTTCACCTGGGAACCCTGTATAAAAAACGTAATCCGCTCAACCTGTTCCTGGCCATCAAAAATCTCAAAGACTCCGGTCAGCTGGGGAGTTTCAAGCTGATTATTGAATTCTATGGCTTTATTGCCAATGAGCTTAATATTTTAAAAGAAAAAATTGTTGAGCTTGGTATTGATGATCTGGTCAGTTTTAAGGGCTCAATCAGTTTTGAAGAGAGCATTCAGACCATGTTCCAGGCGGATATCCTGTTGCTCATCCAACCGGGTACGGATTTACAGATCCCAGCCAAACTCTATGAATACATGTACACCAGAAAACCAATTTTTGCCATGGCCCTGCCGGATAGCGCAACCGATCGGGCGATCAGTGAGGGGCGCCTGGGTGTAGTGGCCGACAGCAGTTCGGTTGCCGATATTGAACAAAAGCTTATTCCATTACTGACTTCGGTTGATTCAGGGTTTGAACCTGATCAGGAATATATCAACCGGTTTAATATGAAAGAACAAATCTACATTCTGGAAAATCTGCTGGAGCAACTTTAATATTATGAAACGCATCCGATTGGCTCATTTAATCAATTTCCTTTCTCCGGCCGGGAAAGAAATAGGTATTATCAAACTGCTCAATGCTCTCGACAGTAATGAGTTTGAGAATTATCTGATTGTTTTTGACAAGGTTTTTGATACTTTATCGCTCGATCCGTCAAAAGTAAAACTAATTTCGCTGAACAAGCGACGCGGCAATGATCCGCTTCTGCCACTAAGACTGGCCCGCATCCTGCACCACTATAAAATCGATATTCTGCACACCCATGCCTGGGGCACATTGGTTGAGGGTATTGCCGCCGGACGTCTGGCCGGTGTAAAACAAATTATTCACGGCGAGCACGGCAGCTTTCACAAGGATGCTAAACGTCTGATGGTGCAGCGGTTCTTTTTTAACCGGGCCGATCATCTGCTTTCGGTTTCTGCGGTTCTGGCCGACGACCTGTCTGCCACCATCGGTTTCCCCCGCAAAAAGATGCAGGCCATTCTCAACGGCGTGGATACAGACCGCTTTTACCCCGACCCGGAAAAACGAAAAACCCAGCGCAAAATCTATGGTTTCGGCGAGACGGACCTGGTTATCGGGACGGTTGGCCGCACCGTGGCCCTGAAAAATCAGCAGTTGGTGATCCGCGCCATGCATCAGCTCTGGGATGAATTCAATAATGTCCATTTTGTTGTGGTTGGCGATTCACCCATGTATTCCGTGAAGAAAGAACTGGCTGCACTCGCCGCCGAACTGGGTGTGCAGGAAAAGATTCACCTGATCGGAATGAAAAATGAAGTGCCCGATTTATTAAATATGTTTGATCTTTTTGTACTGCCCTCACTCAGCGAAGGTTGTTCGAATGTTATACAGGAAGCCATGGCCACCGGTCTTCCGGTCGTTGCTTCCCATGTCGGCGGAAATCCTGAACTGGTTCAGCACGATGTCAGTGGTTTCCTCTTCAAAAACGATGATGTTTATGATTTATCACAATATCTGCGCCGGATTCTGACCGATACCAGGCTGAGGGAAGAAATGGGTCGGGCTGGTTTGAATCTCGCCCGGGAGCAATTTTCGCTGCCGGCCATGATAGCCGCATACCGGAACTTTTACTTAAACAGTATGGGAAAAGCATAAAATTTATGAGCAATGATCAGGATACAACAAAGGATTCCCTTGGCGAGCAAGCCCGCAAAGGCATATTGTGGTATGTTATCCGCACTTTAGGTAATCAGGGTTCCCGCTTTTTAGCCTCCATTGTACTGGCCCGGATTCTTTTCCCGGAAGACTTCGGTATTATGGGGATGGCCCTGATTGTCACCCGCTTTGCCCAGCGTATCGGAAATTTCGGGTTCACTCAGGTGCTGATTCAGATCAAAGATCTGAAAGATGAGCATGTTAAAACAACATTCACCCTTAGTTTCCTGTTCGCCCTCGCCATCACCTCAATTATCTTTTTTGGTGCACCGTTCCTGGCCGGTCTGATTACAAACGAAAACGATATCGATCTCCTGCCCAGGGTGATCCAGGTTCTGCGGGTGATTTCTTTTATCTTTATTATTACCAGCCTGTACAGTGTGCCCAATTCTATTCTGAAAAGAAAGATGCGTTTCAGAGAAGAATCGTTGATCAGCATGACCGCCGGCATGATCCATTTTCTGCTGCCGATTCCCCTGGCCATGCTCGGTATGGGTGTATGGAGTATTGTCATCGGTAATATGGTTGGGGAGGCAAGTTTTGTCATCGGTTTTTATGCCTATACCAGGTGGGTACCCAAGCTTGGCATCGACCGCTCTGTATTTAAGGATGTGTTCTCCTATGGTGCCTGGATGAATGTTTACAGCTATATCAATTATTTTATTAACAATATTGATTACTTCATGATCAGCAAATTCCTGGGCGCCGCCCAGCTTGGTTTTTATGAGCGTGCTTTTAACCTGATGAATGCACCTCGTAAGCGGATCGCCGATATGATCAATGCCGTTTTGTTTTCAACCTATTCGCGGATGCAGGATCAGAATGAGCGGTTGATCAATGCCATGAATAAAGTTATGCGTTCTGTTTCGCTGATCAGTCTGCCCCTGATGACCTGGCTTTTTTTTGCTGCACCCTCATTGATTTTATTCCTGTATGGTGAGCGCTGGGAGCCGACCATTGTCCCGACACAAATCATGTGTATTTCCGGGTTCCTGAATTCTATTGCCCAGATTTTCAATCCGGCTCTTTTGGCCAAGGGATTAGTTAAGGAGCGAACCAAAGCCTATTTTTACAGCCTGCTTATCCTGACCGCCGGTGTTCTATGGACAGCCCGGATCAGCATCGACTGGGTTGCCGGAGCTGTGGCTTTTACTTCCATCTTTACTTTGTTCTTCAACGGCCTGCATTTTAAAAAACATACCGGCTGGGCCTGGCTTAATTTCTGGTCGGCCATAAAACATGCACTGGCCATAAATATAGTGATGACTGTTTTTATTCTGGGCGCCATTTACGGGCTGCTGCCCATGCTGCCGGAAAATGATGTATTCGAACTAAGCCTGATTTCCGGTTTTTCATTGATTGGTTACCTGGCTGGTGTGTACCTGTTTAAATTTCCGGAGATCCAGCAGGTGTTCAGTGAAACCTTCGGGACTAAGGCCGGACGATTATTTGGCAAAATCAGCACAAGGAAAAGTCTGAGATGAAACCGAAATCCTTTCTGAAAAATTTGTATTATACAGGGCTCGATCTGGCTGGTTTTACCCGTAAACGAATCGCCACATTTCAGCAGCAGGTGGTTGGGCTAACCTATCATTCAGTCATTCCGGAATCGGAAAAATTCCAACGCTACGACTACCGCAACTGTGTTACTACACGCCATTTCGACCGTCAGATAAAAATTCTGAAGAATCTGTATGATGTGGTTTCCATTGAGGACCTCTCACAAATTTTTACTTCCGGGCGCATAAACGGCCGCTATGCCTTTATTTCTTTTGACGACGGTTTTACAAATAATTTTAAATATGCTCTGCCCGTGCTGAAGGAAAACAATGTTCCTGCTGTTTTCTATATCAACACCGGTTACATCGGGAAAAACCGCCTGCTCTGGACCGAGTTTATTACAGCGGCGCTGATTTTTACCGCTGTAAAATCGCTGTCATTAACCCTGAATCGTGAGCATCTCTTTGACCTGAGCACCCCGGCCGGACAATTAAAGGCCTCGGTGGAAATCCGTAATTACCTGAAACAGAAGACTTTCAGTGAAGCTGAAGAGATAATGGCCCTGATAAAAAAACAAACCGGAACCGAAAATCTCAGCCCGGAAATCGATGCCGACCGCTACCGGTTTATGAACTGGGACGAAGTACAGGCCATGAGTGATTTGGGCATGATTATCGGATCGCACACCCATGAGCACATGCTGCTCAACATGATTCCGGAGGAACAGGCTGAAACCGAGCTAACCATCTCAAAAAAGCTGATCGAAGACCATACCGGGCAGGTTTGCCGGCATTTTAGCTATCCCAATGGCAGCCCGGGTAATTTCGGACAAAATCATTTCAGACTACTGGAAAGATTGGGCTACGCCACCGCCGCCACGCAGATCAAAGGGTTTAATCATATCGGCTCAAATCCGTATGCTCTGTCCCGGTTTAATATCTCGCATCAGCTTAGTCGGGCCGAGTTTAAAGCTATGATCTCTGGTTTCTTCCGGAGTGAGTACAGCTACGACTAAACAAATTTTATCTGCCTGTTTTGCCCGGTCGGATTTTGCACCGGCTGTTTTTGGGAAGGATTTATGAAAAGCGCCATACCGGCCAAAGCTCAAAAATACATCGATCTGTTCAAACTCGATCTCCAGTCCATCCTGTCCGAGTTAGCCCTGCAGAACAAAATAGAAATCAGTGCTTTTCGGGTAGTTACAGTTCTGCCCAGACCAAAATCGGTGGTTTTTAAAATTTCACTGTCCCTCCCTAAAAATCTCAGCCGGACAGTCTATATGAAAACCTATATCCGGCAGCTCCGTGACGAAGTCTCTGATTTTACCGAGCAGGAATTCCAGGCCATGGGTCACTGGTATGCGTTGTTTTCTGCACATCCTCAGTTTGCGGTTATTCATCCCTTGTATTATGACCACAACCGTCTGGTCATCATTACCGAGGAATTCGATGGCATAAATCTGGGGACCTATATTGAAAAAGCCAGTTTGTTCTACAGCTCGGCCAACCTGAAAAATTTTGTTCTCGGCAAGGTAAAAATGGCCGGACAATGGCTGGCCTGGCTGCATGGCTTAAAATCGGGTTTGAGTGATGAGCCGTTGCGGCTGGAGCAGATAACCGGTTATGTTGAGGAAAGGCTCGACAGACTGATTGCAAATCCCGGTTTGAAGCTGACCGTTGAATTTAAAACCGATTGCCTTCATTATCTCGAAAAGGAATGGAATTCCGTTCGGGATGGGCAGAAATACCAACAGTTTATTCACTCGGACTTCACGCTGAATAATATCATGTTCAACTCCCGTAAAATGGCCGTCCTTGATTTTCAACCGCTGGTGCCTGGTCCAGTCTTTAAAGACGTCAGCCGTTTCTGCCATCAGATAGAACTGCTGCGCTATAAACCGATTTTTTCCAAATTGTATCTGGATCATCTGAAAGAGGCCTTTCTGGATGGCTACGGTCAACCGGGTTTAAACCGGAATCCTCTGTTTAAAATTTATTATCTGACCCATGCCATTAACCATCTTGGGAAAACTGCCCGCTACTGGGAGCACCGGTTTGATGAAAACCTGTACAACCGCTGGCTGGTATTCCGCATTTTAAGGGAATTGAAAAAGACTGTAGGAGAAGGACTTGATTCATAAAGTTAAAAAAGTGCTCAGCATGTCGCCCGGTGAAATCAGTTTCCGCCTTCGGGAGCAGATTCGGATCCGCCAGGAACTAGCCCGGGCCGGCAGTGAATTTTCCAGGCTGACCAGTGATGATTTCCAGTTTATCAGCGGAAAAGAAAATTTTGTCCGGTTTAAAAAAGATGCCGCGGCGCTGCTGAACAATCCAGCCTTTATGCGCCGTCCGGGGCGTCCGCTTGGTGCGGAAGAAACCGCCCGTTTCCGGGAGTTATTTCCGGAAGAATTCAGAAAATCGATTCAGCGGGCAGATCAGTTTCTGGAACACAAATTCCGTTTCCTCGGCGCTGAATTTCAACTGCCCGATCCCATCCCCTGGCAGTCCGACCCCATTTCACTAAACCCGTACCCAGCCGGTTTTTACCGGAAAATCGATATTTTTACCAACCGCAATGCCGGAGATGTCAAACACGTCTGGGAAGTAAACCGCCTGCAGTTCCTGATCGAAATCGCCAAAGCCTTTTATTTGACCGGTGAGCGGAAATACAAAACAAAGCTGGAAAATCTATTGCTCGACTGGATAGAAAAAAATCCCTACAAACAGGGCATCGCCTGGGCCAGCGCCCTGGAAGTCGGCGTGCGGGTCAGTGCTTTAATCTGGACCCTGCATTTTTACATTAGTTCGAGGGACACCGACCAATCCGTTCTTTTCCGGCTGGTTAAGCTGATTTACCTCAGTGCCCGTTTTCTCGACGAGAACCTGTCTATCTATTTCAGCCCATACAACCACCTGATTGGTGAGACGGCCGGTTTGTACTTTGCCGGTTATATTTTTCCCGAATTCCGGGATGCGGCCCGCTTTGAGAAAAAAGCCGGTGCCATTCTGACCGACCAGGTCAACCGCCAGTTTCATCCCGATGGCGGCTGTGTTGAACAGGCCACGTTTTACCACCATTTCACACTGGGTTTTTATCTGCAGGCAATGGCCTTTAAACGGCTGGCCGGTGAGCCGGTTGATCCGGTTATCGCCGGGCGCAGCAGGCAGGCACTCGATTTTATTCTGAAAATTACCAAACCCGATGGCCGTCTGCCCTGGCTGGGCGATATTGATGACGCCCGTTCCATATACTTTACCGATCCGATGAACTGGGATTTCCGCTTTTTCCAGGCCCTCGGCGCAGTGTTTTTTAACCGCCCGGATCTGAAATGGCGGGCCGGGTATCTGCCGGAAGAATTGTTCTGGCTGCTGCCCGAACAGGATTTTGAAGCCTACCGCAATCTGGCGGTGCAGACACCGGTTGAACTGAATGCCGATCTGGCCGATTCGGGTTATGCTGTTTTCCGTTCCGGGCAGGAGGCGGACAGTCATTTCGCCATGATCGATTGCGGACCACTGGCGCACGGTGTTTTTCATGATGACACGCCCTCCGCTGCGCATGGCCATGCCGATGAACTGGCCGTTGAATTAGCGGTTTTCGGCGAGTCATTCCTGATCGATCCCGGGTTTTCAAATTACCGCGGCGATTTCAACTGGCATAGTTATTTCCGCAGTACCGCCGCTCATAATACGCTGACCATCAATGAAAAATCACAGGCCAGACAAGGCGGCATACTGGTCTGGAGCCGGGCACCGCAGTTCCGCAGAATCAACTGGTTCAGCGGTAATGTGCTCAGCGGATTTGTCGGTGAACATTATGGCTACACCAGCGAACCTGGTCAACCGGTTCACCGCCGGCAACTTGCGTTTGTCAACAATTCTTTCTGGATCGTCATTGATGACGTTTTTTCCCGGAACGGTACAACTGCCCCAACCCGGATCGAACAATTCTGGCACTGCGACCCGGCGGTAAATATCCGCCAGGAAGGGGAAGCATTGCTTGTTATGTTAGGGCGGACAGCAAACCTGACTTTGGTTCTGCACACGGAAAAGCCCGCTCAAACCCGGATTGTCCGCGGCGGTGAAAATGCCCCGGACGGCTGGGTTTCACCGACCTACCGGGCCGTGCAGCCGGCGCCGGTTATCAGCCACCGCTTTGAAACAAACCTCCCGCTTCGCCTGGTCACCCTTCTTATCCCCGGCCGGGGCGAAAACAGTGTTACAGTAAAAAAATCAAATGGCCATTATGAGTTTGAATTGTCCGGCAGTACTTATCAGGTTTTCCCGGAAGCAACCACCGGGCTTGGTGAGCGTTGGGCAGTAGTTGTCGAAAAAGATAACCAGCCTGTGGCCGGTCTTAACCGCCTTGATCTGGCCGGTGGGCAGGAGAACAAATCCTACTGGTTTAATGAATTTTAAGAGGAGCTTGCTTGATGGAAAACCAGTCACCGAAATATAAACCGGCCAAAGTTCTGCATATTACCTCCTATCCGCCGCCCCGGGCCGGCTGGGGTATGCGCGTCTATTTTCTTAAAAAACAGATGGATGCTGCCGGTGATGACTGCCAGGTACTAAATATCGGTAAAGGCCGTTTTCTGGAAGGGCACGATTTTGTGCCGGTGCTGGGCAGCTTCGATTATATGCGCAAAGTGCTGGCCTTCCGCCTGAAGGGATTCCTGATCCATCATCATCTCAATGGCGATTCGCCAAAGGGATTTTTGCTGACCTTTCTTTCGCTGACCATCAGTCTGCTAACCCTGCGCCGGCCGATTATTACCTTTCATGCCGGTCCGGTTCAGCTTTATTTCCCAAAAGACCGGGCGCCAAAACTGACACTCGTCTATAAATACATTTTCAACGCAGCCAAATACATTGTCTGTAATAATGAGGCCGTGAAAAAAAATATCATGAGTTATGGCATCCGCGGCGAAAAAATTTTCCCGATCCAGGCTTTTAGCAAACAATATATGGCCTACGATCCCCAACCGCTGGCCCCTGAACTGGAAGCCATTTTCAGCAATCATTACCCGGCGCTGGTTTGCTATGCGGCCTATCGCCCGGAGTTTTTTCTGGAGGAAATGGTGCAGGCCTTTGCCCGCTTTCACCAGCTGCGGCCGGACAGCCGGCTGATTATGCTTGGCCAGACGCTTGGCTCAGAAAAAATTAAAAATGCCATGGAAGAACTGGGTTTTCTGGATGCGGTATATTTTGCCGGCGATATGGATCACGACCAGTTTCTTACCGTTCTCTCCAAGGCTGCCTTTTATCTGCGTACACCGTATAAAGACGGCGTAAGCAGCTCGGTGCTGGAATCACTTAGTCTTAAAACGCCGGTTGTGGCCTGTGAAAACGGCTCACGTCCGGAGGGCGTTATTAAATATGATAATCTGAACATTGATGATATGGTTGAGAAAATGTTGTATGCTACGGATCATCTTGAGCAGATAAAAAAAGACCTGCCGGTGCCACCCATCCCCGATACACTGACCACGGAAAATGAGCTTATCCGCCGCGCCTTTTCCGGCCGGTAGAAAGGTAATCCATGCGCATTCTTTATCACCACCGTACTTTGGGCGATGGCGCCGAGGGCATCCATATTCAATCCATTGTCAATTGTCTGAAAGAACAGGGCCATGAGGTGCGGGTTGTTTCGCTGGTCGGACAACAGACGCAGTTCCGCTCGTCCCAGAACGCCCATGAATCGAAATGGGATAAGATTAAAAACCGCATCCCGAAACCGGTTTATGAACTGGCCGAGGTAGCTTATAACCTGAAAGGTTTGAAAATGCTGCTGGCCGAAATAAAGTCTTTCCGGCCGGATATTATCTACGATCGCTATGCACATTTCAGTTTTGCCGCTTTGTGGGCCGCCTCAAAAACCGGTTTGCCGCTGATTCTCGAAGTCAATTCACCCTATTCGATTCAGAAACGGATGTATGAAAAACTGTACTTCCCCTGGCTTTCCAAATACGGCGAACGTAAAATATTTGAAAAAGCACCACGCATTATTGTTGTCTCAACACCGCTTAAAGAAATTATCGCTGGTTATGGTTTGAACACAGACAAGGTCACTGTTTTGCCAAACGGCACGGATGCGCAGCGCTTTGATCCGGCCTTGAATGCAGGTGAACTGAAAAAGAAACTGGGTCTGGAGGGGAAAACTATTATTGGTTTTGTTGGTATTCTGCGTTCATGGCATAACATCGACAAGCTGATTAATGTGCTCAATGAAATTGACCTGCGTAAACATAATGCGGCTATGGTTTTTCTTGGTGACGGTCCGAGTTTTGACGAACTGGTGGCTTATAACAAAGCCAATGGAAACGAGGATGTGATCCGTTTTCTGGGCCGGATTCCCCACCATGAAATACAGAATTATATCGCCATGTTTGATATTGCCATTAGTCCGCATGTTACACCCTATTCATCGCCGATGAAAATTCTGGAATACATGGCCATGGAAAAAGCTGTTCTGGCACCGGATTTACCAAACATCCGCGATATTATCAGCGATGGTCAGACCGGTGTTTTGTTTGCTGCGGATCAGGCGGATTCGATCCGTCAAAAATTACTCCTGCTGCTTGGTGATGGTGAGCTGCGTCTCCGTTTGGGAAAGGCAGCCCGGCGCCAAACCGTAGAACAATTCACCTGGGCTAACAACGCCCGGATTAC
>DYOS01000014.1:0-5974 GCA_020720405.1 Caldithrix sp. | reverse complement strand
TGGCCGGCTGTTGCAGAAAGTCTGTTTTTACCTGTCATTCCGTATGAAAGGGACAGGTTCCTGAGGAGTGCTCATCCCGTTGTTATTTCGAAGGAGCGAGATGAATGAGAAATCTCCACAATGCCAGGCAGAAGATTTCTCTTCCGCAGGTGCGGTACAAGTTATGGGTTCTTCAATTTCCAGTTCCGAATTCCGTCGGTGTCCAGCGGTGGCTGATTTTCTTTTTAAAAGACTTCTTTCCGGCGCCGGATCTTATTAACGGCCATGGCATTGATTTTGAAAAAGCCGAACCTGCACTTATAAAAAAAACTTCATGAGGTTTACATGAATCACGATAAAACAAGCTTTCCGGAATCCGTTCAACTGAACCGGGTGTTCCTGGTGATCAGTATTTTTACATTTTTCTTTAGCGCCGGGCTATTTGCCTATACGCCGAAGGCCGGTTCGGCAATGGCCAACCATGAGCACCCCCGGCTGCATGTTACACCGCAAACAAAAGCTGCACTTAATACAGCGCTTGGTCAGCATTTCACTAATGAATATCAGTCCTATGTCAACTGGGCTAACAGCACCAGCGATGGTGATTCGTATAATGTTTTGTATGAATCCGGACATGATCCGCTGCGTGCCCTGATGGTTCACCAGGCTTTTATTGCCATGATCGGTGAAGTCTCCGGAGTCTCATACCCGATCAGCCTGGAGTCTTACGCCTCGCGGGCTATCAACCGGCTGATTTCCAGATTGAACTCGGGTGATGAAATTTCCTATGTCGCGGCGCTGGTCTATGACTGGACGTACCATTACCAGACGCCGGCTCAGCGCACCCAGATTGCCAATCTGATGAAGACCCGCACGATTAACCACAAGGTTTTTACACATTCAATCGCTAATCCGGATATTCAGCCGGAGCAGATGTTCAGCTCCAAGTATTTTGAATGCTGCTATGCCTGGTATATCGGTCTGGCTTTCTGGGGCGACGGGCTGATGGACACGGAGGCAGACCATGCGGTTGAGTCTTTCAACGATGTCATGCTCAATTACGGCTACCTCGATGCTATGAATTTTGTAGCTGGTGAGGGCGGCGGTTTCTCCGAATGGATCGGTTATTCATCGTGGCATCCGCGCACCCACTTTCTGCAGGTCGATGCCTGGTTCACCGCCACGGGCGAAAATTTTATGGCTCAGTCCGGCACTGTTCCCGGAAATGCCATGGTCAATTATGCCAAATTTATGCACTATGCCATCGATCCCCATAAATATTTCAACGATTTTTATTGTTACATGATGACCGGTGATGCTTCCACCACAGATACCTCTCTGGAACACGGTTCGATGCGCGAGCAAATGTTGTTTCTGGTCCGCTCACTGTACAACGGCGGCCGCACTCAGGAAGCCGGGCTGATGCGTCACATGATCGATGAATACGAAGTGGAATGGCTGGACTATCTTCATTTTTATAACTGGGGATTTCTTGGCGCCTACCGCATGGTCAGCCCGGTGACACCGGAGGACCTGCAGATGAAAAAATGGAACTGGTCAAAAAATCTTGGTCTGTTCCATGCCCGGACCGGTTTTGACAGCAATGCGGACGCGGTTCTGCAAATTTCCGACTCTCATTTCCTGTACGATGGTCATGACGGAAATGATGATTACCCTGGATTTGGCATGGTGAAGCACGGGGAGTTATTTGGTACCCGGAATGTTGGCCACCGTGGTTACGGCAATCTCGAAAATTATGTGGGTGCCCATGAGGATAATGTTGTTTTTTTTGAAGGCGGACATGAAGCCAACCGGAGTACCATGGATACACCGGCGGAATTAAAGTCGGCGGCAACCGGTCAGGGAAATTTTGACTGGGGCGGTATTGAACAGATTACAATGCGGGACGGCTACTTTTATCAGATCCGCTCGCGGCGCGATCGCAGTCTGGCTGACAATTTCAAGCACAGCCGCGAGTATATCTGGGTGCCTGGCGAAAATGAACGAACCGATTCCGAGTTTCTGATTGTCTACGACCGGACTTCTTCGACAACAAAACCGGAATGGGTTTATCATATGCCGTGGGTGCCTCTGGCCTCGGGTTTTACAACATCGGAAAATATTACTACCGGAACTAGTACCAGTGACCGCAAAGGCACAGCCTATAATGGAAGTAATATCATTCTGACCCAGCTCAACAGCACGGGCGATGAGTTTGATAATGACGGCGGCACACAAAGTTATGTCGGCGGCGGTGTTGCGCATGGCGTGGCCTTTGTTAAAACCCTGCTGCCATCTCTGGCCCGGATTGAAGTAACCCGCGTTGCCCAGATGGATAGTGAAGTTATGAAACGCCAGGCGCACCTGGCTATAAAATCCCATCGCTGGCAGGTCAGCGTAAAGCCGCAATCCTTCTCAACCAATGAGCGTTTTCTGAATGTTTACCAAACTGCAGATGCTGATTTTGTAGCCAATATGACCAATGTCAGCCTGTTGCAGTCCGGAAGCAGTATGCAGGGCGCATGGATCGAACGGGAGTCCGCCCAGCACAGTAATGTGGTTGCCTTATTCAATTACAGCAATGGAGTGAATGCCAATGCCTTTGCCTATGATGTCAATGGTCAGGGCAAAACCAAACACATCATAACCGGTCTGAAACCCTATACCACTTACAAAATTGATGATGTGCATAACAGCTCAACAACAACTCTGACCATAGTGACCGAACCGGAAATCGAATTATGGGATTACAAAGGAGTGGACACCAATACGGCCACTGGTACGCTTTATTTTGAAACGACTCTGAACGGTGCCCATACTTTCAGTATTTCTGTATCCGGCACCCAGGATACCTCAGCACCGGGCACACCACAGGGTTTTAAGGTTAAGAAGAATTAGTTTCAGGCAATCCCGCCGGTAATTCGCCGGCGGGATCTTTATTACTTTTCCATTTCTATTTTTTATTTTACAGTTCTTTATCATCAGCTTTCTGCAAAAAGGATTATTTATGGATAGGCCGTGCACCACCAGCCAAAGCAGCCGCAGAATAGATCGGATAAAAGACCAGCTTTTGACTCTCCAGCTTTGCATATATCCGGCCTGATAACACATAGCCGGACTCAATCTGCGGATTGAGCTGAAGTAGTAATTGTAAACTGCGTAATCTGCCGGAAACACCGCTTTTTACTTCGATTGGAATAATATTTTCTCCCTGCTGGAAAATATAATCAACTTCAGCAGTGCTGCTTTTGGCCTCTCTGCTCCAATAAAAAAAATCCTGTTTTAAAGAAGCGGTTAATTCCTGCCCGACAAACTGTTCGGCTAAAGTACCGCGATAAATATTTAGTAAATCAGCCTGGGCCATCTCCTCGCTTATATTCAAATCACACAATCTTTGCATTAAACCAATATCCAGCATAAGGGCTTTAAATTTCTTTTCAGAAGCGTCAAATCCTAAAGGAATACCGGTTTGAGCGACAGCCGGAACCTTCCGGATTAGTTTGGCCATAATTAAAAGGTCAAGTGCCTTTTTATTAGTTGGCGGAGAAAAGTCTCTGCTCAAAGCAGCATATTTTATTTGTGATCCGCCGCGGCGGGCAGTTTGGGTGAAGATAGTATCAAGACATCGTTTATCTACAAATGGCGAGTATTTTTGGAAATCTGCCCGGTAAGTCCCAATAAGTTGCGTTTGAATTTCACCTACAGTCCGGAGTTTGCCGGTTTCCCAATATGTTTTCACACAATCTGGCATACCTCCGACAAAAAAATACGTTCGCAAATGTTCAGTAAGCAGGTGGTGAATATTCTCATTGACCAATTCCGGCTGAAATATAAAATCAATTAATTTATTCTGATGGCCAGCCATTAAAAATTCGATAAAGGTGAGAGGGAAAACATTCAAAAATTGAACCCGGCCAACCGGAATGGAAACCTCTTTCATGGCAAATTCTAAAAGTGAACCGGCAGTGATAATGTGAAGCTCAGGCAATTCTTCATAAAAATAACGAAGAGATTGGAGTGCCCGCGGACAAGCCTGTATTTCATCCAGGAATAGAAGATCCTCTCCGGGTGTGATATTTTGGCCCAAAAACAATTCAAGTTCAGACAGGATTCGTTTGGGATCCAGATTTTTCTCAAATATTCGATGCCAATCCGTTCTTTTTTCCAAATCGACGGTGTGGATACGGCCAGAAAAATATTGCCTTCCAAAATGATTAACAAGCCAGGTTTTACCGACCTGACGGGCACCACGCAGAACCAGCGGCTTATGTCCCGGGGAGTTTTTCCAGTTTAGCAATTCAGAAATGATTAGTCTTTCCATAAGAGCCTTTTTGAAATACAAGGCAAAAATAGAGCGATTGATTTTAAAATACAAGGCAAATTCAGCAGAACACTTTTTAAAATACAAGGCATATTGGCGAATAGTCCCTTCCGGATTTGTCTTTCTGACTGCCGATATGAAATATAGCGGGATTTTTTTAACTTCCGGCAAATTGAATAAAGGAGGAACGAATGACCAATACGATTGAGCGCAGAGACCTGGAAAAATGGGCTGATTATTTACTGGACTATTCCCTTGGCGGAATCAAACCAACCGATGTGGTCATGCTGAAAGGTGAACATATTACCTGGCCGCTGCTTTCGGTGCTGCAGGATAAAATTTTTGCTGCCGGCGCCATTGCTGATCTTAACCTTGTTCCGCCGGACAATGACCGGGGTAAAGTTTTCAGCGCCTCACTGGCCCGCCATGGCAAGCCCGAACAGGCCGCCCGTGTACCCGCCTGGCATGTCGAGCGTTATAAAGCGATGACCAAATTCATTGAGGTGCTTGGTGCAGAAAATCCCAAATTGTATGCCAACCTGCCTGATGAAACCAGCGCGGCAATTATGAGGGCGGACGAGCCGGTCAAAGGTATCCGTCTGCTCAAACCCTGGGTGCTGACACTTTTCCCGACGCAGGGCTTTGCCGATCTGGAAGGCATGAGCCTGGAACGTTACACACAGGTTATCCTTAATGCCTCGCTGGTTGATCCCCGCCTGCTCGATGCGGTGGAGGAAGATATCTATCGGCTGATGGACAAGAGCAAACAAATCCGTATTCAGACGCGGCATCCCAAAACAGGCCAGGATATGCAGTTGACCATGGATATCAATGGCCGCAATGTGATTAAATGTACCGGTAAACGTAATTTCCCCGATGGGGAAGTGTTTACTTCACCCAATGCCGAAACGGTGAGCGGCGAAATTTTTATCGATCTGCCGGTGGCCTACGGCGGCACGACCATTCAGGGCATCTATCTGCAATTTGAAAAGGGGAAGATTGTTAAATATTCGGCAGAGCAGGGGGCAGAAACACTTTCTAAAATTATTGAGACAGATGAAGGTTCGCACCGCCTGGGCGAAGTAGCTTTAGGGATGAATAATGGCATTGAAGAAGTGCTTAAACATCCATTGTTTGTGGAGAAGGTTGGCGGTACACTGCATATCGCCATCGGCGCCAGCTACCCGGAATGTTACGTCAGCGATCCGGCTGCAGAGCAAAGCAAACCGCTCCTGGAAAAACTGTTTGGCGCAGGACATTTGAATCGTTCGGCCCAGCATGTTGATATTGTGACCGATTTCCGTCCCGGCGGCAGCGGTGTAGCGGTTTATCTGGATGAGGTAAAACTTGAAATTAAAAATAATATCTGGGTTGTACCGGAAGCAGACAGAATAGAGAAAGCTCAGGGCGGCAGCGACCGCTGGTAAAACTTTGTAGTGGGTTTAAATTAAAAACGGAAGCAGGTGTAAAACCGCTTCCGTTTTGTAGTAATTGCTGCACTTTATCCAGATATACCAAATTCTGCCCGGCCGGGAAGAGAAGCCTGACAAGCTACAATATCTAAGTTGCCACAGGTGGTCACTTGACAGGCAGTGGGCATTTGCTGGTGATTTTAAGCAAGATTCAACGCCAATAAAATTCTAATAAAAAATCCCCCTTCTGCCTCTTGAATGG
>DYOS01000246.1 GCA_020720405.1 Caldithrix sp. | reverse complement strand
CGGAAACCTGGCTCCGATAAATCGGAGATGACAGGTAAAAACGGCCCTTCTGCAACAGCCTGATATACGGGTTTAACAGATTCTTTATTTTGTACAGACTAACCAATCAGGGCATTCTGCAAAGGTTTCACCTAATGAATATAGCCCGAATAAAAATAGGAACCCAGCCCGATGCTGAAAATAAAATCCCCCCACAGACCGTGCTCCAGTGCCGTAACCAGCAGCGATTTTGTCCGGCTATAGGTTCGGGCAAACAAATAGCCGCCGATACTGCTCATGACAAAGGCAATCCAGTTGCCGAAAATCAGATGAACATAACCGAAGCAAAGGGCGCTGACCCAGATCATTTTTGTATCACTTTTGAATAAAACCCGGTAGCGGTGGAAAAAGAAAGCCCGGTAGATCAGTTCCTGCGGATAGACCGAGACCAGCGGATAAAAAAACATGATCATCAGCCAGAGAAAAAACATTTGCCGTGGTAAATTGAGAAAGTTATCCGGTTGGGTCAGGTAAACCCAGAGTGTAACCGGCAATGCGCCGGCAGCAAACCGGATCAGAATATGAAAAAACTCAGACTGGCAATTTGTACAAAACCCTAATTGCCAGGAAGGAAAAGCCGGGTCACGACGCAGTACAAACCAGATCAGAATCCCGGAAAGCAGCAGAATGGGGATCAGGAAGCTTTTTACCTGCAGGCGGTAAATCAGCAGCAGCCCAGGCAGCAGGATGTATAAAAGAAAAAACTCAAGGTACCGTCTTAAAATCATAAAACCTTATTTTATTAAGAATGAAAACCGGAATGGTCAGGGAAGCATGAGCACTAAAATTATGGTGCCGGTCTGTGCCGGGGTGAATAATCAGCTTTCCGGTTTGGGTTCGGGCAGGGTGATCAGATTCATGGCAGCGATTTCTTCAAGAATTTTATGGCGGTTAAACGGTTTGCTGATATAGCGGTCGCAGCCCATGCGCCGTGCTTTGGATACGGTTTTTGCATCGTTGAACGTACTTATTACTAAGATTTTGACCCGGTTTTCTTCATCAATGCCGATGTCATTTTCAAATTTGCGGATATTCTCCATGACTTCAAAACCATCCATTTCGGGAAGAAGCAGATCAAGGCAGATCAGGTCGTAGGGGTTGCCTCCGCCGATGGCCCGGGTGTAGGAATCAATGGCCATTACACCATTCACGGCAAAGTCGCATTTTGCCCAGGGGGCGAGAATGCGCTGAATAATCAGGCCGATAAAGCTGACATCTTCCACAATCAGCACTTTAATTTTATTCTCATCTGCTTTGGCCAAAGCCTGCTCCACGGGATATTATTTTAAAACTATTCGACAGTATTATGAATTGCCTTTAATTATTTCAATGGATTAACCATAAGGCATTTTACGGGCAAAGAGGATAAGATAGCAGGTAATAAAAAACTAAACAGCCAGGGAGTTTTTCTCCGTGTTAATTTGTGGACAAAGAATTTTTGACAGGATAACAGGAGTTGATGAAGCGCGGTTCTGCGCCCATACGAAGGAATAAAGCTGAGAGCAGATGAACCA
>DYOS01000120.1 GCA_020720405.1 Caldithrix sp. | reverse complement strand
TAACCGGCGTGCAAAAGCAGAGCGAAGCGGCGCTTTTGCACGTCCGAGTTGATGGTGTTGTTAGGGCGTATTTTTCTTGCCGTTACCACCATCCGTACTTTGTGTTTGGCCAGACGTAGAACCACCAGATGAGTTTGGTGTTCCAGAATCTTGTTTTGGAGGAGCCACGTTTTGGGCACCGTCAAAACTCCTTTTAAGAGTATCCGTGGTTTGCGGGGCAATGTTGGTAGCCCCGTTAAAACTTTCTCGCAACGGTACGTTGCTTTGATTTGTCTCTTTCTCTTTTGTCACGATTATCTCCTTTTTTAAAACTTCACTAGTGGCAGAAGCCAAGCCAATTACTGCTGCTAGGATGATGCCGATGATAAAGCTATAAATGGAAAGTGAGTCCAGGAAGCCAAGAACTGGATCATTTGTTCTTTTTCCCGCAATCAGTTCTTCCAGGTGTTTTGCATTACGCGAGAATATTGCCAGGACTGCAAAGAGGCAGACAACAAAGCTCGTCGTTGCCGCGAAGAAAACGAACAACAGTGAGAATGAATTAACGCCGACCGTAGTAAGTAAAGTAATGAGCAGCCCAATTGCACCAGCAGACAAGACCAAGAGGCTTTTGTCATATTCAAGCTTGGTGTTAAACCAAGCGTTTGCTTTGGCAGCGTAGTACTCGACTTCTTTTTCATCGGACATAGATGTATTCCCAGAGCCCTAACATATTATTATGCCACCTTTCGTCACCACCAGTTTTTTATAAATGCAGGAAAAACATTTTTTCCAATATAAGACAAAATACTAAAGCAGAGTACTTTTTTATCACCGCTAATTCTATATTTTAAATGGACCAATGATGATGAGTGGACATTACGGTAACCCACTAATTTCAGTCTGGTGCGCATACTATTTCGGCTCTTTCCCGCTAAAATATTTTTTACCCTTTGGCCTTCTTATGGTAAACTGCCGGCAGGGTTTCAGGCCCTGACCAACACCAATTTTACCGAAAGAAACTATGTTTATTCTGTATGATGCCCGGCTTCAGAAATGGCTGCAATTTCACTCACCCGTTCAAATCTACCAGACACATCAAACCGAAGATCTACCGGCACTACTGCAAACGGTTGAAGATCGGGTAAAAGATGGAAAATTATTTGCCGCCGGATTTCTCAGTTATGAGGCTGCCCCGGCTTTTGATCCGGCTTTTCAAACCTATCCGCCGGGCGATTTTCCACTGGCCTGGTTTGTCCTGTTCGAAGAAGCCCGGGAGTTTGAATTTCCAAAACCGTACCTGACCTCTGAGTTACCCGGTCTTAACTGGCAGCCGACGGTCAGTCAGAGCCAATATCAACAGGCCTTTGATGACATAAAAATGTACATCCGGGAAGGTGATACCTACCAGGTTAACTATTCCTTCCGCCTGCGGTCGTCGTACCAGGGTGAATCATGGCCTCTGTTTCAGCGGATGATAACAGCTCAGGGTGCGGGCTACGGCGCATTTATCGAAACGGAAGATTGGGCGGTTTGCTCGGCTTCCCCGGAATTGTTCTTCGAACTCAGCGACGGTCATCTGATTTCCAAACCAATGAAGGGCACTGCACCGCGCGGATTGACTCTGGCCGATGACCAAGCCCGGGCCGAAGCCTTATACCTGTCCGAAAAAAACCGGGCCGAGAATATTATGATCGTTGATATGATGCGCAACGATATGAACCGCATCGCCCTGCCGGGAACGGTGCAGGTGACCCGGTTTTTTGATATTGAAAAATACCCGACCCTGTGGCAAATGACCAGCACGGTCGAATGCCGGACAAACTCAGGGCCGGCGGAGGTGCTGGAAAACCTTTTCCCGGCGGCTTCGATCACCGGGGCGCCGAAAATCCGTACCATGAAAATTATCCATGAGCTGGAAAACACGCCGCGCCGGATATACACCGGCAGCATTGGTTTTATCAATCCGCAGGGGCGGGCCCAGTTTAACGTGGCCATCCGCACGGTGCTGATCGATAAAAAACGGCAAACCGCTGAATACGGGCTGGGTGGAGGAATCGTCTGGGATTCTGACACTCAGAATGAATTTGATGAATGCTATACCAAAGCCCGGGTGCTATTGGATGCGCCACCGCAATTTGATCTGCTGGAAACCCTGCTTTGGACACCGGATAAAGGTTATTTTCTGATGGAGAACCACCTGCGGCGGATGGCTGAATCGGCGGAGTTTTTTTCCCGGCCCTGTGACGACATAAAGCTGCGTCAATCATTACAACAGGCGGCTGAAAAATTTACCCGCATTCCACAGAGGGTGCGTTTACTGCTCCGGGTGGATGGAACCTTTGTAGTGGAGAATCAAATGTTGTCTCCAATGCCGCAGCCGTTCCGCATTGGGCTGGCCGTGGCGCCGGTTGATTCTTCGGACCGCTTTCTGTATCACAAAACCACCCGGCGTATTGTTTATGAAAAAGCCCGGGCCGCAAAACCAGGTTTTGACGATGTTCTGCTTTGGAATTTGGCTGGAGAAATTACCGAAACCACCATCGCCAATATTATTTGTGTGATTGATGGGCAATGGCTGACGCCGCCGGTGAGCTGCGGTTTATTGCCGGGCTTATACCGGGCGGAAATGCTGAAACAGGGCAATATCCGCGAAGCAGAAATCCGGGTGGAAGATTTGAATCGTTGTACCAGGTTTTATCTGATCAACTCGGTGCGCGGCCTGTGGCCGGTGCAGTTTGAGAATAGTAAACTCTGATAAAAAAATATTGGTGGCAATTGAAGTCAAAATGCCGGGAAGGATACTGACCACCCGTCAGGAATATGTTTTTCCAGGATCAGAATAACAAATCAGTGGTTTTCATTGCTTTATCAACATTCAGTTCATCAATCAGAATTTTGGATTTATTAGTATTTAACTATTGTAAAATGGCACCTAATCCTTCGGACTTAAGGTGATGCCAAGGCCGATCGTACCCACAATTTTTGTCCAGAAGGGATAGCCATAAAAATAGGGGGCATAAATAATTTCAGGGGTCAGTGTTATTAATATTTTTGTTTTTTTAGTTTTGTAAACCCTGGCCTCGCAACCGAGTGATATATCGTAACTCCCAAATAAATGTTTATGCTTCGGGAAATAAGCGGTATACGTGATATATGGATAAAAACGTTTATGTATAGATGTGCCCAGGGTTCCTGATGTAAAATAGACATGTTTAGAAAAATTGCCGTATGTGCCCAAAGCCAGACCGTAACCTAATATTTGTTCATCCTGCGGTGAATGCAGGTACAAATCGAAGGCACCCGTCTCAAGCCAGCTTGAAACCCGTCCCTCGAGCCGGTTTGTTATCCCATATCTGACCGCCCCGGAGTAAGGTGGCATGTAACTCAGATTCAGTTCTCTGGCATTTAAGCCGCGGGTGCTCCGTCCGGCGCTGGCACAACTGAATAAGGTGGTCAATAAAATCAAAAAAAACGGTACATACCGGCGCAGGATAATTCCGGTGCTTAAAGGTGAATGCCCCATCTCAATAACCGGCTGGCTAATGTTCATAGTACAACTTCTCCTTTGGCAGTTTTCATAACAACGGACTGCGATTGATATTCTCCGGCAATTTGATTACCCGGCTTCGCCCGCTGAATAATATAGGCGAATCAACTGACTGCGATCGATATTCTCCGGCAATCCCTGCGGGAAACGGGCATAGGGGATAAACCTGAGAATATTAGTTTCCGGATAGTTCAATTGTGGTTCCTCCAGCCGGGAGATATAAGTAAAATAACTGGCAGCCAACCAGACCGGGCCACTAAAAATGATATAATAACCATGCGAAAGTGTGGAGAGAACACCGAATACAGACCACAGGGCCAGGTCATCCTGCTTCGGATCATAGCGCACCAGCCGGGCGGAAACGATTTGTCGGATAGCAACCGCATGAAATTTGGTGTCAGCGTAATACAGGGTGTCCAGAGTGACAGCCAGTAACTCGCCCTGTGCGGTAGAAACAGGAAATAATTTGAGGTCAACCCAGGCGCCATAAACGGAAGTGCGTGCTTCAGCCGGTGAAGGCAGTCCTTCGGGAACATCAAGGTGGGCGCAACTGCTCAGTAAAAGTATAAATATAAACCAAAATGCAGGCTGGAACTTAATACGGTTTGGCATAACGGCTCCCCCAGAAATTTCTTTCCATTTGATTTTCGACTTTCTTGAATTCCGGCGCCATCCTTTTCAGGGCCTGTTCGGGTCGGGCAAAAAACTCAGCTAACAGATCGGCACTCTCCTCGGCCTGCCATTCCAGACGCATCCATTCCAGGTAGTAGCCGCGGCTCTCCAGAAAAACTTCGTATTCGCTGCCGCCTTCCGGCAGATTATAAACCAGGGTGTATGTATCACCGGGCAGGGTGGTTAAAGCCTGAACGGTGTCACAGAGAACCCGGCGGGCGGTTTCATCGGGCCGGCCCTGATTTATTACCAGTTCCGGTTGAAGGCGGACAGGCTGAACGGTTCCGTTCATCTCAGCCAGGGCGGTATAATCGATGCGCCAGTTGCCTTTGGTTTGGCGCAATCGGACTTTAACCCGCTCGCCCTCCTGCCGTCCCAGCGGCAGAAGGTGAAAATCCACGGCCAGTGGTCCGTGCTCATTTATTTCACTGATCGTCTGCCAGCGGCCATGATTATCCAACATCTGCACTTCGATGCCGCCGATCAGTTCCTGCACGGAATTTTCCTGATTGCGCAGGTTCTGCCGTTCGATTTCGGCCAGCCAGTACCCGGCATGGCGGCCCATATAGGCAAAGGCCTGGTAAAGCAGATAGGTCGGTAAAAGAGTCTGCCGGCAGCCGATGACCAGACCGCACTCCGCCTGCGGATTATTGTTAAATTCAAGCTCGATAAATTCTTTGGCACTCAAATCGGTGGAATCTGCCGGGCTGAATCTTTCCTTACCGTCGGCCAGGCTGAGCAGGTTCCGGCAGTCGCCTTCCGGGGCGGAGGCGGTTAAAGGCGGGGAAAGCCTTTGGGCGGACCAGAACCGGCCCTGCGTATCGGCCAGAATACGCTCATTTCCGCGGCGCGGCACAACCAGCAGATTGGCCTGACGCACGACGTGTGTTTCCTGGGCTTCATTGCGCATCTCGATTTCAAATTTTCCGGGGTCTGCTGTAATAAACAAAGCATCGACGTCGGTTGCTTCCAGGGATGGAGAAATGCTGGATGAAAATCCCTCAGCCCGGAGCTGCAGGGAATCATGGCCTGTGGTGTAAAAGGTCGGGCATGAACCAAAACAGGCCTTCGGGTTGGAAATACAGGCAATGGTGCCACCAACGCTGATCCCGGTCAGAACCGTCATAAAAGCAAAAGATGGGGAGACTTCAAGCTGGTTGGTTTCAAGTAAGGCGACCGAATCCATGGCCAGTTCAAACCGGCCTTCACGGCGGACATCACGTTGCAAATTATACTGCCAGCCGGCGCCTTGCAGAAACTGGCGTGTGCTGTCAACCGACCACCCTTTAAAAATATAAATGTTTCCATTCCGCATGTGGGCTTTCAGATAGGGTGAATCTTTCTTTACCTGATCTGACGTGGCCCGGTCCATTTTTTGGAAATTTTCGACGGTGTGCAGGTTACGCCGCACATCAGATAAACGACTGCAGGACGGCAGGTTAAAACCAATCATCAGCATCAGAAATAATAAAAATAGCCGCTGTGAATGAGGCATAGGTTCTCTCCTTGTCAGGTTAAGAAATTTCTGTCTAAATAATGCTCCGCTGGGATGGTCTTTCCTGCATCAGGGTCTGTAGATAATTTCTTTCAGATCCGCATCGAGTAAATTCCAGACCTGCGGGTTATTTTCCACGAGCCGGGCAATATCACCGAGGTCTTTTAATTTTTTACTTTGTCTTTTTTCCGGATCACGCCAGGCTTTAATTTTTCCCTTTAAGGTATCCTCGAGTGAGGCTACTCTCATCAAAATACCATGGATATCAGCGGGTACAGACCTTGCTGGAAATTCCCGATAATAATCTTCTGTGCTTAATTGAATGCTGACTTTTGACTGCCCGCGGAAATTAATAGACCAGGTGAAGTGCTGAGCCATGAAACCGGCTGCGGTCAGAAGTTTTTCTGTAAGTTCAATAGACTCTGCAGCGACGACAAAGTCAACATTCTGGGTAACTACCGGTTCGGCCGCCCAGTGATTGACCGCAATACCGCCGATAGCACACCAGGAAAGATCTGCCTTTTCCAGACAATCGACCAAGCGCATAACGTCATTGGCGCCGCCGGCTGTCTGCCAGTCAAAAAACTTTTTTGGGGTCATGTTTTCACCTGTAAAAATTTTATAAAACTTGAATTCCTATCCACAGGATTATAAACCAGGATTAAAAAAGATATGCCGTTGGTCTGAAATATAAGAAATCTACATTATCATGCTACAACAATTTTGTGTGCTCAAAGGTCCAACCTGCTTACTGAACTTGGATAAAAAGAAGCGGCCGCTTATTTTCAACCGCATTTAACAGGCGGCAACATGCGCATCACGGTTTTTCAGCGGCGTTTTCTGCTGGTCACTTTAATACTTGTGGCGGCTATCGCTTTTGGTGGCTGGTTCGTTTATCAAACCTATGCCCGGCTGAACCGCCAGGTTCTGGAACGAAGCGCCCTTTTTCTTGGCCATGCCGTGGAAATCAGCCTCGGCAACTCAACCGACCGCAACCTGGATAATCTGACCGGGGATGAAAAAGAGCGGTTGCGTGAACTGATGCATACCATGACCGCCTCCGGCAGCAGCGTTCTCCATATCCTGCTGATTAACAATAACAAACGTATCCTGCTCAGCAGCGATCCGGTGGTTGAAGGCCGCCGTTATATCCGCAAGGAAGAAGTCTCCCAACTCAATGTTACCAGGCCGGTTGTAACCCGCAAAACCGTTGGCAGCAGCGGGGCCATTCTCGATGTGATTATCCCGTTGAAAAATAATGAGCAGCAAGCCATCGGCTATTTACGGCTGGTGCTTTCGCAAACCCGTCTGCTTAGTTTTTACGCTGATATTTTCAAGGTCTTTTTACCGATTACTGCGGTATTAATTGCGCTGCTGGTATTTTTTTTCTACTTCATTTCACGCACTTACCAGGCACCGCTGCAGAATATCCGCCAATTGGCCGACCGGCTGGATGAAGGCGACTTTTCATTCCGCATCGATTACCGTTCCAACGATGAATTTACCAGTACCTTCAGGGCGCTTAACCAGTCTCTGGAAAAAGTGGATGTCCTTAACGCCAGTTACAAAAAAAGTGAAAAGCAAATTCAGGCCCTGCTCGATGCCGTCAAAGACGGAATTATCCTGCTCGACTCCACACTGCGGGTGATCAGTATGAATGACACGGCGCTAAAATTGTTGGGCGAAGGTCCGGCCGACCATCTTTTCCGCCGCCTGCTTGAGAACAATCCTGAACTGCGCAGCCTGCTCCAGCGCATGATCCGGTTACACCATCCGCGTCATGAATCGGAAATGACCCTGTTGCGCAGCGATGAGAGTGCGGTGCTCTGCCGGGTCACGCTGCAAATGTATGAAGATGAAGCTGGTCTTTCATCGCTGTTGATGAATCTGCGTAATGTCGAATCCTACAATGAATTGCAGACCAACCTGCAGCGCTCGATGAAATTTGGAGTGATCGCCAACCTGGCTGCTTCGATCGGTCATGAAATCCGCAACCCGCTGTCCTCCATGGCCATCCATGCTGAGATATTGAATACGAGAGTCAACGAGTCGACTGAGGGCGGCGATGAGAAAATCCGCCGCTCGGCGGAAGTACTGCAGCGCGAAGTCCAAAGACTGAACCGCATCATCAGTCAGTTTTTAAACCTGGCCCGGATTCAGAAAGGTGAGCTGACCCTGCTCAATCTTAATGCCCTGATCCGCGATGTGGTAGTATTGGTGCAGCAGCAGGCCATCGAACGCTCAATTGAGGTCCAGCTTTCGCTGGACAATAGCCTCGATTTTATTTACGGTGAGGCTGATCAGCTCAAACAGGTGCTGCTTAATCTGGTGCTCAATGCATTTCAGGCTATTGAACGGGACGGTTTGGTATTAATCTCCTCCCGCCGGGACGGCAAACGGTGCTTTGTAGAAGTTATCGATAACGGGCAGGGTATGGATGAGGAAACGCAGAAGAAAATATTTGAGCTGTATTTTACCACAAAAACAGACGGCGCCGGTATTGGCCTGGCTGTTTCGCGCAATATTATGGATGCCCACGAAGGCCGGATATCCTTTGAAAGCACACCGGGTAAAGGCACCCGCTTTATCCTCGATTTCCCAAATAAAGACCAGAGCACCCAGGTTGGTTTAATGAGAGGTGAGGCATAGACCTTGCCCGCCCAGACATAAATTTTTACCACAAAAGCGAATATAAATCTAATCTCCTGAAGCATTAAACGGACCGAACCGGCATTCTGATTATAAAACACACGAGTGAGTATGGAAATGTCACTTGACATGGTCATAGAAATCAGCATGTCCCTCATGGGCGGGATTCTTCGAAGACTTGTTCCGCTCAGGCGGGATGACGACTGAGGGGTTCTTCAATTCCCAATTCCAAATTCCT
>DYOS01000119.1 GCA_020720405.1 Caldithrix sp. | reverse complement strand
CTGGCTGGGACTGGAAGATGAAAGTCTGGCCTTGTTCGGCTTTGGCGTTGATAGTTTTATCGAAGTGATTTCCGGTTTCGGGATCGCTCACCTGGTCTGGCGCATGAAACTCCAACCGGACCGTTCGCGGGATGATTTTGAACGCAGCGCATTGCGCGTTACAGGTACGGCGTTTTACCTGCTGACCGCCGGATTAACCTTTTCCGCTGTCTTTAATCTGTGGAGCGGGCACCATCCGGTCACCACATTTTGGGGTGTGGTTATTGCTATGATTTCCATTTTCTCAATGTGGCTGCTGATTATCGGCAAACGCAAAGCAGGCCGGGCATTGAATTCCGCCGCTATTCTGGCTGATGCTGAATGCACAAAAGTTTGTCTGTATATGTCTTTGGTTCTGCTGGCCGGGAGCGCTGTCTATGAGTTAACCGGATTTGCCTGGGCTGACAGCCTGGGCACGCTTGGTCTGGCCTGGCTCTCGCTCGATGAAGGAAAAGAATGTTTTTTTAAAGCCCGCTCGGAGGATTTCTGCTCGTGCAAACAAGATTGATTCAGCTATTATAGTGGATTTTCATCCCTTAGCGCAGAACACCGCAGCAGGCCACAGGACGAATGCGAAACAAAACAAATTCTTTTTCTGAAAACTCCGCTTTTTCAAAACCCAGAGCGGACAGCCGGCCTGCCCATTCTGCCGCAACAGGGTGCCCGGCGGCAAACAAAACCCAGCTTTCAGTATTCAAAACCACCCTTAAATTTCCCGGTAAATTTTCACCCGACATGGCCTCATTATCCAGCCAGAGACCATCGGCAAATACCGGTGGCAAGGCAAACCATTCCCTTTCTTCCTTCTGCCAGTTTCCTGCCCGGATAACTTCTTCAGCCGACAGCTTATTTTCTGTAGTCAGTAATTCCAGACCCGTTCCTGTCCAGCACAGATAGCGGTAAACAGATTGAAAAGGCTGCCAGTTTTTCGGCAGCCGTGAATAGGGTGTACTCAATTAAATCTCCTGCCCGATTTTACAGAAGTGAAAAATATCCGTGTTTGTATTGTCTGAATCATATCCGTCATTTGTACTTTCCGCTCCCACCAACCCATTGCTGACCACTAAAAAGTAATCGAATATCAGTACTTTATCCTTCACTTTTTTGCAATTGATGGATGCAGACGCACTGCCTTTGGGACATGGGTGAAGGCATAAGCCAGGTCGGCCCATAATTCAGGGCTGCCAATCCCTACCGGCAGCAAATCAGTTTCCCGCCTAATTTGCTCAATAGTCACAACTTATTGAGTGGTGGCAAGAGCCGGTATCAGTATAAACACAGCCATCATATACATTCTATATTTCGTAATCTACCACCCGCCGTTCACTGGTTACTGAATTTATAAAATTGACCACTGCCCGGTGCCCGGGATGATCCCGGTACACCAGGTAGTCCTGCTGAGAATCAAATTCGGTGATCAGCAAAATATCCGCCGAGGCGGGCAGTTGAAGCATATCCAATCCAATTTCCAGCCGCCGCAATTGCGGAATTTCAGTTTCCAGCAATTTCAGGCGGCGGATCATTTCCTGCCGGGCGGTCAGATCATTCCTGTTCTTTAATTGCCACATCACAACATGTTTAAACATGATTCTGTTCTCCTGATTCCGGGATTAGTTTTGGTGTAAAAACCTGATACAGTACGGGTACGACCAGCAAAGTTAACACCATTGATGCCCCCAGACCGCCGATAATGGTCCAGCTCATCGGTGCCCAAAGCGTTCCACCGCCCAAAGCCAGCGGCAGAAGGCCGCCGATAGTGGTGGTGGTAGTTAAAAATATCGGCATAAACCTCGTCTCGGCTGCCTCTTTCACGGCTGTAATCGTGTCTTTCCCCTCCAGGCGTAAGACATTGGTGTAATCCACCAGGATAATCGAATTGTTGACCACAATCCCGACCAGCGCCGTCAATCCGATAAATGCGGTGAAAGAGAATGAATAGCCAGTAATCAGCAAAGCCAGTATGGAACCGACCACAGCCAGCGGTATCGCCGCAAACACTATAAATGGCTGCAGAAATGAACGGAACTGCAAAACCAGAATGCCAAAGATAGCCAGCATGGCCACAATCACCGCCTGACCTAACCCACCAAAGGATTCCTCACGGCTTTCCAGTTCGCCACTGACATAATACTGATAACCCTCCGGCCAGTTATAGGCCTCAAGGTCAGCAATAATCGCCTTGGTCAGCCGGTCGATGGAGTAGCCGGGCCGGACATCAGCGGTCAGGGTTACATTCCGCTGCAGTTTAAAATGGTTGATCTCGCCCGGCGCCTGTTTCAACTCAAGCGAGGCCAGTTGCTCCAGCGGAATCTGAACTCCGCCGCCGGCAGTGACATAAATATTCTTAAGATCCTGCACTTTCAACTCGCGTTTATCACCGCTGATAACTACCTCATAATCCTTGCCTTCCTCATCCCGGAAGGAGGTGACGGTCAGTCCAGCCGCAGCCATGCGCACCGCCCGGTCAATTTCCACAAGAGGAATGTTCAACCGGCCGGCCTTTTCCCGGTTTATTTTTATTTGCAAATCAAGAGCTGAGGTGCGCAATGGGTTGCCGATATTAATCAGACCATCTTTTTCCTGATAAATCTTTTCCACATCGGCGGCGATCCTGCGCAGAGTTTCCAGGTTGTCACCTAAAATTTTAATGGCCACCGGAGCCACCACCGGCGGACCCTGTTCGAATTCCTTTACCTCAATATGGGCTTCGGGAAAAGCAGCAAACCGCTGCCGCAGGTCTTCAACCCGACGTGCTATTTCCGGCAAGCCGGTCTCTCCCATATCCACATATATCTGGGAAAAATTGCTGGTTGGATTCCGTTCGATAACATTGTAATAAATCTGCGGATTGCTGCGGCCAACATTGCTGGCAAATTTTTTAATATCCGGCTGCGCCTGCAGAATCGTTTCCACTTTGCGGGTTACCGCATCGGTTTCATCAAGACTTACCCCCTGCGGCATTTCGATATTGATCATAAACTGGGCTTTATCAGCCTTGGGGAAAAAACTGACCCCGACCACCCCGAACAGACCAAGACTGCCCATAAAAATTACAAGAGAAGTAATTAAAACCAGTCCCCGGTGGCGCAGGGCAAAGTCCAGCCGCCGCCGGTAAACAGTCACCACAAATTTTTCCAGTACCCGTTCGGTTCGACCGACTTTCGGAACATCCTTCAACAGACGGCTGGCCAGATACGGTGTGAAGGTCAATGCCATCAGAAGTGAAGCCATCAATGTATAAACAACGGTGACCGGCATACTGCGGATAAAATCCCCGGTGATATTCTGCATCAGGATCATCGGAATAAAGGCAAAAACCGTAGTCAGGGTAGAACTGACCACCGGCCAGGCAACCTGATTTGTGGCCCGGTGCGCCGCTTCGGCTTTGGAGTAACCCATTTTCATAAAGCGGACGATATTCTCGGTAACTACAATGGCGTTGTCGACCAACATACCAAGGGCAATGACCAGCGCGGCAATAGACATTTGCTCCAGTCCGTAACCGGAAAGATCCGTCATGCCGATACCGATAATGACTGCGATTGGAATTACCGCTGCAATAACCAGGGAAGCCCGGAAACCGTAAACCAAAAATATCAGGAAGCCGACCAGCAGCATACCCTGAAACAGATTTGAAAAAAATACATTCAGGCGCGAGGCAACACTTTTAGACTGATCAAAAACGGTTTCCAGTTTAGCCCTGGCCGGCAAAGTGCTGCTGAATTCGGCCCTGATTTTATTAACCTCGCCCATAATATCGAAAATATTTGTCGCTTCTTTCTGCCGGGCCGAGATAAAAACCGCCCGCTGACCATTAAAGCGGGCAATATGCTTCGGATCGGCATAGTCAAAACGAACCTGTCCCAGATCGCGCACATAAACCGGCCGGCCGCCGCGGTAAAGAACCACCGTATTGCCGATCTCCTCAAGAGATTTATAAAATCCGCTGGTGCGGATATTGAGTTTGCGAGGTCCAATGTCCAGTGTCCCACCCGGAATATTCAGATTACTGCTGCTGACGGCTTGCTGAACCAGGCCGACCGGAACCTGCAGCCGGGCCAATTTTTCCAGGTCCAGCTCGATCCGCACCTGCTGTTCGGGATAGGCCCAGGTTTTCACCCGGCTGATACCCGCCACCCGGGAAATTTTCGTTTTCAGGTTTTCGGCGAGAGCTTCCAGTTCAGTATAGGCAAGGCTGTCCGAAACCAGGGCGTATTGAAAAATATTCACGTTGGTGATGGACCATTTCAGCGTTTCCAGGCTCAGGATATCTTTGGGCAGATCGGGCTGGGTGCGGTTGACCTTTTGAACAACATCGGTATATTTTTTTTCAGGATCGGATCCGGAATGAAATTCGATCTGCAAAACGGCCAGACCATCGCGGATAATGGAATCAAATTTCTTTATATCTTCCAGTTCATTGATCGCTTCTTCCAGCGGATCCACGATTAAGGTTTCCATATCTTCCGGGTCTGCACCCGGATAAACCACAATCACACTGCTCCCGGCCGGAGAAACCTGCGGATCTTCGGAGCGGGGCATCGTAAAGAATGAAACCAATCCGGCAGCGACCAGCATAACCACCATCACTATGGTAAACTGATGATTTTCAAGGGCTGATTTTGGGATATTCATAGCTCCGGCCCCTAATTCATAATTTCAACCGGCATCCCGGTCGAAAGATAAGCTGCCCCGTCCGTTACAACCTGCTCACCGGCCTGCAATCCATCATGCAGATAAGCCCGGTTATCATAAAAAGTATAAACCCGGACGCTTTTCTGCCGGACCAAACCCTGCTCATCCGGCACAAAAACCGAAATACCACCATCCCGGTTCTGAACCAGTGCCTCGAAGGGGATCGCCTGCAGAGTCAGATGCCGCTGCGGGCGGATAACCAGGTGGGCTATAAAGCCGGAGAATAACTGTTCATTTCCCTGCCCGATCTGAATTTCTACATTGTACAGGCCGCTTTGCGGGTCAGCTCCGGCGGCCATTTCTTCCACCGTGCCGCTGAATTTCATTTCCGGTAGCGCATCGAAAATGATTTCTGCCGGATCGCCCGGACCAAGCCGGGTCATTTCCTTATCGCTGACCGCTGTTTTAATTCTCCAGCTTGCTTCGGATGAAGCAAAAACCAGAACCGGGTAACCCGGGGCAACCAGTTCATCCAGCTCGCCAATTACCTGCAGAATACGGCCGCGCTGCGGAGCGCGGATGGAAGCATGGGCCAGATTAAAGGCAGCGATCTGTAAATTGGCTTTGGCCACGTCGCGGGCTGTTTTTGCGTCCTGATACTGCTGACGGGTAGCCACGCTGTCGGTGAACAGTGCTTCGACCCGGGCCAGGTCGCGTTCAGCTTTATTCAAAGCCTGTTCGGCCTGCGATTGGTACGCCCCGATTTCCTGCAGATCGAGCTGGGCCAGGAGCTGCCCGGCCTGAACATACTGCCCAGCATGCACAGCCACCTGCCGAATTATCCCGCCGGCTTTGAAGGACAATTTTGATTCCCGGCTCCTGGCCAAAACACCGCTGGTTACAACCGGTTCGGAAAACTCAACCGTTTCAACAATGGCAGTCCGTACCGGCTGAGGCCGGGCCTTCTCCGCTTCCGGTCCGGCCTGACCTTTCCCGCAGGATTGGACAAACAAAGCCAGTATTATAAAAAATAATATGTTACGCATATTCTCTCCCTTATTGTATCGGATATGCCGCGGTTACCCGTTCAAGTTCAACCCGGGCAATCTGCAGTTCATTTTCGGTAATCAGTAAATTTAGATCGGCCTGTAAGGCCTCATTGCGGTAATCGAGAAACTCAACCAGCGGCATGGCGCCCTGGGCAAATCTTTTTTCAGCATCATTCAGGGCTGAACCGGCGCTTTCCCTGCGCCGCATGGCAGCACTGACCGCCTTGTCTCCACTTTCGATTTTAAAAACAGTCTGCCGCACCTGCAGTTTGATCTGAATTTCAACCTGTTCCTTCAACGCTTCATGTCCCTGCCGGGTAAATCCGGCCTGCCGGCTGCGGGCCCGGTCCTGTCCGCCATTGAACAGGTTCCAGGAAAGCACCGCCGAGGCCATCCAATAGCGGTCTTTTTCTGTGAAATGAAATTCTTCACCTTGTGTACCATAATCCGCCACCAGATTTATATTCGGCAGCCAGGAAGCATCGGCCAGATGCTGAAGCTGCCGGTCACTTTCAACAGCCAGACTAAGCTGGGCCAGTTCTTCCCGCTTCTGCAGGGCATGGTTCAGGTTAGCCTCGATACCAATTGGAGGCCAGATCGGAAGGCCAATTTCCACCGCCACAATTTCAGTTTCCAGCGGCTGATTTATGAGGGAGTTAAGATAAAACCGGGCCAGTTCCGACTGCTGCCGGGCATTTAGCTCCTCCTGCTCAAGCCTGGCCTGTTCTGCCTCCAGGCGAAGAACATCGGTGCGCAGAGCCATGCCCTGCCCGGCCAATTTTTCATGGACGCGCAGATTTTCCCGGCTTAGCTTCAACACATCCCCGTAGAGCGTGACAACGGTGAGGCTATTCTGCCAGTTGAAATAAGCGGTTTTGATCCGGCTGATCAGTTCTCTTTTGTAAATCGTTCTTTCCGCAGCGGCCATTGCAGTCCCGGATTTTTGAGCAGCCCAGGCAAAATAGATGGCCGGAACAAACAAAGGCTGAACCAGCCGGAGTTTTGTTTCCTGCTCTTCCTTGCGCAGAAACGGTGTTGACTCATTTTGCAGAGTCGGATAATCAATCGGGGTCAGACCTGTTTCCAGCCGGGTAGCATTTATTCCTGCATAAACTGGATTCATCAGGTCACCCAGAGGAATATCAATACTGCGGCCGCCATCTGCCCGGGAGTAGCGTGCTTCGATACTCAGCGCAGGGAAAAACCGGCCCCGGGCCTCATCCAGTTGAGCCAGACTTTTTTGCAGGGCAAATTCCTTTTCCTTCAACCCGGGATTCTGGCTCAGTCCGATCCGGATCAGTTCATCCAGAGCCTGGGCCTGAACCGCCTGCCACAGTAACAAGAGCGGTATGAATACAAACCAGAATCTTTTCATACTTATCTTCCTTATATTTAATGCATACAATTTCATATTTTGACTAACAGTCATTTTCAGGGTAAAAAAAATCAGGTTTTCAGAGCCTGGCTTATAATCTCCATGCTATAGGGATAGATGTCATCCAGATTCATGCCGTGTGTTTTGCTAAGATGCGCACCCTTGGTATGCAAAATCTGAATGATCCCGGTAGCCTGTCCCCACAGAAAAATCGCTGTCTTCAGTGGATCGAGAGCGGAGCGAACCGAGCCGTCGATGATACCTTCAGCAATAGAGCTGGCTAATAATTCAATAGCTTCGTTTCCCTGCTGATCGCACTCTTTGGCAAAATCATTCATCTCATCAGGATTGATTACCAGCGCTTCATAATAGACCAGAGTGTTAAAATAATCCGGATACTCCGTAAAAAAACGGTAATAGGCCCGGCCAATTGCTTCAATCTTTTCCAACCCGGTTGCTCCGCTTCCGACGGCTTGCTGAAACATTTCCTTCATAATTTTCAGACCGCGGGCATTGATAGCCAGGTACAAATCCTCTTTATTTTTGAAATACAGATACAGTGTACCTTTACTTAGTTCTGCCTCTTCGGCCACCTGATCCATCGTTACCTGGCTCAGTCCGTGTTTAAAAAACACCTTTTCCGCGGCGTCAAGAATATCATTGGTCCGGCGTTGTTTGTCCCGTTCCCGTCTTTCAATAATGCCCATGCATTTCCTTCCATTTAATGACCATCAGTCATATTTTTTGCCAAGATACATTATTTTTTTTAATTGTCAATATAATTTTCTATTTTAAAATTCAGTCCATTTGACTCAAACCAACTCTTGCATTTCACGGGATGAAAATTTAATTTTGCTGCTGCTTAAAATGGTCGGAGGAGGCTGTAACTTTTATTCAGCGGGGTCATCAAAAGCGCTCAAAATCTGGATAAAGGAGAGTTATGACAGAAATTAAACAGTCAAAGGTAATTATGTTTTCAACACCGACCTGTTCATTTTGTAATGTGGCAAAGAGGTATTTCCGGGAGAAAAATATCCGGTTCACGGACATTGATGTTTCGAGAGACAGCCAGGCAGCGGCAGATATGCAGCGAAAAACCGGACAGACCGGGGTGCCGGTCATAATGATCAACAACCGGCCGGTTATTGGCTTTGATAAACCAAAAATAAATCAATTATTAGGAATAAAATAGGAGGTAATTCTCATGAATATTAAGCCATTGGATGACCGCGTTCTGATTGAAGTGGTTAAAACTGATGAAGAAAAAGTCGGGTCTATTATCATTCCCGACAGCGCCAAAGAAAAACCGCGCATGGCCAAAGTTGTTGCCGTCGGCACCGATGAAGACCTGCAGGAAAAGATAAAGGTTGGCGACACCATTATCTATTCCAAATACTCCGGCGATGAAATCAAGGTCGATAATAAGGAATTCTTGATTGTTCAGCGCGCCGATATTCTGGCTGTCGTCAGTTAGTCGTTATCATTCTGCCTTTAAGCCGCACCGGAAATATCCCGTGCGGCTTTTTTTTGTACACGGTTGCCCAGAATTTCCACAAATAAAAATTTAGCCACCGATAACACCGAAATAAAAAAACTTTTGTCCACGAAATACACGAATT
>DYOS01000118.1 GCA_020720405.1 Caldithrix sp. | reverse complement strand
ACCCGCATCTCTTTCGACATTCCGAAACTGAGCGGTGACGAGCTGCAGGTGACCATCAATATCTATGACATGCTGGGCCGTAAAATCGCCACACCGTTCAGCGGTTTGAAAACTGCCGGTGCCAATCAGTTTGTCAACTGGGACGGCCGTGATTTCAGCGGCAACCTGGTTCCGGCCGGCATTTATATTTACCAGTTTCAGTCCGAGCTTTTTTCGGCTGCGGGTAAAATGGCTCTGATCAAGTAATAGGTAAAAGCGAAGGTATGCGGAATTGGGAATTTGGGATTGAAAACCTTATTCTGCCTCAACGCTCATAATGTGGTGAATACAGCAGACACAGAGAATATCTGATCCACAAAATTGAACAATACAAGCCCGTCCGGTCTCCCGGCCGGGCTTTTTGATTTTAGTAAATCGTAATGAAACTCTTGCTTTGACAGTGAGATTAATCTGTGAGTCATGTCTTTATTCAACTCAGTACAGGATCCGCAGTACAACAGCTTAGTGGTGATTTTTTTTCTAAGGCAGAAAAAACAAAATCCTATGAATTCCCCTGGTTCAATGTCAGAATCGGCTGGCATGGCCTGTTTTCAGCAGAGATTTCGGATACATCCTGCCGGTTTTTCCTGGGTACCCCAATTCAGGTAAAAGGAAGTACAATAACCTGATGACGGCGAAAGATTTCAGGTACGGCAGCGGGCTTGACCGGCCCGAAGAAGGACATTACTTGTATGGTCAGATCGATTCACAGTCTGTTATTTTATTAAATGACCCTTTGGGTATCAGGACTTTGTATTGGATTCAGCTTCAGAACCAACTTTTACTCTCAACACGGTTGGATTGGCTGACGCCATTCCTTCCGGAGTGCAAGCTTAATCCCGGTGCTTTTGGTTCTCACTGGCTGATTAAAAATATTGTCACGAATTTCGCCCGCCTGCACCGGGCAGGCGGAACAACCGAAGTTCATAAGATTCTGGTACTGTATTAAACCGGTATTCCGGCATGATAATTTTTAAACACTTCATTTATATTCGTCATCTAAGTTTCCTTGGCAGTTACTTTTCGAAATTTATTAAAGGCCGAGATCGCTATTTTCCCAATACACAATTCCGGTTAAAATAATCCTGCGGTTAGAACAAATCATCCATAACATCCCATTTCACTTCAGGTTAAGCATTAATCAAAATATGATAATAAAATATTAGATCAGGCTTGACTAAGTTTAATTCATTTTCATATCTTTAAATACTATAAACAAGGGGTAATTAACTTTAATTATCTGATTATGATAACCGGTAAAAAAACAGGCCGGGGCGAATGATCAAAAATCAGTTCTTTTTACAATACTCAAGGAGACAAAATGAAGAATATAATTCTCATACTTTCATTATTATCAATCTTAGCTCTTGCTGCCTGCGGCGGAAAGGAGACTGCTCCGGCCAAACCGGCCAATCCCAACGGATTGACTGATTTTGAAATGGAAAATGGAATCGGTCCGGTCAAGGAAAAAATACAGTTGGCTGAAATTAATATGGATATGGCCGCTAAAGGTGAAGCAACCTTTATCGCCAAATGCGCTCCCTGCCATAAACTCGATAAACGTTTGGTCGGCCCGGCCCAGCGCTATACGGCTGACCGCCGCACCCCGGAATACATTTTGAATATGATTATGAATCCGGATGAGATGACCAAACTTCATCCAACCGGCAGGAAAATGCTGGCCGAATATCTTGCTCCGATGACCAATATGAACCTGACTCTTGAGCAGTCCAAAGAAGTGCTGGAGTACCTGCGCAAGATTGCCAAAGAAGGTCATGAGCAGAATATCGTGGCGGATCCGGTTTACAGAAATGCCGCAAACCAGGAATAGCCGTTTTTTTTACCGCAACCGGCGGGCGAGAAAATCGACCTGCCGTTCAGTTGTCACGCAATGACAAATAAAGAATGCTGATCCATCATTAGTCATAAACAAAAGGAGATCGGGGATATGAAGATTTTAATGTTACTGCTAATTGCTCTATTTGTCTTTTACTCCTGCGCTGAATCCGGCAAGCAGGAAACATCCGGGGCTGACTATGCGGCTAATACGCCAAAGGGCCAGGCCTCGGTGGTTGATAATGAATCCGCAAAAAATATATTGCAGATTGCTGTTGGCTCAGCGGATCATACAACCCTGGTTGCCGCTGTTCAGGCCGCGCAGATCGAGCATGTCCTGGTTAATGCCGGACCTTTGACTGTTTTCGCTCCCACCAACGCTGCTTTTGCAGCTTTACCGGCCGGAACCGTAGAGACTCTGCTGAAACCAGAGAACAAAAAGAAACTGGCCTTTATCCTGACCAATCATGCCGCTCCAAGCACCTATAAAGGCAGATTGCTCAAAGATGGAACGAAGATGTATATGGCCAGCGGTAATTATGTTGATGTTAAACGTGAAGGTGATGAGGTCTGGGTTGGCGGCGCCAAAATTCTGGGTTCGGTTGATGCGTCCAACGGTGTAGTTCATGTTGTTGATAAAGTGATTGTTCCCTCTGAGAATTAGATTGGTCGAAAGGTTGCATCTAAATACTACAAACCCCACAATAAAGGAAAGGGTTTATGCTATGAAGAGTTATTCAAAAACTGCACTGGCAGTATTGTTTGTTTTGTTACTCAGCCTGGTCTTTTTTGGCTGTCAGCAGAAGCCGGGCGGTGGCGCTATCGGGCAAAGCACTGCCGAAAAAGCCTTTGTTGCTCCTGGTGAATATGATAGTCACTATGCTTTTATCTCAGGCGGTTTCAGTGGTCAGCTGGCTATCCACGGTCTGCCCTCGGGCCGATTATTCAAGGTGATTCCGGTTTTTTCAGTTGATGCTGAGAAAGCCTGGGGTTTTAATGAAGAAACCAAGCCTATGCTGCAAACCTCGCACGGATTTATCCCGTGGGATGACTCACATCATCCCGATCTTTCACAGACCAATGGTGTGATTGACGGACGCTGGTGTTTTATTAATGCCAATAACACGCCCCGCGTGGCCCGGATCAGTCTCCAGACTTTTGAGACTGAAGAAATTCTGGAAATTCCGAACAGTGCCGGTAACCATAGTTCATCCTTTGTTACCGAGAATACCGAATATGTTGTCGCCGGAACCCGCTTTAGCGTGCCTGTGCCGCAGCGTGATATGCCTATTGCCGAATACAAAGGTAATTTCAAAGGTACTCTGTCTTTTATCAAAATTGATCCCGAACACGGACACATGAATGTTGAATTCCAGATTCTCATGCCCGGCTTCAACTACGACCTGACCCATCCGGGACGTGGCAAGTCCCACGGCTGGATGTTCTTTACAACCTATAATACTGAAGAAGCCAACACGCTGCTTGAAGTAAATGCCTCCCAGAATGATAAAGATTACATTGCTGCTATCAACTGGAAAAAGGCTGAAGAATATATAAAAGCAGGAAAATTCAAAACCCTGCCTTCCAAATATGCCCATAATGTTTATGATGAAGGTACGCACTCGGCTGCAACAACCATGGAAAAGGAAGTGCGGGTACTCGATCCGGCTGAACTGCCCGGTCTGGTTTATTTTCTGCCTACCCCGAAATCACCGCACGGCTGCGATGTTGATCCAAGCGGTGAATATATCGTCGGCAGTGGCAAGTTAGCCGCCGCCTTAACTGTGCATTCATTTACCAAAATTCTTAAAGCCATTGAAGAAGAAAAATTTGATGAGCATAAATACGGTATTCCGGTTCTAAATTTTGAAGCAATCAACGCCGGTACGGTTGAACAGCCGGGTCTCGGACCGCTGCACACTGAATTCGACGGCAAAGGCAATGCTTATACCACCTTTTTCATTTCATCTGAGGTGGTTAAATGGAAGCTTGGCACCTGGGAAGTATTGGACCGCAAACCGACTTATTATTCCGTCGGCCACCTGATGATTCCCGGCGGCAACTCCCGGCAACCTTTTGGCAAATATCTGCTGGCGATGAACAAAATTACCAAAGACCGCTATCTGCCGACCGGCCCGGAAGTTTGTCAGTCGGCCCAGCTCTATGATATCTCCGGAGATAAGATGGAGCTGATTCTCGATTTCCCGACCATCGGCGAACCGCATTACGCTGCAGGATGTCCGGCTGAGTTGATTATGCCGAACTCCAAAAAATATTACAAGATCGAAGAAAACAATCACCCCTATGTTACCAGGAGCGAAGCAGATAGCCGGGTTGTTCGGGAAGGTAAAAATGTACATGTGTACATGACCATGATCCGCAGCCACTTCTCGCCGGATAATATCGAAGGCATAAAAGTTGGTGACCGGGTTTACTTCCATGTCACCAATCTTGAGCAGGATTACGATGTTCCGCATGGTATCGCTGTTCTTGGGGCAACCACTTCTGAATTGCTGATTATGCCCGGACAAACCGAAACCTTCGTCTGGGAACCAAAGGAAGTCGGTGTTTGGCCGTTCTACTGCACGGATTTCTGCTCGGCACTACACCAGGAAATGCAGGGTTATGTTCGTGTTTCCCCGGAAAATTCGAATGTGAAACTTACCTGGACTCTCGACGGCGAATAAAACCGCAATCAGGCCTTCGTGTCCCTCCCCGGCCGGAGGCCTGGTTTTTTAAAATGGATGGCACAATGAAAACTTCAAAATTATTAATGATGACCGGTGCCTTACTGTTATTAACTCTTTTTATCTTGCCGCTGTGGCGGATAACACTGGAAGCGCCGCAATATCCAAAACCTTTGGAAATCAGGATTCATATCAGCAAAATGGCCGGAGATATTCAGAACATCAACATTATGAACCATTATGTTGGGATGGAAAAGCTGCCGGAGAAGATGAAAGAATTCGAATTATTTCCTCCGATCGTTGTGGCCATGTCTGTTATTGGATTATTGTTCGGTTTTATCGGTAAAAAGAAACTCTATCTGGTCTGGTTTGCTGCAATGGTCATTCTGGGCACAGCCGGGATGTATGATTTCTATCGCTGGGAATATAATTATGGTCATAATCTGAACCCGAAGGCGGCGATTCAGTTTCCAGGAACGACTTATCAGCCGCCATTGATCGGTTCAAAAGTTATCCTGAATTTCCGGGCTAATTCTTATCCGGCCAGCGGTGGTTATTTATTATTTGCCGGAATGTTTCTTTCTGTTGCAGCCTTTTATAGCGCAGGCAAAGAAGAGAAGAGAATGTAAAATGAGATCGATGACATTGTTTTTTCTTGTCTCCTCTCTACTTTTCTCCTGCTCCGTTCAGCCTCAGCCGATTGCATACGGTTACGATTATTGTGATTACTGCCGGATGACTATTGTCGATCAGCAACATGCTGCCGAACTTGTTACTGTAAAAGGGAAAGCCCATAAATATGATGCCATTGAATGCATGATGCGTGATCTTAAAAAATGGGAGCCCCATGAGGTGGCCCTTTACCTGATTACCGATTATGCCCGACCGGGCGAACTGACCGATGCGGCCACAGCGACCTATCTGATTAGTGAAAATTTACCAAGTCCGATGGGTGCCAATCTGACCGGGTTTTTAAATGCCGGGGTTGCCGGACAGGTACAAAAGGAGAAAACCGGGCAGGTTTTGAATTGGGCTGAACTCCAGGAAAAATTCAAATAGTCTGGATTATTTATTCTATATAAAGCGTCGGAAAAGACGCTTTATCTTTTTTCCACCGGAATTTTTATCATGCTGCGATGCACATTATTACTACTTCTGCTTTTATCAACCCTTACTGCAGGGCAGATCAGGGTTTCCCCGGATGGTCAGCCAGCTTCGGTCAAAGCGGCTATAAATCTTGCCCAGCCCGGGGATACTGTGTTCGTTGAAGCGGGGATTTACCGTGAATCGGATATCGAAGTCTTTAAGCCGCTTACTTTAATCGGCCTTGGCCGGCCGGTAATTGATGCCGATAATCAGGGTTCCCTATTTAAAGTCGCCGCGGATAATGTTACCATCCGTGGTTTTGATCTGATCAATGTTCCACTTAGTTACACCCGCGAAAATGCTGCGGTGTACACCTCAAAGATTGATAGTTTTACCTTCGAAGACCTGCACCTTAAAAATATCTTTTTTGGTTTTCACATTGAGAAATCGAATAACGGTATCATCCGCAACAACCGGATTTCCGGCAATGCCGTTGCTGAAATAAGTTCAGGAAACGGTATCCATCTCTGGCACTCGAACCGCATCCGGGTTGAAGATAATCTGATTTCGGGAATGCGTGACGGTATTTATCTCGAATTTACCAGGCACAGTATTTTAACCGGAAATGAAAGCCGCCATAATGTTCGTTATGGTTTGCATTTTATGTTTTCAAATGATGACCGCTACGAAAATAATTTATTCGAGCAGAACGGGGCCGGTGTAGCGGTTATGTTTTCCAAAAAAATTTATATGAAGCGAAATACCTTCCGGCTAAACTGGGGAACCGCTTCCTATGGTCTTCTGCTCAAAGAGATTACGGATCTTGAAGTTATTGAAAATCTTTTTGAAGAGAACACCATCGGCATCAATGCCGACGGTTCGAACCGCGTGCATTATGAACATAATACCTTCTCCGGAAACGGCTGGGCGGTGCGTTTCATCGGTGCCTGTTACGGCAATAAATTTGTTGGCAATAATTTTCTGAATAATGCGCTGGAAATATCCTACAAAGGTTCGGTCAACGGTAATTTTTTTGACCGCAACTACTGGAGTTCCTACTCCGGCTACGATCTGAATCATGATCATATCGGCGATGTGCCTTACCGCCCGGTCAAACTGTTTTCCTATATCGTCAATGACACACCGGAAACCATAGTTTTACTGCGCAGCCTGTTTGTGGATCTGATCAATTTTTCGGAAAAAGTGTCGCCGGTTTTTACGCCGGATAACCTGAAAGATATGAACCCGATGATGGAACCGATGATCAGGTCAAAATAATGTTATGAATGCATGGCGGAAGAAAGAATGATCGAAATAAAAGAATTATCAAAAAAATATTCCGGACTGGAAGTACTCAGGAATATCAATCTGTCAATAAATAATCATGGTATTGTGGCTGTGCTGGGGCCCAATGGATCAGGTAAAACCACCTTACTGAAGAGCCTTTTAGGTATGGTTATACCCCAGCAGGGCAGCATGATGCTGGATGGTGAACCGGTTCTTGGGCAGTGGCAGTACCGGAATAAGATCGCTTACCTGCCGCAGATTGCCAGTTTTCCTCAAAACCTGCGCGTGGCCGAACTGATCCGCATGATCAAAAACCTGCGCCCGGGAAATACCAGGGAAGCAGCCTTAATTGACCGGTTTAATCTGCAGCCCCATCTTACAAAAAAGCTGGGTACTTTGTCCGGCGGAACACGGCAAAAGGTAAATATCGTTCTGGCCCTGATGTTTGAGTCACCGCTGATTATTCTGGATGAACCATCGACCGGTCTCGATCCGGTGGCATTGATTGCTTTGAAGGAACTATTGGCTGAGGAAAAAGCAATGGGCAGAATGATATTATTCACGACTCATATTATGAACCTGGTTGAAGAAATTGCCGACCGGGTGATTTTCATACTCGAAGGGAATATCTGGTTTGACGGTACGGTAAATCTTCTGCTTGAAAAAACTGCTCAGAGCAGTCTTGAAAAAGCCATCGCTGTTTTGCTGAAGGAAGCCCATGTTTAAAATTCTGACCTATAGTTTCTACGATCTGGTGCGCAGCCGCTGGAGCTACATTTATTTTTTATTCTACTCAGGCCTGGGATTTCTTCTGTTCTTTTTAAACAGCGATACCTCGAAGGCCATCATTACTTTGCTGAATATTATCCTGGTGCTGACGCCGCTGATTGGTACTATTTTCGGGGTGATGTACTATTATAATTCCAGAGAATTCACGGAATTACTGCTGGCCCAGCCGCTGAAACGCAGTGTTATTTTTACCGGTCAATACCTCGGATTGAGTTTATCGCTTTCACTCAGTTTTGTAACCGGACTGGGCATCCCTTTTATTTTATATGGAATTTTCCGTTCTCCGGCGATCTGGAATTTTTCGACACTTCTGCTGATTGGCGCAGCCCTGACTTTTATTTTTACTGCTCTGGCTTACAATATTGGTCTGGCCAATGATGATAAAATCAAAGGTTTCGGACTGGCTATCCTGCTCTGGCTGACCTTGGCCCTGATTTATGACGGGATTTTTATTCTTGCCCTGATCATGTTCAATGATTATCCACTGGATAAATTTGCCCTGTTGGCAACCAGTTTTAACCCGATAGATCTGGCCCGCATTCTGATTCTGCTTAAGCTGGATATCTCGGCTCTGCTCGGTTATACCGGCGCCGTGTTCCAGAAATTCTTCGGTACTTCACTTGGTATGCTTGTATCATCAACTGTTTTATTGTTATGGATCGTATTGCCGGTAAGGCTGATGATTTGGCAGGCGGCGAAAAAGGATTTCTGATATTTCTGAATGCTCAAAATCCCTTTATCCACGAATTCCCCGACAGAGCCGGGCACAGCACGAAATAAAATCAATGAAGAAATTAACCACAAAAGCAGCCACCGGGAACACGGAAACCACCGAAAAGAATTCGGAATTGGGAATTGAAAAACATAAAATTCTTCGTCCACGAATTACCCGACAGAGCCGGGCACAGCACGAATTTGGAATTGATTTTTTTACTATCTATTTCATCAATCTTCCTTGTACGGGCGAAGCATCGTTAAAAAATGCTGAAACATTCAGCGAATCTATAAACGATGCTTCGCCCCT
>DYOS01000117.1 GCA_020720405.1 Caldithrix sp. | reverse complement strand
TCTTTGGCCACGAATAACCCGACAGAGCCGGGCACAGCACAGATTTTCACAGAAAAGAAGTCAGATGTTCAAACAAGAAAAGACCCTGAAAGAGATGCTGATCCCGCATGGGCGGGATCGGCATGACCTGGTTTAGTCTGTGAATTACTTCAGGTGCAGTTGTTTTAACATCTCCGGGTCTTCAATCCGGCCAACGGGATAGATATTTATTTTCTGATCCCAATACGGTGAGTTGCGGTAAAACCAGTCCCGGATAGCCTTTGGACTGGCAGCAAACTCCGCATCGGCGGCCAACTTTTCCGCAAAGGTTTGTTTTAGCTGTGGACTATTGACCAGCATTTGCCGGGCCTGAACTTCCAGCACATAGGATTCAATATATTCCTTCTGTTCAAAAATTGGATCAAAAAATCCCCAGTACAGAAATGAATCCGGCCCATCCGGCTCCAGAGCATGGATAATAATTTTGGCTGTCCGTTGATTCATCGCCACGACAGCCGAACCTTTTGGAAAGGTCAGAACCTGCACGGTTTTTTGCTTGTCCACCTGCTCCAGCGTGTGGTGATTTTCATAAGGCTGATTCCGCCACTGCGGATTGGAAAATTGCCACAGGCTGACCTGAACCGTTGTCTCCTCAGCCAGGCGCTGCACATGCACACCATGCAGTTCGAGCCGCTCAATTATAGTTGACCATTCCGGTGGAATAATGTAGGCAGCCGGCGGCTGAACGGTCCGTTCCGGTTCCATCTTGTTAAAAAAGGGTATGCGGAAAGTTTTGGGTTTATCCTGAAAAAACCGGTACCAGTCGCCGCCGGTCAGATCGCTTTTAACCACTTCATATTCAAAACCGAGAAAATCGATCATCGTGCTGTCCGGCTGATAACGGAAAGTCATTGGCAATGGCCGGGTGCGGAATTCATCCGAAATGGTAAACCCGTCGCTGAGCTTCAACCTGTCCAGCAGATCTTTACCTGTGTTCTGCAGAATTCTGATGGTTTGCCAAAGCATCTGATAGGTTCCGCTGACCCGGGTTTTATAATCCTTGAACATATGGGTTTCAATAAGTAGTCCGGGACGATTGCGCAGGGCAACATAACCGTCCGAGAGACGCGGCGGCGTTGCCCAGGTAGCCATGCCGCTGGATAGATCATGATCCTTGCGGAAGGAAACATACTCAATCACGGGAAATCCTTCTGCCTGCATCTTTTCCCGGAGGACAGGCAGGTAAACATCCCGTGACCATTCCACCACCCGCTGATCGGCCACGCCGTGCAAATCGATTTTATAAGTTACCACATATTGGTAATCGGCCCCGTCGGTGACATGGCAATCAATAAAAAAATCCGGTTCCCACTGGTTGTAGAGTTTCAGAAAATACTGCATCTCGGGGGCATCGGCTTTCAGATAATCACGGTTCAGGTTATAGTTTTGAGCCGTGGTGCGCCAACCCATTTCTTCCGGGCCATTCTGATTAGCCCGGTTATAGGGGCCGAAACGCTCGTGTCCATCCACACTAAAAATCGGGTTAAAAAGGATGACCACATTTTCCCACTGCCCTTTATTTTTTCCCCGCAAAACCAGATCCCGGATCAGCATCAGACCGGCATCTTTACCGTCTATTTCACCGGAATGAATACCAGCCTGGATGTAAACCACGGGTTGAGCGGCTGAACGGACCGCCTGCGGGGTGAAATTCTTTTTCATATTTACAATAAGCAGGGGCAGCTCCCGGCCCTGCGGTGAGGTACCAAAACTCTGATATTCTATAAAAGGGGAAGCCTCAGCCAGGCGCTGACAATAGGCAACGGTCTCCGCATAACGCGGTGTTTCCTTAAAGGCCGATTTCTCATAATCCGTTTCCCAACCGTCCTGTGCTGAAATGGCACCGGCCAGCAGTAGAATTATCACAAAATAACGCATGGTCAGCCTCATAATTTAAAAAATATCCAATACCACCAATAAACACCGATCAGCCCAAGATATAAGAACTGAGCCACGGTCACAACCAGTCTGAGCCGTTGCTCAAGGTGCAGCGGCGGATTTTTAAGCCGGCGCTGCAGCACCGGCCAAAGCAGCAAAAACAACTGACCGATCAGCCCGCTCAAAAGCAGACCGTACAAAACATAACCAATACCATAATACTGTGCCCAGAGAATATCATACAGACAATCGTGCGTCGGCCGGGCATAAATAAATTTTACAAAATAGCCTTTCAGCGTAAGCAGACTGAGGCCGGTCCAGGCCAGGCTGAGCAAAACTGCGGCAACATAACGCCGGTAATGGTTCAGCAGCAAAACAAGACCGGGCAGAAAGAAAAGAATAATGCGCCAGTATACTGCGCCAAAGGTTTCGATACTGACCGCCAGACCGGGCAGACGGGCTGCTTCAAAACTTATACTGCAACAGGAAGCAATCACGTCCGGTTCAATTTGGTTGAAAAATATGAGTTCGGATAAAAAGCCGGACAACCAGAAAATCGCCAGCGGCGCCAGCCAGTAATATTTTAAAGGTGTCAGCGGGAATTCCGGTTCCCGCCGGTCCAGCCAGTTGAAGAGGAGAAAAAATGCCAGAAACGGGATTTGAGCAAGTTTTAGCAAAAGTGCCGGGTAGCCGTACCGATTCAGTTCGAGAATACCATCCGCACACATGGCGCCCTGAATAACGCCCGGCAGATGATTATTGATAATCTGCAGGAAAAGTACAAGCAGAATCAGGCTGAATCCGGACAGGTAATAAAGAGCGGCCGAAACCAGCCAGGTCCGCCGTTCCAGAATAATCTGCGCCTCCGAACTGCTTCCGGGTTGCCAGCCACGGCTGACCCGGATCGCTTCAATCCCGGCCCGAAACAGGATAAAACCAAATAATAATTCTGCGCTGATGAAAATCAGAACATGGAAATCAGTAAGAATCATGGCGGCTAAGCTGTCCGTCTTTCATGGTAAAAACCCGGTCGACCGGTAAATGTGTGGTGACCGCTGGATCGTGAGTGGCAATAATAATGGAATTCCCGTTGCGGTGCAGCAGGGCGAATAATTGCAGAATTTCCGCCGCCAGGGCGGAATCGAGGTGAGCCGTAGGTTCATCGGCAATAATGATCTGTGGTTGATTGACCAGCGCCCGGCCGATGGCGACCCGCTGCATTTCCCCGCCGGACAATGTTTCAACCGGCGCCTGCAGGCGATGGGAAATCTGAACCAGGCCGGCAGTTTCAGTGACCCGCTGTTGAACTGCACTGTGCTTCATTTCCGTTACCAAAAGCGGAGCGGCCAGATTCTGGGCCACGCTCAAGCCGGGAATCAGGTTAAAATTCTGAAAGATCAAACCGATGTGGCGGCGGCGGAAAACGGTTAAGAAAGCTTCCGGCCAGCGGGAAACCGGCTCACCCAGACAATAATAACTGCCACTGTTTGGTTTGGTCAGGCAACCCAGCACGGCCAGCAGGGTGGTTTTACCCGAACCCGACGGACCGCGGATCACCGTAACCTGATTGGGCGGCAATTCAAGATTGATATCCCGCAGAACATGCAGTTCGTTGGGCTGATCTTTCTGAAAAACTTTATGGACCGACTCAAGACGAATACAACTCATATTAACCAGCCTGCATAATTTCAGCCGGATCGGTAACTGCACCCTGCCAGGCCGGAATAAGCGTGGCGACCAGGTAGGGCAAAACGGAGATGGTCAGGATAAGCAGCAGCGATCCGGAATCAGGGTTATAGTTCAGCGGGTAATCCGGGTACAAAACGGACCAGCCGGAGAGCAGACTTTTAAGCAGAGTACCGCCCAGATAAAAAACATGGATCAGCGCAGCCAGCAATCCAAGCAGTGAAGACAAAACAGCAATGGTCAGTGCTTCAAAAAATTTCAGAAGCAGCACATCGCCGCTGCCCCAGCCGACACCCTTTAATATACCCAGTTCACGGCGTTCTTCCCGGCTCAGGCCGGAAGCCCGGTCCCAGGCCAGGACGATAAAGGCCAGCAGTGATAATAAACCACCAAAGATAACCAGACCGCCGCGCCGGCTGAACAGCGCCTCATAGGTCAGCAGCACCTGATCCCGGGAAATCAAGCGGTAACCGGGGAAACGCCGGCTTATTTTCAAACCGATGGCATCGGTTTCTGCCGGATTGGGAATATCAAGGGCAAAATCGGTAACCTCATATTCAGCCAAACCAAGCATTACTCTTGCTTCCGCCGGATGAAGAAGCAACAGGTCGTAGCTAAGCAGATTGGTAACCGGTTCAAATTGGCCGGAAATCACGAAGGTGCGCAGACCGCCCTGCGGCAAGACAAGGCTGAGAGGATCTCCGGTACGAAGAAAATGACTTTCCATAAAGCCGCGCCCGCAAACAATCTGCCCGGAATCGGGATGAAAGGCCGGGTCGGAAGTTCCGCCGGGTGCGGCCATCAGGGTGAAGACGCTACCGGTTGGTGAATCGTAATAATAACCCCAGATTCTCGGCTGAACCGCCCGGACGCCGCGGATCGCAGACAGGGAATCGCCAAAACCGGTAGTTTGCGGCACCAGCCGGCCGCCGGCCAGTTTCTGGACGGTCAGCGCCGGAGCAAACTGCAGAGTTTCACGGGCTTCGCGGCGCAGGGCATCGGAGAAAAGAATAACCGAGGCAAAAAATCCGGTCACGGCAGCATAAATCAGGATCAGACTAAGGTTCCTGGCCCGCCGGCGGTACAGACCGCGCAGGGCATAATCCAGAATATGACCATATTTAGCGGACATGGGCGGAGTCCGGGCTGCCAACAGGATAAACATTAAAGAAAGCCGAGCCGGGAAAATGGTCATGGAAGCCGGGTACATCCTGGAAAACCGCCATTAACTCGGGTTGACTGATATGGCGCAGATGACGGGACTCGGTGGTCAGAACCAGATCGGTTATCTGAAGTTCACGGGCCAGAGTTTGTTTGAACCGATTCACTTCAGCCTGATTTCCCTGGCGCGAAGCGTCCGATAGCAGTGCGGGAATCACAAGGGATAGAATCGTCAGGCTTGAAAAAAAATAATGCAGGGGGCGGATCGGGTTGTTGCTCATGGTGCTAAACATACAAAACCAGTCTCATAAAATCAGCCCTGAATCAAAAAGAAGTCCATAATGTTCTGCGCCATGGCCGGACAAATCCGCCGGTGCCGCTATTAATTCTCGGCCTCGAGCCCTGACGGCACCGGTTTTTATCCGGAAATACCATTTTCTTTTTACACCGCTTCCATTATATTCACGCCCAGCAATGTTTAACAATGGAGTTTCCATGCCAGATAAAAACCGCGCAGCCGATTTCGACGGCGAAGTTTTTCTACCATCCGATGACATTATCAAATCTGCAAATATTAAGGAATACAGCGAAAACTACCGCCGGTCCATTGAAGACAGGGAAGGTTTCTGGGCAGAACAGGCGGCACAACTGGAATGGTACCAGCCCTGGGATAAAGTACTCGATGATTCCAATAAACCATTTTATAAATGGTTTGTCGGCGGGAAAATAAATATTGTCCATAACGCCATCGACCGCCATCTCAAAACCTGGCGCCGCAATAAACTGGCCTTTATCTGGGAAGGTGAACCCGGCGATGTGCGGACTTTTTCTTACCACGCCCTGAACCGCGAAGTAAGCCAGTTTGCCAATATCCTGCGCTCGATGGGCGTTAAAAAAGGCGACGTGGTCACGATTTATATGCCGCAGGTTCCGGAGCTGGTTTTTGCCATGCTGGCCTGTGCTAAAATCGGCGCTGCCCATTCGGTTGTTTATGGCGGTTTTTCAGTTGAAGCCCTGGCCGAACGGATTGCCGATGCCAAAAGCCGGGTCCTGGTCACTGCCGACGGCGGCTGGCGCCGGGGCAAGGTAAACGATCTTAAAGGTATTGTTGATGAAGCCATCCGGCGTTCACCGACCATTGAGTCGTGCATTGTTACCCGGCGCACCGGACATGAGGTGTACATGGAAAGCGGCCGCGATTTCTGGCTGCACGATTTGAAAACCCTGCCCATCGCCTGCAGCAACGGTAATTGCGATACCGAACAAATGGATGCTGAAGATCCGCTGTTTATACTTTACACCTCGGGCACAACCGGTAAACCAAAGGGTTTGGTTCACACCCATGGCGGGTATTCAGTTTATACATCAACCACCCACCGCTATGTTTTTGATATTAAAGACGAAGACCGCTGGTGGTGTGCCGCCGATCCGGGTTGGATCACCGGCCACAGCTATATCGTTTATGGCCCGCTGATCAACGGCGCAACGATTATGCTGTATGAAGGTGCACCGAATTATCCTTACCCCAACCGCTGGTGGAAGATGGTTGAAAAATATGGTATCACCATTTTGTACACTTCACCGACTGCCATCCGCGGTTTAATGCGCTTTGGCGATGAATGGCCGCGGCGCTACGATACCAGCAGCCTGCGTTTGCTCGGCTCGGTCGGTGAACCTATCAATCCCGAAGCCTGGCGCTGGTATTATGAAGTGGTTGGCCAAAAACGCTGCCCGATTATGGACACCTGGTGGCAAACCGAAACCGGCGGATTTATGATTACGCCGCTGCCGGTGACCCCGCTTAAGCCCGGTTCAGCCACCCTGCCCTTTTTCGGAAATGAAGTAGCTGTGGTTGATGACAAAGGTCATGAAGTTAAGCCCGGAGAAGAAGGCAAACTGGTTATCAAGTCACCCTGGCCGGGTATGGCCCGCACCATTCACCGTGATCCGAAACGCTTTGTCGATACCTACTGGAGTCAATATAAAAAACAGGGCTGGTACACCGCCGGTGATTCCGCCCGACGCGATAAAGACGGTTACTACTGGATTATCGGCCGTATTGATGACGTACTCAAAGTGAGCGGTTACCGTCTCGGCACGGCCGAAATCGAAAGCGCTTTGGTCAGCCATCCATCCGTTTCTGAGGCCGCAGCGATTGGTCTTCCCCATGAGCTGAAGGGCAACGCCATTCACACTTTTGTAATTTTAAAAAGCGGTTTTTCCGCTTCACCGCAACTTTCTGAAGAACTGCGCAACCACGTCTCGCGTGAGGTCGGCGCTATCGCTAAACCGGAGGATGTTACCTTTGTTGATAGCCTGCCCAAAACCCGCAGCGGAAAGATTATGCGCCGGGTGCTGAAAGCCAAAGCTTTGGGTGAAGATGTGGGTGACACCAGCACATTGGAAGAATAACCCGCCTTTCCGGCTCGAAGTTCAGACCAGGTGATCCCTTTGGGAGAATGACGGATCTGAGTTCCTCATTTCTCTCCCCGATTTATCGGGGAGAGAAATGACGGTAAAAGTAGGGGTATGCAATTACCTATTTTCCGGCAACACATAATGCTCCGCGAAATTAACGGAGCTTTTTCAATTTTTAAAGACAGACAACAGATATGACCTTTGAGGCTTTCAATAACGGTCAGTGCATCTTCAGCAGTGAAAAGCACTGGCTGTATCCAATTTTTGAATTTGAAGAATTCCTGCAAAAATGGAATGGTGACCGTAGCACCCTTATTGTACGTGATAAAATTATCGGCCGGGCTGCCGCCTTACTGCTGATCCGGCTCGGTATCCGGCAGATTCATGGGCTGACCATCAGCCGGCTGGCCATAGAAATTCTTGATTATTTCCAGGTGCATTATACTTTTGATTCAGAAATTACCAGAATTGCCTGCCAAACCGAGACTATTCTTGAGACCAGTTTCGACCCTGAACAAGCCTGGCAACTCATCCGGGATAGAATCAGCAGAGCAAAATCTGATCGGCCACAGTAGCTGACCCCGCAACAGCAGGTTTATCCGGGAAGGCGCCGCTGGCTATTGGCAACATTCAGAGCTAAGCAGAATAAAATATTTTCTCTTTCCCCGCTGCAATTGGCATCCGAAATTCCCGGCTAAAAAGGAGGCTGATATGGAACAAAACGACTGTGCAGAATGCCCGATGCGGCTTAAATATGACAACCGGCCAAAATCTTTAACCGGCAGATTCTGGCGCTGGCTGCCCGGGCTGGAAAAAATATATGGAGAGCCTTAACCCATCTGACCGCCAGGAGATAGCCGGGAAATATAATCTGCAAAAATATCTTTAACCGAACTTATTACTTTGCTATTGGAGAAAACCATGGCCAAAATATGCTACCGGAAAATGCCGGTTTATAAATACCAGATCATAGAAGAATACCAGGTGCAGATCGACGTGAAACCTAAGACTGATATTATTACCCCGTTCATCAGGCTGAATAGCGAAGGACTATTAATCATAAGTGCGCATTATGCCTGGGACGGGCCAAGCGGACCGACCGTTGACACCAAAAATTTTATGCGCGGTTCACTGGTGCATGACGCCCTGTATCAGTTAATGCGGGAAAGTCTGCTGCCCGTTTCATTCCGGGAGGCAGCGGACCGGGAGCTGCAGAAAATTTGCCGGGAAGACGGAATGAGCGCTTTCCGGGCCTGGTATGTTTACCAGGGCGTGCACCAGTTCGGGGAGAAAAATGCCCGACCGCACCGGACAAAGTCAGAAAAACTGGTTGCACCTTAGGCAATTGCTTAACGAACACAGGCAAATATAGTGGAGCATTGATCGTTAATTTTTTTTTCTCCCGGATTTGATAAAAACTATTGTTTATATATTGAGTTCAACTCATCATCAAAAAGGCCGGTTCTGTAAAGAGCCGGCCTTTTTGCTTTATTAAACTGAACTACCTGACCAGCAGCATCTTCTTCTGCCCGATCTTATCTCCGGCCTGAATACGGTAAATATAAATTCCGCTGGCTAAACCGGTGGC
>DYOS01000245.1 GCA_020720405.1 Caldithrix sp. | reverse complement strand
GCCGCACTGGCGCCGCTCTCCATCGCATTGGCGCCTTGACTCAATGCCGTACTTAAAGCAATACTTAAAATTGTCGCCTGCTTCTCCGAACAATTGCCCGTAACCACGCACGCTTCAGCCATTGTAGCCACGAACCGTGCTATGCTCATAAGCTGGATCATTTTCGAAATCAGCGCAAGAGCGCGTATTGCCATAGACGCCTGCTGCATAGCCTGAGCAGTCTTGGAAATCTCGGCAATAGCCTGTGCCGTCTGACCCAATCCCCGCAGCCAAGCGACCGCTGCCATTGACACTAAAGTCATTGCCGCACTCAACAGAAACTGCGAGGTGATCTGCGACGACGTCATCAACCCTGGAAGGTCAGCCGACCGATCGCGCCATTTATTTCCCCAAATATAGGTGAGATCAGTGTCTGAAACTGCCTGATAAGCCGCTTTTAAAAAAAGATCCAGGTCCTTGGCCAATACATAACCAGACAATTTCTTCACAAAATCCGCTTTAGACAGCTGATCGGCTTGCCCGAGATCACTAAAAAGAACCGCCTGATCTGTGACTTGAGTTACCGTAACAAAATGCTCTTCACTAAAATGAGCAATAAAAGGTACCGGCAGCAAAAGAACATCCTTCTGAGCCAAACGAGCGGCAGAATACTTAAGGCCAAAAGCTTTCGCTGACTGACTGATAGAAAATAAAGAAATCTTGAGTTCCGGCTCACCTGGCTTAATAACGTTACTCAAAAGATCCGTAGCGATCGTCAGAACAGCCAACTCTTCTGCTGTCTTCGTGATCCTCGCATCAGCTAAAATACTCTGCAGGGCAAAAACACCACAATTCAAAACCTTCAATTCCGGACGGCTTAACCAAAGCGCGATCTCATTCATCTCTTCAGGAGAAAACCTGGCCAAAGCCTCGATCTCTATCTTTTGACCGCCTTTCTTCTTATCATCCAGCCTTAACTCAACACGATCCGCCTTCTGGCGGTTAACCTCATTCAACAGATGATCAACGCTCCCTGAAACCTGAAGCGCTGTCATTTCCGGAAGGCTCATCCCGGAAGTTTGAGAAATAACAGGAGTCTGAGGCCCCCAAATAATTGTTGGATTATAATTAAATGCCCAGCTGGCCTGATTCGGAACAAAAACACAAATAACCGAAAGCGCAACCGCACGAACCCAGCCATTAAAGCGACTAGTAAGATAAACATCAGATTCATCCGTCATCATGGCTAATTCACTGCTTTTATCATGCTTTTGCGATGAAATAGGGCCAAAAGAATGTCCAATCTGAATAAAATCCGACTCTTTTAAGGAATTTTGATTGTTTTTTACTGATTGGAAGAGAAAAGGATAAACAGCCCCTTTCTTTATATTATCTATAAAAGAAGGGTTAAAATCATCGTTTCGTTGCGTGTCGCGGATCTGAGTCATATTTCGTATATCCCCGTCTGACTTAAGAAGTATAGCACATATATAATATGAAGCAAGTTTTTGGGGATTTTTTTTACATTAAATTATAGTAAATAATTAAAATTTATAAATATTTTAAATAAATAAATTTGATTAATATATTAAAATTTGACTTATTGTCCAGTCTGGACAATAA
>DYOS01000244.1 GCA_020720405.1 Caldithrix sp. | reverse complement strand
TATTTATTTAGCATTGAAACTTCGCTGCGAAACTTATCAACCAGGTCCCGTGCTTCTGCGGCAGTCGGTGCTTCGCTGATAATCCGCAGAATCGGCTCGGTATTAGACTTCCGCAGATGCACCCAGCTTTCATCAAAATCGATTTTGATGCCGTCCAGATCATCAATCGGCTGATCGGCATATTTTTTCTGCAGGGCAGCCAGTACCTTGTCCGGATCCATACCTTCAACCGAAACTTTATCCTTGACCATGGCATATTGCGGCAACGACTGATGAAGTTCTTTCATGGTACCGCCGTGTTCAAGCAGCATTTGCAGGGTCATAGCAACAGCAAGGGGTGCATCGCGTCCCGTATGCAGCTCCGGCAAAATCACCCCGCCGTTTCCTTCTCCACCGATAATGGCTTCGATCTCAGCCATTTTCTCGGCTACGTTAATTTCCCCAACTTTAGACCGGACAAACATACCGTTGTAGTATTTGACAATATCCTCCGAAGCGCGGGAAGTGGACATATTTACTGCAACCCGGCCCATGCGGTGTGACAGAACCAGTTTTACCGCAATAACCAGCGTGTATTCCTCACCGATCGGTTCACCCAGGTTGTTAACAATCGCACAGCGGTCCACATCGGGATCAACAGCAAAACCAAGATCTGCCTTATGTTCACGGACAGCTGCGGCAAGTTGCACAAGATTCTCGGGCAGAGGTTCTGGGGTGTGGGCAAACCGGCCGTTCATTTCTGCATTGATGGCGATGATTTCGGCACCCAATTCTTTTAGCAGATGAGCTATTATTTCACCACCGGCGCCATTGACTGAATCGATCACCACTTTGAACCGTCGTTTCCGCAGCGCGGCCGGATTGAGGTAAGGCAGAGCCAGAATTTTTTCAATATGGCGGCTGGAAGCCTGATCATCAACGGTCACACTGCCCAACCCGGACCATTCCGCAAAACGGTTCTCATTCCGGTCGGCCATGGCATAGACTTCTTCCGCTTTAGCGGGATTCAAAAACCGTCCATCGCTGTCCATGAACTTTAATCCGTTCCATTGAATGGGATTATGGCTGGCCGTGATGGCGATACCGCCGTCAGCATGATGATGTTCGATGGCCATTTGCACGGTTGGTGTTGGCACAATGCCGATATCAATAACCTGGCAGCCGGAGGCAACCAAAGTACCAGTGACCAGGTCTTTGACAAATGGACCAGAGACCCGTGAATCGCGTCCCACTATTATTTTGCCGCCATTTTTGAAAGCTGCAAAAGCAGCCGTGTATCGGATTATTGTCTCCGGTGTCAGGGTCGAACCGACTTCACCGCGCAATCCGGAAACCGAAACCATTAGTCTTGACAAGGTACCTCCTGTGTGGCAGTAAAAAGGCAAAAAATTTACAGGTGTGGCTGGTTAAATACAAGAAAACGATAGGATAGATTTCGGGTTTATAGATGCAGTGTGGAATTTCGAATTGAAAAGCAAAATCAGCCGCCGAAAACACCGAAGTATTTAACCACCGAAACACACCGATCGGAATTGGGAATTAAAGAACCTACAATGCTCGTCATCCCGCCGGAGCGGGACAAGTCTTCGAAGAATCCCGCCCGGGCGG
>DYOS01000013.1 GCA_020720405.1 Caldithrix sp. | reverse complement strand
TCGTAAAGCTCTGAACAATCTCCGAAAATGTGCTTTTCTCACCGATTTCTTTTACCACCACCGGATTAAAACCGGCCAGATCATTTAAAATAACCATTTCAACTCCGGCATCATCCATAAATGACTTTGCCCGCGGCCTTAATCTGACTCCGTTCTTTCGGGCACCCTTTTTATATTTGCCCTTTATCGCTGTTGTGAACTCCGTGGCATTGAAAGAATGCATTCCGCTTTAAAATTTTGCCCGGCAAGTAAAAATGAGTTGCAGAAGTTCATCCGAACCGTTATTGACAATATTCGATGCCGGCTTTATATTCTGCGTCTTTCAAAATTTGGCTATTGGGGTGTCGCCAAGTGGTAAGGCAGCGGATTTTGGTTCCGCCATTCAAAGGTTCGAATCCTTTCACCCCAGCATGGAATTGAACATTGAAATGTAAGCCTGCTTACGTTTTTATTTTAAGAAAACAGGAGTTTCGAAATGTCGGTAGCAACCTTATCAGCGGCTCTCCGTGTGGAGACCGGTAAAAACAGTAACCGCCGGACACGCCGGGGCGGCCGGATTCCAGGCGTTATTTACGGAGAAAAATCACCGGTCAATATTACCGTTGATAGTCATGACTATTATTTGCTGACTAAAAGCGAGCATAACCTGATCAGTCTGAATATTGAAAACAAATCGGAAGAAGTGATTATCCGTGAAGTTCAGTATCATCCGGTTCATGGCTTTCCCCTGCATATCGATTTTATGCGGGTGCAGAAAGGACATGCTTTAACCATGTCCGTGCCGGTTCATTTTGAAGGCCGGGCCAAAGGTGTGATTGAAGGCGGTTTATTTAGCAGTCATCTTGATGAATTAAATATTTCAGTGCTGCCCAAGGATATTCCCGAACATATCGCGATAGATATAGCCGGATTAGGTATCGGCGATCAGATCCGTGTCTCCGACCTGAAATTTGAGACCTTCAAAATTCTTAACGACAGCCATGAAGTGGTCTGTCAGGTCCAAAGACCGAAAGTTGAAACCGTCGTCGAGCCGGGTGAGGAACGGGTAGAACCAGAAGTGATAACCGAGAGAAAGCCGAAAGAAGAATAGGGATAGTTCTTGCGGGTGGTTTTCGGACTCGGCAATCCTGGTCAAAAATATCAGCAGACCCGGCATAACATCGGGTTTATGTTTCTTGATTATATAGTTCAAAAATTTAAAATCCCCTTTCGCCCCGGCCGAGGGGATTATTATTTTAGTGAGATCAGCATCGATCAGAATGAATTTTTGCTGATCAAACCAATGACTTTTATGAATCTGAGCGGGAATGCAGTCCGCCAGGTTTCCGGCTGGCTGGGTTCAGCTTTTGGCCACTGGCTGGTCTGTTATGATGATTTTCATCTGCCCTTTGGCACACTGCGCTTCCGCTCTGCCGGGAGTTCCGGCGGACACAATGGTGTCGAGTCGGTGATAAATACCTGTCAGACGCAGGAATTCGACCGGTTACGCTTTGGTATCGGTGAGCCGAAGGGTGAAATTATTGATTATGTGTTGAGCGATTTTTCAAAGGAAGAGCAGCAACAGCTCAACGTAGTATTTGATTCGGCGCTAAGCGGTCTCCGTGACTGGAGCTGTGAGGAATTTCAGATGGTAATGAACCGGTACAATCGATCTGTTTTGGAAATAAATCAATAATCGGGGAAGTAATGGATTCGTCTATTTATCTTGTTTTACTGGCTTCGGTGCTGGCTCTGATTTTTGCCCTGTGGAAAGCATCCTGGGTGAAAAAGAATGATCCGGGGACAGAGCGGATGATCCGCATTTCAGGTTATATCCGGCAAGGTGCAATGGCTTTTCTCTTTCGTGAGTACAAGGTATTGTTCATCTTTGTTGCCATAGTTGCTGTTCTCCTGTATTGGGGCAATCTGGTCAATAATACTGAACTTGTTGCCGTTTCTTTTGTCATCGGCGCCTTCAGTTCTGCTTTATCCGGATTCTTTGGAATGCGGGTGGCGACACTGGCCAATGTCCGCACAACAAATGCCGCCCGTCAGGGCATAGCCAAAGCCCTGGGTGTGGCTTTTGCCGGCGGCAGCGTAATGGGTATGAGTGTGGTCGGGCTTGGTCTTCTGGGGCTGAGCGGACTTTTTGTTCTGTACTCATTTCATTTCGATTACACCCAGCTTCATGTTTTGCAAAGTCATGTTATGCCTGTTCTCAGCGGTTTTTCGCTGGGGGCCAGTTCCATTGCCCTGTTTGCCAGGGTCGGTGGCGGTATTTACACCAAAGCTGCTGATGTTGGCGCCGATCTGGTTGGCAAGGTTGAGGCCGGTATCCCGGAAGATGATCCGCGCAACCCGGCGGTTATCGCCGATAATGTTGGTGATAATGTTGGCGATGTGGCCGGTATGGGTGCAGACCTTTTTGAATCTTACGTCGGGGCTATTGTCGGTTCGATGGTTTTAGGGGCAAGCCTGTCTATGAACCATATTCTGATGCCGATGTTTTTAGCTGCGGCTGGTATTATTGTTTCGATCATTGGTACTTTCTTCGTCCGCACCAAAGAAGGAGGAAATCCGCAGCAGGCCCTTAATCTGGGTTCCTTCGGTGCCGGAATCGTCATGGCGCTTTTTGCCTATTTTATTATCAATTATTTTGTGCCTGAAAATGCCTTTAAAATATACCTGGCCATGCTGGCCGGTCTGGTCGGTGGAATTTTGATCGGCATTCTGACCGAATATTATACGGCAGAATCAAAATCACCGGCCCGGAGTATTGCTGAGGCATCGCAAACCGGTGCTGCCACCAATATTATCTCCGGTTTGGCTATCGGTATGCTTAGTACAGCCCTGCCGGTTATTGTACTTGCCGCCGTAATCCTGGTTGCCTTCGGGCAGGCCGGTTTATACGGAATTGCCATCGCTGCGCTTGGTATGCTGGCCACGCTTGGCATACAGCTGGCCGTTGATGCTTATGGCCCAATTGCCGACAATGCCGGTGGTATCGCCGAAATGTCCGGGCTGGAAAAAGAAGTCCGGCAGAGAACCGATAAACTGGATGCAGTTGGTAATACAACCGCTGCGATCGGTAAGGGATTTGCGATAGGTAGTGCCGCTTTAACTGCCCTGGCCCTGTTCAGCGCTTTTATGGAAACAACCCATCTGGAAACGATCAATGTGGCCAATCCTTATGTTATGGCCAGTTTATTTATCGGCGGTATGCTGCCATTTCTTTTCTCGTCCCTGGCTATGAAGGCTGTCGGACAGGCTGCTTTTGAGATGATTGAAGAGGTGCGCCGTCAATTCCGGACCATCCCCGGTCTTATGGAAGGTACAGCTGAAGCGGATTATGCCAAATGTGTCGATATATCGACCTCAGCCGCCATTAAAAGAATGATCGCACCAGGGTTATTAGCCATACTTACGCCGGTTGCCGTGGGCCTTATAGGTGGTGAACATAGATATGAAATGATCGGCGGATTGCTGGCCGGGGTAACCGTCAGCGGTGTTCTGCTGGCCATATTTATGGCCAATGCCGGCGGGGCCTGGGATAATGCTAAAAAATATATAGAGACCGGTGCATACGGTGGTAAAGGCTCGCCTGCCCATAAGGCGGCGGTGGTCGGTGATACGGTTGGCGATCCGTTTAAGGATACGGCCGGACCTTCGCTTAATATTCTGATAAAACTGATGTCAGTGGTGTCTCTGGTTCTTGCACCACTGTTATAATTGATAAAATCCTGTCCCGTAAGGCCAGAGAACGGGACCGTAAGACCAAAGGAGGCTTTATGGCCATTTATGAATCAATCGTGATTCTGGACAGCCTGCTGACACCGAAAGACATCGACAATGTTGTTGACCGGTTGTCAGTAATCATCCAGGAGCGCGGCGGTGTAATCCGCAAGATCGACAAATGGGGTAAGAAACGCCTGGCTTATGAAATTGAGAAGAAACAATATGGTTTCTATATCTCGATTGAATTTGAAGGTGATGGAAATATCCCGCATGTATTGGAAAGCGACTACAATTACAGCGACAATGTTTTGCGCTATTTGACCTATCGTTTCGATAAGTATAAAATTCGCGCCATGCAGAATGCCGCTGAGCAGGCCAAAGCTCCGGCCGCAGCCGTTCCCGCAGCGGAAGCGGTGGTTGCCCTGAAACCTGAAACAAATGCGGTAACCCAGGAAAGTCAGGAGTAGCCATGATAAAGATAAGAAAAAAGAGGGTTTGTCAGTTCTGCGAACAGAATATAGACTTTATTGATTTCAAAGATGACCGTATGCTGCGCCGTTTTATGACCGAGCAAGGTAAAATATTGCCAAAACACACTACCGGTACCTGCGCCAAACATCAGCGCCAGTTGTCAAATGCCATTAAAAAAGCCAGGCATTTGGCGATTCTGCCATTTGTAACCGATTTTTCACGCTAAACAGAGGATTATAATCATGGAAATTATTTTAAGAAAAGATTATGAGAATCTGGGTGAAGCCGGTAAGGTATTAAAAGTGAAGGATGGATTTGCCCGTAATTTTCTGATACCGCGGGGCATTGCCTTTCCGGCAACTCCGGATTTTCTGAAAAGATATGAGAACGAGCAGAAACAGGCCACACTGCAGATTCGCCGGGAAAAGAAAAAAGCCGAAGAATTCGCTAAAGCTATGGAAAATATTTCCTGTACCATCTCGGTCCAGGTTGGCGAAGAAGACAGGCTGTTTGGTTCGGTTACCTCTCAGAATATTGCGGATGAACTGGCCAACCAGGGCATCCAGGTCGATAAGAGAAAAATTCTGCTGGATGAACCTATCAAATCTCTTGGCATTTATTCGGTGCCGGTAAAACTTCATCCCGAGGTTGAGACCAGCGTCAAAGTTTGGGTGGTTAAAGAGTAACCATCAACTTTCTCCGAACAACCCGGCAGTGATTTGCCGGGTTGTTTATTTACTCCGGGAAAAAGCATGCTCCTCGATATCGCTTTTAACCTGCCTTTGTACCAGTCTTTTACCTATTTAGCCGATGACAGCGCCGGGTTTCTGCAGCCCGGAATGCGGGTTGTGGCGCCCTTCGGGAAAAAAATATTAACCGGCATTATCACTTCAACCAATGTTGAGAGCGATTATCCCGGCATCCGCCCGGTGATCGATATTGTCGATGTTGAGCCCTTAATCCGACCCTCATTTTTCCAGCTCGCCCGCTGGATTTCTGATTATTATATGACGCCGCTTGGCCAGGTATTGCCGTTTTTCCTGCCCAAAGGAATTAATGATCAGTTTAATGATCTGATTCACTTAAAAACCGACCTGTTTCCCGATGACCTTACCGCGCGGCAGAAAGATCTGTTGCGCTTGGTGGTTGAAATCCCGGGACAGAAAAAAGAATATTATCATAAGAAATACGGTCATTCATCCTTTCATCAGCAGTTAAACCGCCTGGTCAGCCTGTCCATTCTTGAAATTGAAAGAGAGCGCAGCGGCCCCGATACCCGTCCGCTGATGCGCCAGGCAGTAACCATCCTGGCCGAGGCGAATTGTCCTGAAGAATTCCGCCCCGAACTGGCGGCCTATTTGAAGCGGCGGCCGGAAGTGGCTGATTTTTTAAAGGAACACCGCGGCCTGACTCTGGCCAAAACGGTTTTTCTGCAGAAAAGCAGGATGGCCTCAGCCACCCTGCAGAAAATGGCTGGTTGGGGTGTCTGCCGCATCGATTTATCCCAGGTTGAACGCCAGCCTGGTTTTGAACAACCGGTTGATGAGAGTGCTTTGCCTGAACTGACCGCTGATCAGAAAGTGATTACCGCCGATTTGCTCCGGCTGTACCGGGAAAAACAATTCAAATCGGCCTTGCTGCATGGTGTGACCGGGAGTGGAAAAACCCGGGTTTACATTGAAATCTTAAAACAGGTGCTGGAAAGCGGGCGGGATGGCCTGATCCTGGTACCGGAAATTGCCCTGACACCGCAAACGGTGAACCGCTTCAGAAATGCGTTCCGGGAGAAAATCGCCATCTTTCATAGTCAGATGTCCCTTGGTGAGCGATACGATGCCTGGATGGCCTGCTTTAACGGCAGCGCCCGGATTGCCATCGGGCCGCGGTCAGCACTATTTGCCCCGCTGGCAAACCCAGGTCTGATTGTGGTTGATGAGGAGCATGATGCCTCTTACAAACAATCCGACAGTCAGCCCCGTTACCATGCCCGTGATGTTGCCCTGTACTGGGGCAAAGCAAATAATGCCCTGGTCATTCTGGGATCCGCCACCCCTTCAATGGAGTCCTATCACCACAGCCAGACCGGAAAATATCATTATCTGTTTCTGGAAAACCGGATCAATCAGCGTAGCCTGCCGCCGGTTGAACTGGTCGATATGCGGGCCACCAGCCGGCTCGGCACCGCCGAGGGTCATGTCTTTTCCAAATATCTGGCCGGCGCTGTAGAGGAAACGGTTGCCCGCGGCGAACAGGTTATTCTTCTGCAAAACAGACGGGGCTTTGCTTCGTTTCTGCAGTGCAGCCGCTGTGGTTACATCCCGGTTTGTCCAAACTGCGATATCAGTCTGACCTACCATAAACACGATCAGCACCTGCATTGCCACCACTGTAATTACCAAATACAAAAGACTACAGATTGTGCCTATTGCGGCGGGACACAGATTGAACAGAAGGGTGTGGGTACGCAGCGCATTGAACAGGCTCTGGCCGAGTTTCTGCCCGCTGTGCGGATTATCCGGCTGGATCAGGATACAACCCGCCAGAAAAACAGTCACGACCGTCTGCTGACCGCCTTCCGCAACCATCAGGCTGATGTTCTGATTGGTACACAAATGATTGCCAAAGGTCTGGATTTCCCGCTGGTTACCCTGGCCGGAGTAATATCGGCTGATATAGGTCTGGCGGTTCCCGATATCCGCGCCTTTGAACGGGTATTCCAGTTGTTGACCCAGCTTGCCGGGCGGGCCGGGCGCGGCGAATTAAACGGCCGGGTCATCGTTCAGACCTATTGGCCCGGGCATTTTGTGCTCGATGCAGTCAGCCGTCATGATTATCTGCTTTTTGTGAGGCGAGAGCTGGCCGTCCGCCAGAAATATGCCTTTCCACCATTTACCAGGATCATCCGGGTCGAGGTCAATGGCAAAGATCATCCTCAGGTGATCAGCCTGATCCGGACCATCAAACGAAATTTTGTACTGCGTGCCGGCCCGGTCGCTGAAATAAGCGGGCCTTCCCCGGCCATCTGGCCGAAATTAAAAAATCGCTATTTCTGGCAATTCTATATAAAAATTGATCCGTCTAAAGACCCGGCCGGGCGGCTGACCCGGAAGGCTTTAGGCGAGGCTGTTGATCTGAGCAGCGAACCCTTCTCCAGAGATTTCCAGGTTAATATTGATGTCGATCCGCTGAGCCTAAATTAAGTATTTATTCAGATTTGCTATCCCAGACCAGAATTTTTAAACTCGCCCAATTCTATGAAAACCAGCAGAAACCATTCATGAGCAAACAATTCGAAAGCAAACGGGAAACCGCAGCCCGCATAAATAAAATGTTTACTGCTCCCATTGCTGCCCCGAAGCCCCCGGATGAGGTCAGAGAACTGAGTGAGCTGCGTTTCAAATATAATCTTTTGCTTGGACGCTATCAGGAACTGCAGGACGTCTTTAATTTCCACCGTAATATCGTTCAGAATATCAGCAGTGGTTTATTGATTCTCGATAACAACGGGATGATCACTTTTGCTAATAAGGCGGCCTGCGAAATTCTGGATCTGAAAAATACCGAGCTGAACAATCAGCCGTTCCGGAAATTTTTTGCCAGTCCGGATGAGGGTGCCGAAACAACCCAGGAGCTGATCAAAGAAAAAAAACAATTTGAAAGCAAAGAAACCCATTTTCTTTCCGGGAAAGGTAAACCGGTGCCGGTTGGTTTCAGCACCAGCATTGTCCAGCTTCCGGGAAAGACCCCTGGCGACGGCTATATTATTATTTTCAGAAATCTGCGCTACCTGATGAATTTACGAACCCAGATCGAACGCATGGACCGGCTGGCTACACTGGGTGAGCTATCGGCCGGGATTGCCCATGAAATCCGCAATCCTCTGGCCGGCATCAAAGTGTCCGCCCAGGTGCTGGAAGAAAGTTTTAGTCCCGCCGATTTCCGCAGTCAACTGGTTTCCCGCATTGTCAAGGAAATTGACCGCAGTAATGAACTTCTAAAGCGATTTTTCAACTTTGCCAAACCAAATAAACCCAAACAAAAGCTGGTTAATATCGAATTGCTGATCGATGGCGTCTATCTGCTGTTAGTCAACCGCCTGAAAAAGAAAAATATACAGTTCAATAAAACTTTTGCCGATTTCACACCTCAGGTTTTTGTTGATGAGGGACAGCTTGAACAGGTGATTCTGAACCTGTTCCTGAATGCCATCGATGCCATCGGGCCCAAGGGCGGGAGCATCCTGGTCGGTACGGGTTATGAAGAGGCAGTTCGGCTGGATGAAAACAAACCCGTGCAGGCCGCCGTGTTTGTCAAAATCAGGGATGACGGCCACGGGATACGCAAAGAAAACCTGGAGAAGATATTTAATCCGTTTTTCACATCAAAGCCGGAAGGCGTCGGGCTTGGGTTATCGATTTCCTCCCGCCTGATCAATGAAAATGGCGGCAGAATTGAAGTTGCATCGGAAGAAACAAAGGGAACCGAGTTTACCATATTTCTTCCCGTTCATGAAAATTAGAGAGGCGCGTTATGGCCAAGCGGTTGCTGATTGTCGATGATGAAGAAACGCTGACCTTCAGCTTGTACCAGAGCTTTATCATCTCCCGGAATGATTACGAAATAATCACCGCCAACAGTGGTGAAGAAGCCTTGCAGCGCATCCGGGAAAAGCAGTTTGATCTGGTTATAACCGATATTTTTATGCCCGGAATCAGCGGTCTGGAATTATTGAAACAGGTGAAAAAGCAATATCCGCAGATCAAATTTGTAATTATGACCGCCTATGGTACAAGCGATAAACAGGATGAAGCTCTTCAACTTGGCGCTGAATATTATATTGAAAAACCTTTCGAGATAAAGGAAATGAGGGAGCTTGTGATGAGGTTATTAAACTGATATGGCACTGGTCGGCGATCTTAAGGATCTGAAACTGCCCAGCCTGATTCAGCTTAACTGCATGGAGAAAAACACCGCCAAATTAACCATTGAAACCGATGGACGGTATGGTTTTGTCTATTTTGAGAATGGCCAGGTGGTTCATGCCGAATACGACCCGCAGATCGGGGAAGAGGCCGTTTACCGCATGCTTCAGCTGTACTCGGGAAAATTTAAGGTGGAAAGCGGTATCCGGGCGCCGGCCCAAACCATAAAACTGAGCTGGAATTCACTTTTGCTGGAAGGTCTGCATAAAATGGACGACGGAGAGGCTGATCCATCCCGGCGTTATGATCACCTGTTTGAACGATTGTTGACCATAAAAGGAGTGATAAAGGCGAAGATCATCAATGAAGCTGATGAAATTATTGCCAGCAGCAGCCAGGATAAATCCTTCTCTGAATACTTTTACCTGTTGCTGAATTATGAAACGCAAAAGATTGGCGAACTTCTTCAGCTTGAGACGCCGGAGATTGTCACCTTTAGCGGCGGGTTTAATAAATTTGCGCTTTGTGCCTTTAATAAATTTTTAGTGGTCATAGAACTGGAAAGCAAAACGAAAACGGAAGTCATTTTACCATTTATCCGCCAGGCATTAAGGTAGGCATGTCGATGAAAAATGAATGGCTGGACGATATTACGCAACTGGACGCTGTGCAGGGTGCCTTTATAATTTCCAATCGGGGCAGTGTTATCTCCCTGGCCGGAAACCTGAAAAAAAATCAAAGACTGGAAGACCTTTCCGTGCGCATTATGAAAAGTGCAGCCGTTTTTCATAAATTCAGCCACAGCCTGTCTGAACTTGAACTCTTCTGGCAAAAGCAGGTGATCATCTGCAAGGTTTCGCAAAATTTTATATTGGTTACCGTTTGCAGTTCAAGACAGATTCTTCCGCTGCTGCGCATCACGCTGAATGTGACGTATGCCCGTCTGCTGGAAGATAAAAAATTCTATAAGCTGGTCCGGGATGAAGCCGGTGACCGGACTCTGTTTCTGAATAGAGATAAACTTGAAGCAAAAGAAACCGAGATATATTCGAAAATAAATTAGAATCATCCTTAAAAAACGATTAAAATACAATTGGAACGATTGAATACAGAACAAATTCCGGGTATAAATTCAGTTTTTCAGCTGAATTCAAAAAAAAACCCGTCTGAAGTTACGCTTCGCTCCTCCGAATGGGCGATCATTACCCAGATTGACGGCATGCGGTCTATCTCCGAGATTGCCTTGATTCTTTCCATGAGTGATGATGAAGTCCTGACTTTATTTTATGGTTTGTTCGAAAAAGGATTGATTGAACTTAAAACCAGTGAAAAACCGGTCGAACGCCTTGTGGATGAAAAGTTCTTTGAATCAGTACGCAGTGAGTTGATCAGAATTATTGGTCCGGTTGCCCCTTTTCTGATCGACGATGTGCTCTGGGAACTTGGATTAAAAAAGAATAACTATCCGTTGCTGCGCATACCTGAGTTTATTGAAAAAGTCAGTGATGAGATTCAGGATGAAAGCAAAAAACTGCAATTTCAGAAAATTATGCTCGAAAATATGAAGCTGCTGGAGAGTAATTGAAATTTATCAGTATTAAATGGAAAATCGGTTTTATACTGGTCTTCAGCAATCTGCTGCTTGGCTTTCTTCTGATTTTTATAATCAACAATATTTTTTCTGATAAAATTGGTCATGAGTTAATCGGGCGAGGCCGGACGATAGGTAAAAATATTGCCCAATATGGCATTGGTGATATTCAGGAACGTGACCAGATCAAGCTGCATGAACTGGTTTACAGTGGCTTGAAATTTGAGGGTGTCGAATATATTATTATCCAGGCCGATGATGGAACGATTCTATCAGATTCCTATAACGGACAGTTGCCGGAGGGCCTGGCCGGGCGAATTTATGATCCATTGACTGCACAGGCTGCCCGGCCGGGAATTGTCAAAATAAACGGGCAGGGACTTTCCTGTTATGATATCTGGATTCCTGTTGAAGACGGATACCTGGGCTATGTCCGGGTTGGAATGCAAAAGAATTATATTGACCAGATTATTAAAGAGAACAGTGTTACTCTGATGGTTGTAATTGCCAGCTTTACTCTGGTAGGAATTCTGGTGGTTGTTTTCCTGTCCAATCTGATAATCCGGCCGATCATTTATTTGACCAATCGTGCCGATGAAATCAGTCAGGGCAAGTTGGATGAGATTGTTTCGGTGAAGACGAATGATGAAATTTTAAAACTGGCACAGGCTTTAGAGCGTCTCAGAGAGAGTGTGAAAATTGCTCTCGATCGCCTTTCAAAACAGAAATCGATGAGAATTTAACTAGCTGAGGTTTATATATGGTACAAACAAAAAAGCTAAAGGACGGCAGCCGGCAGGTTATACTGAATGGCAAGCAATACGACACGATTACCAAGGTATTGACTGAACTGGCTAATAAAACAAAGGCTTCGGCCATTTTATTTGCCGATATGAGCGGTCAACTGATCAGTCAGCGCGGCAACACCGAAGATATGAACACCACAGTTCTATCTGCCCTGGCCGCCTCAGATTTCGCAGCCACCTCCGAGATGGCCAAACTGGTCGGGGAGGAAGCAAAATTCAAACTGCTCTTCCATGAAGGTGAAAAACGAAATGTTTACCTTTCGAATGTTGGGGATAATTTTTTCCTGGTCGTTGTTTTTGATGTCAGTGTAACCCTGGGGCTGATCCGGATTTACACCAAGAAAGCAATAGAAGACCTTTCAGCAATACTGGAAGATGACTCTTCTGATGGTGTAACCGATGAAATAATGATTGATTCTGATTTTAGTACTCTGCTTGGCAATGCACTGGATGACACATTTAAATAATAGTTAAAGTTCGGAGATAAGAATGTTTATAAACTGGGCTCAACAGGAAATTAACCTCAAAATAGTCTATTACGGACCCGGAATGAGTGGTAAAACCACTAATCTTGAATACATCCATTCGAAGCTGGATCCATCGCTTAAAGGTGATCTCGTATCGCTGAAAACGAAAGAAGACCGGACCATATTCTTCGACTTTATGCAAATTGAGGTTGGACGTATTAAAGGGAAGAAACCAAAATTTAACCTTTACACCGTTCCTGGTCAGGTTTATTATGCTTCCAGCCGCAAGGTAATTCTGAACGGTGTTGACGGAATAATTTTTGTTGCTGATTCTCAGCCGCACCGCATGGAAGCCAACATCGAAACGCTGCTTGACCTGGAAAGCAATCTTAAACAGGATGGCCACTCACTGGAAAATTTCCCCTGGGCTGTTCAGTATAACAAACGCGATCTGCCCGGAGCGGAAGTTGTTGATGTGCTGCAGAAAAGGCTGAATTTCTTCAATGTACCCCATTTTGAGGCAGTTGCCGTAAAAGGTGATGGCGTATTTAATACACTAAAAGCAGTAATCAACCTGGTTGTACAAAATGTACAGAATCAACTTTAGGTTTTAATACGGGTTTGGTATCTGACCTCTTCATCATAAATGAAGAGGTTTTTTTTTGCATTTTAGCTTCAGGTGGGCAGTGTGAATTTACCGGTTAAATTTAATGACAATCGCTCGGTTTACAGCTGGGCCATGTACGACTGGGCCAACTCGGCCTTTGCAACAACCATTATGGCTGCGGTTCTCCCGATATTCTACAGTACGGTTGCGGCGGGTGGTCTTTCAGGTCAGATGGCCAGCAGCTATTGGGGCTATACCAATACGGTTTCCATGTTGCTGATTGCGGTTCTCGCGCCGATGCTCGGGGCCATCGCCGATTACCGCCGCGCCAAGATCAAATTTCTGACCTGGTTTATGATGCTGGGCGCGCTGTTTACCGGCCTTTTATACTTCATCGGTGCCGGCCAGTGGTTGCTAGCATCTGTTTTTTATATCCTGGCCCGGGTCGGATTTTCCGGCTCCAATATTTTTTATGATTCACTGCTGCCCTATCTGGCCCGGAATGATGATATCAACCGTATTTCGACTTTTGGCTATGCCCTGGGTTATCTGGGCGGCGGACTTCTACTGGTTATTAATTTTATTATGATCATAAAACCGGAACTTCTCGGCATCACCGATTCCTTAAGCGGGACCAGACTGTCCTTTGTTTCCGTTGCCCTGTGGTGGAGTATTTTTTCGCTGCCCCTGCTCAGGAATGTTCAGGAACCTGCCCTGAGTAATGGAAAAGTTATAGGTAAAAATGCAATCTCAGCCGGATTTTCCAATCTTAGAAGCACTTTCCGGCAAATCCGTAAATTCCGGGAAACCTTTTTATTTCTGATTGCCTTCTGGCTTTATAACGACGGCATCGGCACCATTATCGTTATGGCTGTAATCTTCGGGACAGAAATCGGTATCGGTCAGATTCATTTATATGGGGCGATTCTGGCCGTGCAGTTCATTGGTATTCCATTTACCCTGCTGTTCGGACGGCTGGCCATCCGTATCACGGCAAAACGGGCTATTTACCTCGGGCTGATTATCTATTCCATCATCTCGGTGTTCGGGTATTTTATGCAGACCGCACTGCATTTCTGGATATTAGCCATTACCGTTGGCATTGTGCAGGGTGGTACACAGGCTCTGAGCCGTTCACTTTTTGCCCAGATGACACCGCAGAGCCGGGCCGCAGAATTTTTTGGTTTCTTTGATGTCAGTCAGAAATTTTCAGGAATGATCGGACCGGCTTTGTTCGGACTGGTTGGTCAGTGGATGCACTCGAGCCGGTTGGGAATTATCGCCCTGGTTGTCTTTTTTATCGGCGGTATGTTTATGTTGGAAAAAGTGCGCCTGCCGGATGGGATTGAAGCGGCACGCCAGGCAGACCTTGCGGCCTTGTCTGAAAATAACTGAAATGACCCAAATACCGCAGTTGGTGAATTTTTCAATCTGCCGGCGGAATCGGTAAACCGAATCCAAAGTTTTCGATGTATAGAGTTCCCCTCCATCCAACTTGAGATAAGTAATGGTCTCCCGGTAATCCTTTCGTCCATTTGGGTCACCACTGTCATTTAAAAAATTATTTGCTTTTCATTCTTTCAGATGGAAATTTCATTACAACTTGATAATTCACAGAAGGAAACCCGGTGAAATGCCATATTTCAGGTCCGGATCCCGGAAGAATATTTTTTATAAATTTTTTCTCCCTGAAATCACCCGAATTCAGGGTTATAAAATTACACTCAGCTTCAAAAAATTATTGTTAAGACTAAGCCTGTTCCCTATATTTGCAAGCTTTGCAGCAGGGCAGAATGGGGAGCAAATTTTCCTTACTGAAAACGCAGTTATCCTTGTCCCGCCTGAGCAAAAACGCATTATAGCAGAAGCAGCCGAACAATGTGCCGGACGGGCCGCAGAGTTTGAAATTTTGTTTGGACAACCGACCGGCAGGATTGAGATAGTCATCGTTCGTTCTTTGACAGAAATTACGGGTTTATCGGGTTTTGAACCGCCCGGCTGGAGTCAGGCGGTTGCCCTGCCGGAGCAAAACAGGATATACATCCGTACTGCTAAACCGGAAGACCTTGAGCATCTGCCTGCGGTGTTGCTACATGAGCTGGTTCACATTCATCTGGCCGGATTGGATAAGACCAACCGCATCCCCTGGTGGCTGCATGAGGGTCTGGCCGATTTGCTCAGCGGGGAAGAAATTGATTTTTCCAAAGCGATGATACTGAGCTGGCTGACCCTTGCGGGAAAAAAGCTTGATCTGACAGACCTGGAACACCCTGGCCCACTTTCCGGCTCAGGCGCCGGCCAGTCCTATGCCTTAAGTTTGTCGGCCACAACTTATTATAACCAGACTTATGGGCTGGAGTCGCTGGTTGAACTGACCCGGGCAATTGGCGGTGGGGAAAATTATGACCGTGTTTTTCTACGGCAGACCGGTGAAAATTTTACCGGTTTTAATCATCAATGGCAGACCTGGATTCGCCAGCGATACTCTGCCATCGGTTTGATCAGTTCCCCAATTCTGATCTGGATTTTTATTTTAATATTAATGGCACTGGCATTTTGCCAGATTAAAAGACGGAACAACCAAAAAATTTCTTCCTGGGAGGATGAATATTTGGAAAAAAACTAAGAAGGAGTTCTTAAAATGTATGTACCCAAAAAAGTATTTTTTACAAAAGGCGTTGGAATTCACAAAGAGCAGCTGACCAGTTTCGAAATGGCCTTGAGGAATGCCCGGATTGCACCGTTCAATCTGGTTGCCGTTTCCAGCATTTATCCTGCCGGTTGTGAAATTGTCTCGGTCGAAGAAGGTTTGTCGGAGATGCAGTCCGGACAGATTGTTCATGCAGTCTATAGTAAAAACACTACCAATGAACCGCATCGTATGCTGGCTGCTTCGATTGGTGTGGCGATTCCAAAAGATAATAATATGTACGGTTACCTGAGTGAGCATCATGGTTTTGGTTTGGATGAAAAGCAATCGGGTGATTATGCTGAGGATATTGCCGCAGAAATGCTGGCCACCATTTTGGGTGTTGAATTTGATCCTGATGCCAGTTGGGATGAAAAACGACAGACCTGGGAAATTTCGGGTAAAATTGTACATACACAGAACATCACCCAGACGGCGGTGGGCAGTCCGAATGGTTTCTGGACAACAGTAATTGCCGCGGCTGTACTTTTGCCCTGACGGGTCTAACCATCGGCCGGAAAAACCCTCCGGTCTGAACAATAAAATCAATCAGATGAAATCTGGAATATCAAATCTGCTTCCGGAGAGAATTCCTGGCCGATGGTAAATATTATTTAATCCGGAGCAAAAACCGCGCAAAGGGTGACGATGAATAATTTTTTAGGTTTGGAACCGGAATTTTCAGCTGAGGCAACTGCTCTGATAGAAGTGCTGCCTGTACCTTATGAAAAGACCACAAGCTACGGTACTGGTACAGATCGGGGACCGGAAGCAGTTATTGAAGCCTCACGTTTCGTTGAATTGTATGATGAAGTTTACCAGACTGAAGCTTATCGTCAGGGTGTTTTTACCCAACCGGCCTTAAATTTCAGCGGTGAAACGACCCGGGATTTTGATCTTATCACCCAGGCAGTAAAATCTATTCTGGACAGGAACAGATTTCCGGTGATCCTCGGCGGGGAGCATTCACTAAGCTTTCCGGTTTACCGGGCCTTCCACGAAAAATTTTCCGAATTAACCGTTCTCCAGTTTGATGCCCATTCTGACTTGCGCTATTCCTATGAAGACAGCATTTATTCCCATGCTTCGGTGATGCACCGCATTTACGAATTAAATCCAAATATTGTACAGGTTGGTATTCGTTCCCAGTGTGTTGAAGAAGCGGAATTTATAAGAGAAAAAGGTATAAAAACCTATTATGCCCATCAGATTCATCAGCATGGTTTTGATGGAATTTTAACAGAACTGAAAAAGAATGTCTTCATTACATTTGATATCGATTATTTTGATCCCTCAATTATGCCGGCAACCGGGACGCCTGAGCCTGGTGGATTCCTGTGGAATGAGACCGTGCGTTTTCTGGAAAAGGTTTTTGCCTCGGCCAATGTGGTCGGTTTTGATGTGGTTGAATTAAGTCCGATGGATAGTTACCATGCCGCTGATTTTTTAGCGGCCAAACTTGTTTACAAACTGATCACCCTTAAATATAAATCCGGAAGCCAGGTATGAAGAAAATAAAATTTGTGCTGGGAATTCATAATCATCAGCCAATCGGGAATTTCGATTTTGTTTTTGAAGAAGCCTATCAGAAATCCTACCTGCCCTTCCTGGAAACTCTTGAAAGACATCCCGCGATCCGCATCTCGATTCATTTCACAGGAATCCTTTTGGACTGGCTTGAAATCAATCATCCGGATCTGTTAACAAAAGTACGGACGCTGGTTGGACGTGGTCAGCTTGAAGTGATGTCGGGCGGTTATTATGAGCCTATTCTTTCTGTTATTCCGGAGCACGATCGTATTGGTCAGATCAGGAAATTAAGCGACAGAGTGCATACCCTGTTCAATTACGAACCGAAAGGGATGTGGCTGGCCGAGCGGGTCTGGGAGCCGGGTTTACCCGGATCGCTGAACAAAGCCGGGATGCAATACACGGTTGTTGATGATACCCATTTTAAATACACCGGTCTGCAGGATAGAGACCTTGATGGTTACTTTATGACTGAAGACAACGGTCTGGCGGTAAAAATTTTCCCCATTAACAAAATGCTCAGGTACACCATTCCTTTTCAGGATGCCCAGGCTACTATAAATGTTTTGAGGGATTTTGCCAGTGAAGATGGGCAAAAAGTCGTTGTTTTTGCTGATGATGGTGAAAAATTCGGGGTCTGGCCGGATACCTATCGCCATGTTTACGAAAACGGCTGGCTGGAGAATTTTTTTACCGCCCTGGAGAATGAATCATCCTGGATCGAGATGGTCCACTTTGCGGAAGTCATCGAGCAGGTTCGGCCAAAAGACCGCATTTATCTGCCCACCGCTTCCTATGCCGAAATGATGCACTGGGCGCTGTTCACCGAATCCTTCCGCAACTATGAAGACTTTGAACACATGCTGGCCGATCAGGGTAAACTGGATCAATACGGTCTCTTTGTCCGCGGCGGCTTCTGGCGCAATTTTATGACCAAATACCCGGAAGTGAACCTGATGCATAAAAAAATGCTCAGGGTCAGCAACAAAATCGCCGCCTCATCCGAACCCGCAGCCGCAAAATCCAAAGCACTTGACCATCTTTGGGCCGGGCAATGTAACTGCCCATATTGGCATGGCGTGTTTGGCGGTTTGTATTTAAGTCACCTCAGGCATGCTATTTACAGTAATCTGATTGAAGCTGAAAAAGAGCTGGATAAGCTTACACCAGCTAAAACTCCCCAAATTGAAATTTATGATTACGATCTGGACGGAGAGAACGAGATTTTGATCGATTCATCTAAACAAAATATTTACATCAGCCCTTTCCGCGGTGGAGTATTACTGGAACACGATTTTAAACCCGCCTCGAAAAATATCCTCGATACGATGACCCGGCGTCCTGAAGGTTATCATAATAAACTGGCCCAGGCTCAGACACCCGGTCAGAATAACGGAGAAGGCAATGGAGCGGCCAGTATTCATGATTTAGTTATAGCCAAAGAGGCCGGCCTCGAAAAATACCTGAATTATGATTCTTATCTGCGCCGTTCGCTGATTGACCATTTTTTTGAAGAGCAGACCACGTTTACCGAATTTGAGCAAAGCCGGTATACTGAGCAGGGTGATTTTATTAATGCTGCTTATAATATCGTTTCTGCCGAGCGCAGCGACGAGAAGGCAGTTATCATTCTTGGTCGTGATGGCAAAATTGGTGATCAGGTACTTCACCTTCAGAAAACGATTGAAATTTCAGGAACAACAGCCGGAACCGGTTTTCATTACCGGTTAACGAATACGGGTGATTACGGGATAAATACCAAACTTGGGATTGAATTTAATTTCGGCTTGCAGGCCGGCCATGCCCACGACCGCTACTACACAGACGGCCGAAACCGTCTGCAAGAAGGCTGGCTCGACTCGGCTGCGTCCGGGCAAAATCAGACTACCATCGGGTTAAGGGATGAGTACATGAGAATTGACATAAAGTTATCCGCCTCCCGCCCGGCTGAAATCTGGAGAGTACCGGTTCAAACCATTTCTCTCTCCGAGGCAGGGTTCGAACGGGTTTATCAAAGTTCGTGCATCGTCTTTCTGTGGCCAATCAGTCTGGTGCCCGGCGAGACCTGGCAGGTTGATCTCACCCAGATTCTGGACACACCGGCCACATGACAGCGCAACGGTTGACTTTCCTGCTTATTGCTGGCTTACTTGTGTTATTGACCATTGTTGATGAGCGTATTGGCGGGTGGATTCAGCCGCGGTTTGACAGTTCATCGTCAAAATCTCAAGCCATGGGAAAAGTTGAGCGGACGATTGAATTGCTCGATCAATTTTATATGGACAGTATTGCCTGGGAAACAGCCGGCGAGGGTGCCGTCAACGGTCTGCTGAATACTCTCGACCCCCATTCTGTTTATATCAATGCCGAAGAAGCCCGGCGTAACAGCGAAGAATTTGAAGGCCGCTATTTTGGCATTGGCATCCAGTTCGATATCCTCAATCATTATCCTTTTGTGATCTCAGTTTTCCCGGATTCTCCTGCCGAAAAAGCCGGGCTGCTGGCCGGTGACCAGATTATCGGAATCGACGGTACAACTACTAAAGACATCTCCACCGAAGATGTCCCAAGACGACTTAAAGGTGAAAAAAATTCACGGGTCACCGTAACCGTCAGCCGTAAATCCATACCCGACTCCATCTCCTGTGAAATTATCCGCTCTGAAATACCCCTGCAATCGGTGACGACCTTTTTCATGCTCGACTCGCTTACCGGGTATATCTGGTTGTCGCGTTTTTCAGAGACATCCTCGGATGAGGTCGAAACTGCGATGATCAAGCTGGAGAAGAAAGGCATGCAGAGGCTGGTGCTGGACCTGAGAAATAACGCCGGCGGACTTTTGCAGGAAGCGGTAGAAGTTTGTTCAAAATTTCTTGACGGTCGTCAGCCGGTGGTTTCGACGAAAGGCCGGATGAAGCAGTTTAATAAAGAATATTTTGCCGATACGTTCGGGAAAAGCCTGGTCCGCACGTATCCGTTGGTCATTTTGATAAACGAATTTTCAGCAAGTGCTTCCGAAATTGTGGCCGGAGCCATACAGGATCACGACCGGGGAGTGATTGCCGGGGAGAGAAGTTTCGGGAAGGGTCTTGTGCAGAATGAATTTTCCTACCCGGACGAGTCACGTCTGCGGTTGACCATCTCAAAATACTTCACCCCATCCGGAAGACTGATCCAAAGAGATTATCAGGGAATTGACCGGGCTGCTTATTATCAGCACCAGGGAGCAGGGAAAAACACTGCCATTGTCCAGGTTTACAAGACCAGGAATGGCAGGGAAATAGCCTCCGGCGGTGGAATTGAACCGGATTTTATGGTTGAGTCGGGTTCCTTCTATTCGGATACCGCTGCGGCGGGACGGCTCCTGGCTCAGGGTGCGTTCTTTAGCGCCGCTCTCGAATTGCTATCTTCAGGAGATGTGGATACAAATTCTGTCGACAACCTGATCAGAAATAGTTTTTCTGACCGGCTGATCATCGGACTGCTTGCCGGCATAGACCAAAGAACACTGTCAGATAGTATAAATTTAACCAATTCGGTAAGTGCAGAATATGTGACCCGGGTTAAAGCCGAAATAGCCCGCCAGGTCTGGGGAAATGAGGCTTACTGGCAGGTCCTGCTCTCCCGGGATAAACAACTGTCAGAGTACCAAAAAATATTCGCCAAGTATAATGAAATCTTATACTTAGGTAGTGTTGCCTCTGGCCAAAATTAAATTGACTTTAAAATTATGGTATGGTAATTTGAACCATAGAGTCATAAGTAGAAACCTACAAATAATAAGGTAATCTAATAAAATTGAGGAGTTAAGGTTATGGTAGAACTTTTTATTGATGGTGGTGCTTTTATGTGGCCGATTTTGATCCTGTTTATTATCGGGGTTGGATATGTTTTAGAAAGATTCTGGACTTTGTCCCGCGCCTCTATAAATACCCGTAAATTTTTAGCACGTCTGCACAATGCCCTGCAGGAAGGTGGCGTTGAAGCAGCAGTGGCCGAATGTGAAAAAACACCCGGACCGGTAGCCTCGATTCTTCACGCCGGATTAAGCCGTGCTGATAAAGGTCTGGAGCATGTTGAAAAATCTATTACCAATGCTGGTTCCATTGAAATGGCCTTCCTTGAACGCGGTATGATTGTATTGACATCCGTAATTGTTCTTGCCCCAATGCTTGGTTTTACCGGAACTGTATCAGGTATGGTTGGCGCTTTTGACGCTATCAAGAAAGCAAATGATATCTCTCCTGCAGTGGTAGCCGGTGGTATCTCCGAAGCTTTGTTAACCACTTTGTTTGGTCTGGTTGTGGCTATGATCATCCAGGTTTTCTATAATTTCTTCACCTCAAAAATCGATAAACTGATCATTGATATGGAACAGAGTTCGGTTGAGCTGATGGATGCCCTGATTGAAATCGAAAACAAAAAATAAGAGAAATCCTGAAAGGTTAATCCCATGTTATTAAACAAGAGAAAAGAAAAGAATGTAGAAATTCCTTCTGCTTCTCTGTCTGATATTGTATTTCTCTTATTGATTTTCTTTTTGGTAACCACGTCAATTGATACGGAAAAAGGTCTGGATTTAGTTCTTCCGCCGCCGGGGGAAGTTGAGATAAAGATACCTAAGAAAAATATTACCAATCTTTTAGTCAACGCCGCCGGGCAGGTACTTCTGGATGGGGAACAGGTCCAGATGAACGAAGTCGCCAGGATTATTAAAGACAAGATATTTGAAAATGATTTGCTGATTGTTTCCTTAAAAACAGATAATGAAACCAAATACAGCGATTATGTTAAGGTTCTTGATCAACTAAAAAAAGCCGAGGCGAAACGTATTTCAATTGCCGAACCGGAAAAAGATTAAAAGGGAGCTATACAGACTATGAAGTTTTCAAAGAAAAGCTCGGTAAATGCTTCCATCCCGACAACCTCCATGCCGGATATTATTTTCATGCTCCTCATCTTTTTCATGGTAGCAACGGTGATTAAGCAATTCAGCGGTTTGAAAGTCAAACTGCCGGATGCTGAAAAAATCAGGAAAATTGAAGGTTCGAAGCTGCATGTAGTTACAATTTGGGTGGATGAAAGCAATCAGGTCGCCTGTGATGATCTGAATGTAAAAAAGGTGACAGAACTCAGAAATATCGTTTACCAGAAATTGGTAAAAGATCCCCAGATCATCGTTGCTTTAAAGATCGATCGTACGGCAGATATGGGTTTTGTGAGCAAAGTCCATGAGGAATTGCGTAAGGCGAATTCTTTAAAAGTAAATTATTCGGCTGTGCCGGGAGGGTATTAGGTATGCAAGCATTAAAGACCAATCCCGAAGCAGATTTAAAATTAAAGTACCATACCTATCTTGAAGCTGGTTTAGTAATATCATTAGTTATTATGATCCTGTTTTTCTATTCCTTCAAGAAATTTGAAACATCGGTTGTACTACCCTCAGATCCGGATATAACGATTGAGACTATTGAAATTCCGCAAACGATTCAGTTCCAGCGTCCACCCGCTCCGGCCAAACCATCCATCCCCGTTGAGACAGAAGATGAGGATATTCTGGATGATGTAACCATTGAGGAACAGACGGTGGATTTTACACCGCTTGAAGAATTGCCACCGCCGCCGGAAGCTGATGTTGAAGAAATCTTTGAGTTTTTTGCGGTTTCCGAAAAACCGGAAATTATGCATAAAGAAACTCCGAAATTTCCAGATCTGGCCAAACGAGCCGGTATTGAAGGTACGGTAGTGGTGACGGTAACCATTGGTAAAGACGGCAAAGTTGAGAATGCCAATGTTTTTCGCTCTATACCTATGTTGGATGAAGCAGCTGTGGAGGCAGCCCGGAAATGTACATTTAAGCCTGCCAAACAGCGTGATAAATTTGTAAAAGTAAAAATGAATATTCCGTTCCAGTTTAAACTGAAATAACTGTAAATAACTATACTAACACGGCAATTCTTGGGTCTACAAAATTTAAGAATTGCCGTTTTTTTAATTTATAGCCGCTTTGGATTGAATAAATAGTTAAATCGGGTTTTCTTGCCGGTTAGATTTCAAGGAGAAGCAAAAAATAAAGACCTTAATCACCGAACGGGCGGGAATCTTAAAACAAAATTATTCTTTCAAACTGCAGGCCGGATTTATCACCTTGTTAATTTAAATGACTAATCCCTTCTTATTATCAGACAGATCCAAAGCAATAAACTTTTAGAAAAGTCATAAATGAAAATTCAGGAAATAGCAGAAAATCGCAATCGGGCCGATCAGTCAGTTCTTTCTGAATTTGCCTGCCACAATGTTGATGCCTTCCGAAATTTACCAGAGAATGACTCAACTTATCGTCCACCTTTTGCCCTCGACAGAGACCGTATTTTGTACAGCGGCGCCTTTCGCCGTTACACCGGAAAAACTCAGGTGATCTATTTTGCCTCCATGCTGGATGAAGAATTGACCAGCCGTAGTATGCACACCCTGAGTGTATCGCAAATTGCCAGAACAATCGGACGCTATCTTTCGCTTAATCTTGACCTGATTGAAGCCATCGCCCTGGGACACGATCTAGGCCATACACCTTTTGGACATGATGGTGAAATATTTTTAGATCAGCTTAGCCGGGAGCACGGTACAGGCCGGTTTTTTCATAATATCCAGAGCTTACGGATTGTCGATTCGATAGCTAAAAAGGGACGTGGTCTTAATCTTTCCTTTCAGACACGGGATGGTATTCTCTCCCATAATGGTGAAGTGCATAATCAGGGTCTCCGGCCGGATAAAACAAAAACTGAGAATTCACTTCTCACCTATGTGGATTTGATTTCCAGCGGGAAAATTGTAGATATGATGCCTGCAACCCTTGAAGGTTGCGTGGTCCGGATAACCGATACTATTGCATATATCGGCCAGGATATTGATGACGCTATCCGCATCGGTATTATTTCAAGGGATGAATTGCCAGAAAAAGCCGTTGCCGTTCTCGGACGGACCACCGGTGAAATTATTGATACCCTGGTCAATGATGTTGCCGAAACTTCCTGTCTGAAAAATTATGTTTCTTTTAGTAAAGAAAAATCGGATGCCCTGCTGGAGTTAAAACAATTCAATTACAAACATATCTACCGTAGTGAAAAATTAAAGACAAACCACCAGAAAATTGAAAACGGTTTTAGATTTCTATATGGGCTGTTTGCCGATGATCTAAAATCAAGCCGGCAGGAAAGCGAAATTTTTACCCACTTTCTCAATTCAAAATCGGAAACATACCGGGACAATACGCCGAATCTGATCAAGGTCAGGGATTTTATGGCCGGAATGACCGATCGTTATTTTAATTATATTTTACAGAAAAAATTAATACCGCAAATCAATAACTTCATTTAAACAGAGTCCGGGAGAGATAATGGATACAAAAATATTCAGTAAAATATGTCATCGTATTGATCAATTGCAGCCAGAGGCGATTGAGCTAATGAAGGCCATTGTTTCTATTCCTGCCCTCGGCCCAACCAATAATGGAAAAGGCGAAACCGAAAAGGCTGAATTCTTAATTGGGTATCTCAGGTCGGTCGGCTTATCTGCAATTGAAGAATATCCGGCGCCTGATCCGAGAGTAGTGGGTGGTTTGCGTCCGAATATAGTAGTTCGGGTCAATGGACGAAACCGGTCTAAAACAGTATGGATCATGGCTCATCTTGATGTTGTACCGGAAGGTGATTTGAGTAAATGGGAGACAAAGCCATTTGAAGCAGTATTAAAGAATGGGAAAATATATGGACGTGGCACTGAGGATAATCACCAGGGTTTAGTCAGCGGGCTTTTAACGGCCAAAGCTTTTATTGATGCCGGTATTCAACCTGAAGTAAATCTTGCTCTGTTATTCGTTTCCGATGAGGAAACGGGTAGTGTTTACGGCTTGGATTATGTACTGAAAAATCACCCGGAGTTATTTGGTACGGATGACCTGTTTATCATTCCGGATGCCGGGGAACCGGACTCCAGGATGATTGAGGTTGCCGAAAAATCGATTATCTGGTTCAAATTTAAAATCAGTGGTAAACAGGTCCATGCCAGCATGCCGGATAAGGGTGTAAATGCTCATAAAGCCGGTGCTCACCTTATCGTCAAATTGGATGAACTTTATTCTCTTTTCAACAAGGTCAATCCGGTTTTCGATCCGCCGGTCAGCACTTTTGAACCAACCAAAAAAAACGCCAATGTGCCGAATGTTAATACGGTACCCGGCGAAGATGTTTTTTATCTGGACTGCCGTGTTCTTCCGGAATATGAACTAAGCGAGGTAACCACTCAGGTTCGCCGGATGGCTGATGAGATTGAACAAAAATTTAAGGTTCAGATTGAGATTAGTACAGAACAGAATGAACAGGCTGCACCGGCTACACCTGTTGATGCTGAAATTGTCCGCAAACTAACCTCGGGCATTCAGGAAATTTATAAAGTTACAGCCCAACCCAAGGGCATTGGCGGGGGAACCGTGGCTGCAATTTTTCGCCGCGCCGGATTCAACGCCGCGGTCTGGTCAACCATTGATGATCTTGCCCATCAGCCAAACGAGTATTGTGTTATCCGGAATATGGTCAATGATGCCAAAGTTTTTGCCCATGTGTTGCTTGAAAATAAATAATTGCCGCTTATTTTATTTTTAATTAAAATTAACTCATGCGGGAGTAATTCAGTGGTAGAATGTCAGCTTCCCAAGCTGGACGTCGCGGGTTCGAATCCCGTCTCCCGCTCCATATTTTAACTATGCCGCCGTTGAAGATTTCACCTTATAACATTATTCTTGCACTTTTGCTTCTTATGGTATTTTTTTCCTGCCGGACCATTAAACCGCCGCAAAATGCCATTTTATTTACTCCGGATTTATCCGCCGGCCAGGTTATTAATCTTTTCCAACCAGAAAATAAGAGTGATTCATCTTTAACCGGGACGGATTATATGACCCGGCTGGATCTCTGCCGGGCGTTGTTCCGGATTGCAGAGCCAGCGGTAATGTTAAACGGTCCCCGGTTTTCAGATCAGGGTTTGAATCCTGAAGACAGCCTGGCGATCAGTCATATGGTAGCACTGAAAATTATGGAAGTTTACCCTGATGGTACATTCAAGCCCCGGCTCTTCCTGACCAGAGCCGGACTGGCCTTTTATCTTTATTTGTTTCTCAATGTTAATCCCGATTTCAAATCGGATCAGGCCTTTACTTCAGATTTCAGGGATGTAGGACATTATACAATGGTCAGCCCGGCCGTAAAATTCTGTATAAGTCAGGGTTTGTTAAATCCCGTTGGCCAAGATGAATTTGGATCGTCTTTGCTGGTAAATGCGCAAGAATTTGAAATTGTGATGAAAAGGGTCAGGACGATTTATCAGCCGAACTGTAACGCCTTCCCTTCCAGTAAACCGGAATCGGGAAGATAATCGCTATATACATCAGCAGGATATAGGTGAAGTGAAAGATCACGAACGGAATAAAATGGCGGAGCAGAGAGGTGAGACCAAGTGTTTTCAGTGTTTTCCTCAGCACATAAAAATCAATCCCAAGTGTAAGTCCGATGGCCGTTGCCGAAACAAAATTATATTGCATTGATAGAAAGAGCAGTGGTATAAAGCTATGGGCAATGGTCGAAAGAATGCTGTAAAAATAGGCCAGCGGACGGGCTTCACGACCACCCCTGACCCATCTGGTGCGCTGACTTAAAAAGGCATGAAAAGTGGGAGACGGGTAAGTAAAAATGGTCAGTTCAGGATCCCCGGCCAGTTTTATTTTCCATTTTTTGGTCCGTTCTATGGCCTGCATCAGATAAAAATCTTCGGTTACTGAAAATCCGATTTTTTCAAATCCGCCGATCTCTTCATAAACCTTTTTGCGAAATGCCATATTGTTGCCAAGAATACTTATCGGCCGGCCGGCTCTGGCCGCACCGTGCGAACCAACCTGGAGGAAAAGCCAATCCAGAGCCTGCCATTTACCAAAGGGCGTATTTTTATATGGCGGTCCGGGAATAAAGCCCGGTTTCTCGGGAATGGTTAATCCGCCAACCATACCGGTTTCCGGATCAAAATAGCGCACTAATCTGGATATGTAACCGGAGGGCAAAACACAGTCGGCATCGGTAACTAAAATGATCTCAGCGGATAAGCGTTCGATTCCCAAAGCCAGTACCCGCATTTTACCTTTCAGATTGGTTTTGTAATCGGTCGGCATCTTTAACAGCTGGAAATGTGGGGCATCCTGAATCAGACCCTGGGCAACATCAAAGGTACCATCATCCGAGTGATCATCAATCAGCATGATCTGAAGTTTTTCTATGGGATAATCCTGTAGCCGGAGCGAAGTAATCAGGTCTGGAATATTTTCAACCTCATTCCGCATGGCCACGAGAATGGCAACGATTGGTTCTCCGGCTTCTTCTTTGGAGATCGGTTTTTCATCTGCATGAGCAGCCAGGGAAAGAATGGCAAAGAAGAATATCAGGCTGATGATGAATGCTAATCCACTTAACACCGGTACATAGAATGTGTATATTTCCACTTGTTAATTACCCCATTTGTAGTTTAACAATTGTCCAAGTATTGAAAAAAAAATAACATACGGAATATGCAAAAATGCAGTCAACGGATAAACCGAAAAAGAACGGCGGTCACCGAGTACAATTCCTGCTTTTCTCAGGAATAACCCGTCTGCAATAAATTTTAGTATAAAGGTGAACATGGTATATATCGGACTTAACCAGATTCCAGCCAGGATTAAGATATTAAAAAAAACGAATAGAAGCAGTGGAATGACCAGGCCGATCTGGTAGCGGAATCCTTTGCTGGCATATCGAATCCGTTGTTGAATAAAGGCGGACAGTGATTTGGGCGGGGCATTAAAAACATGGCTGTCCGGGTTGGTCATATAGACTATTTTATATTTGCCGGTTTCCCTGGCCAGGTTTAAGAACAAATCATCATCTCCGGATTGTACATGCTTAAATCGGCCAAAACCCTGCAGGTCATTAAAGATTTGTTTTCTATAGGCCATATTAGTCCCGACACAGGTTGCAGGAAAACCAAGATTTGCTGTGGCCGCAGCAATTGCCTGGTGCGATAAATATTCCAGGGCCAGCATTTCTCCCATCAGTGATGACTTGTCTGAGATTAAATAGGGTGCATAACCGAGAATCATATCGGCGCCGGCCGAGTAATGCGCTGAAATAGTTGAAAGCCATCCGGGGCCGGGCCGGCCATCTGCATCTGTAAAAGCTAAAAAACTATATTTAGCCTGTTGTATCGCTGTGGCGATAGCTCTTTTTTTTGGTGAAAAACCCTCTACCTGGTCATTGATCTGAATAATCCGGACAGCCGGGTAGGATTTGGCAAAATCTGATGCGAGGCGGAAAGTTTCATCACCAGAGCGGTCATCAACGATAATTATTTCATAAAAATCAGGCGGATAATTCTGAGCGGTCAGAGCCTGCAGACAAGGCAGAATATTCCCGGCCTCATTATGTGCAGCGACGATGATGCTGATTGGCACAGGATTTCCGTTATACTTTATTTTTGATTGGCTCAGACCAGTTAAAAGAAATAAAATCAAAGTGATATAAGCAAATCCTGATAAAATTAAAATTACTTCCATGCAACTCCTAAAAAAACAGGACAAAAGATAGGGTAAATCAGAAAAGTGATCAATAAGCCTTTGCCATTTTATTCAATGTCGGAGCTCTGGCTGTATGTTTCATTTAAAATGGCTATTGGAATTAGTGCCGGTTTGTATAAATTAAAAATATCAGAAATTTTCTAAAACTCAGATAAGAAATCAGGAGAGAATTATAATGTTAAGATGGTTTTTTCTCGTCTCAGCATCACTTATTATAATGACCAGTTGCAGCAAGGACAGAGCGGTTTTTGAGACAAATTATGGTATGTTTGAGATAGAACTTGATTCCAAAGCGGCGCCGAAACATGCCCGGAATTTTATCAAACTTGTGGAAAACGGTACCTATAACGGCTTGAAGTTTCACCGGATCGTACCCGGGTTTCTGATCCAGGGCGGCGATCCGCTCTCCAAAGATGATGATCCGACCAATGATGGAATGGGTGGTCTTGATTATAAGATAGATGCGGAAATATCAGCCAGTCATTTACGGGGAACGGTTGCTGCAGCCCGGCAGGGAGACCAGGTCAACCCGGCCAGAGAGTCGAATGCCAGCCAGTTTTATATCTGTCTGCGGCCTCTGCCTTTGCTGGATGGAAATTATTCAGCATTTGGAAAAGTTGTCTCTGGTATGGAATCGGTGGATAAAATATCGAAATTAAAAACCGACCCGTACGAACGGCCATTAGTGGAAGTGGTAATTCTCAGGGCGTATATGCGTTGAAAGATAAACTGGAAAACCCAGCTAAAAAAAACTAAATTCAACGGCTATTTTCAAATACCCGGCCTGCTTGCCGGGTTTCTTTATTTAAGGTGGTTATACCTGGTGAATCGTATCTTTATCATTATTCTTGATGGCGTCGGCATTGGCGAACTTCCGGATGCAGGCTTGTACGGGGATCAAGGCAGTAATACCCTCGCCAATCTGGCCAAAGTATATGGAAATCTAAATCTGCCCAATCTTGAAAAACTTGGTCTTGGTAAGATATATCCCATTCAAGGCCTGAATAGTGAACTTTCTTCTGCCGGCGCCTATGGGAAAATGGCGGAACAATCCATGGGCAAGGACAGCACTACCGGGCACTGGGAAATTGCCGGAATAAAACTGGAAGCTCCATTTCCAACCTATCCGCAAGGTTTTCCGGATAAAATACTGACTGAGTTTGAAGAAAAAATCGGTCGCAAAACCCTTGGCAATTATCCGGCCTCGGGTACTGAAATTCTAAAACTATTAGGTGAAGAACATCTGAAAACTGGCCAGCCTATTGTTTATACTTCGGCTGATTCTGTTTTTCAGATCGCAGCCCATGAAGACCTGATTCCGCTCGAACAACTTTATCATTTTTGCCAGGTGGCCAGGGAAATTCTTCGCGCTGAACACGCCGTGGCCCGGGTTATTGCCCGGCCTTTTGTCGGCGAAAGCAAAGATTCATTTAAAAGAACCGTGAACCGCAGGGATTTTTCTCTGAAACCTTTTTCCAGAACCATGCATCTTATCCTGCAGGAGAACCGGATAAAAACTGTGGCCATCGGGAAAATTGATGATCTGTATGCCGGTTCTGGAATTGATGAGGTGCATGTCTCCAAAAGCAACCATCAGGGGATGGAAATACTTTTAAAGGCCCGTGACGAAATAAGCTCTGGTCTGATTATGGCCAACCTGGTCGATTTTGATATGCTTTTTGGTCATCGTAATGACGTCAACGGGTTTGCCGGAGCCCTTCAGGAATTTGATTCCTGGCTGCCTGAATTCGGACAGGGACTGACGGGTGATGACATGGTTATTCTGACAGCCGATCACGGCAATGACCCGACAACCCCGTCAACTGACCATTCCAGGGAATATGTGCCTTTACTGGTTTATGGTCCGGGTGTAAAGCAAAATATTGATCTTGGTACACGCTCCACTTTTGCCGATGTTCAGGCCACGGTTTGTGAAAACTTTGGGCTGGCCGGGACCGGGTTCGGGAATAGTTTTTTATCCGAAATTATTAAAGGATACCTTTAATGGTTATTGGTAAGGTCATCGGCAATCTTTGGGCGACCCGAAAAGATGAAAAACTGCATGGTCTTAAGTTGCTTGTGGTTCAGCACACTGATCTTCAGGAGCAGCTTAAGAGCAGTTACGTCGTTGCCGTGGATGCCGTTGGAGCTGGTGTCGGTGATTTAGTTATGGTTACCACCGGGAGTTCAGCCAGACAATCCGAACTTACAGCAGGGAAACCGGTTGATGCTGTCATCTCCGGTATTATTGACCGGATCGATGTGGGTCAGTGATGGAGATGGGCAGGGTTATAGGGTCACTGACTGCAACACAAAAAGACGGTCAGCTTGAAGGTCTCGTTCTGCGCCTGCTTCAACCGGTTGATGCTGATGACTGTCCGGTTGGTGAAATTGTTGTAGCAACCGACAGCATCGGAGCGGATGAAGGGCAGTTGGTTTTTTATGTAACGGCTTATGAGGCTGTAATTCCGCTTCGAAAGCAGCCGGCGCTAACAGATGCAACTATTATTGGAATTATCGATTCGATGAATATCCCATCGGATGGCAACTAAGATGCACTTTCCAGGCAGTGGAAAATTTCTCAACCAGATAAGGAGAATGACAGAAAGCGGACGGTGGCACATCGACAGGATAGCATTGCAAAGGGAATTGGAGGAAAAATTTATCGAATTAGGTGGCAGGACTTATCATCACCTCTGTGCGGACGAGAAAGAATCTGAGTTGCGCAATGATAAGTATATTATGCAGTTGGTTACCGGCATTAGCGAACTGGAAAACGAGCTTGACCGGCTCGAACAGGAAAAGGATAGTCAACGCTCGGTTTAGAGTATTTGGATATTTAAAAATTAATATTAAACAGGCAGGAGCTTTTAGGTGAGTGATTTTTTTATAAGTAAAAATCAATCTCTAGAAAATTATTTAAGAGAAATTGGTGAGGTACATCTTCTAACTCCCGATGAGGAGATTGATCTGGCCCAGAGAATTAAACAAAACGATCAAAGGGCTTTGAAAAAGCTGGTCAGTGCTAATCTTCGTTTTGTAGTTAGTGTGGCTAAATCCTATCAAAATTATGGGCTGTCGCTTGAGGACTTGATCAATGAAGGTAATCTTGGTCTGATGAAGGCAGCGTACCGCTTTGATGAAACCCGGGGATTCAAGTTTATTTCCTATGCCGTGTGGTGGATAAAACAGTCCATCCTCCAGGCGATTGCTGAACAGTCGCGGTTGGTCCGGCTGCCCCTGAACAGGGTAGGAACACTGACAAAAATCGGTAAAGTTTATAGTATGCTGGAGCAGGAATTTGAGCGGGAACCAACTCCGGAAGAAATTGCCAAGGTGCTGGAAGTTGACAGCGGCGATATTACCGATACCATAAAAATGGCTACCCGGTCTGTTTCGATGGATTCTCCATTGCAGAAAAACAGTGACAGCAGGCTTATTGACATTATCCAAAACCAACAGGATCCGGAGCCTGATTCTGATGTTATGGGCGAATCGCTCAAAGAAGAAGTGAATCATATCCTCTCCACCCTGACCGCACGCGAAGCAAAAATATTAAAACTTTATTTTGGCCTCGATGGCGAAAAGCCGCATACCCTTGAGGAAATTGGAGTGAAATTTAAACTGACCCGGGAACGGGTGCGGCAGATAAAAGAAAAAGCTCTGCGCAGACTACGGCATAGCTCACGCAGTAAAGTTTTACGTTACTATCTTGGTTAATTCGTGAAGATTTTTGCAAACAAAGTCTTGAATAGAGATACGGAATTTCATATTTTGATAAGGATCACATAATGACTAACTCTAATCAATCTATAACATGACTGGGTTTAATCGGATGAAAGAAGAATCAAGACTTATTTTTATCTCGGGTGATCAAAAAAAATACAAAGAATATCGGATTACCAGATTAAAACTACTCACCGTGGTTGGTATCATTCTTTTTGTTGTTTTTGGTCTCGGAAAATTTGGGCTGGATTTTCTCATTGATTTTACACATGATTCAAAAATTGAGAAACAGGAACGAACAATCGCTGTTCTGGAAAGCCGTTTAATTGATTTTCAGACCAAGTTTAATTTCCTGGCAGATAAAGTTAAAAACATCGGTTCGAAGGATGATGAACTGCGGACTGTTCTTGGTCTGAGTGAAGTTTCTGCAGATGAACGTAATGTCGGTATCGGCGGTGCGAATTTTGAAGAAGCGGATGTAGATGAAATTTCCGGGTTTGTCAATTATGACCTTAATAATCAAATCCAGGAATTATATAAACTGGAGCGACAAATTCAGTTTGAAGAAAATTCTTTCAAAGAATTGGCAGCTACTTTTAAACATAAACAGGATTCTATTGATTATCTTCCCGCCTTAAAACCTGTTCTGAAAGGTGTAATCAGCAGCAAATTTGGTTATCGCAACCATCCGATTCTTAAGATAAAACGTCACCATGACGGCGTCGATATCTCCGCCCGCAGAGGTGAGCCGGTATATGCTTCCGCCGACGGCACCGTTCGTTTTAGTGGAAGGATGGGTACTTTGGGACTCATGATCATGATCGATCATAAATATGGATTTTCCACGCGTTTCGGTCACCTTGACCGGGTGGTCATTCGTCCTGGTCAAGCCGTAAAACGAGGCGAAAAAATTGGTGAAGTCGGAAATTCAGGCCTGTCAACCTCACCCCATTTGCATTATGAAGTTCACTATCAGGATAAACCAGTTGATCCGTTGAAATACATTTTTGATGACTATAAATTAACCGAGCAAATTGTTTTAAATTCAAATTAAAATTAGACCCGAAATAATTAAACCGCCAACCGGCGGTTTTTTTTTGTAATTTCCAACATGGTCAGACGGCAGGTAGGAAGAGTTGATTCCGGCAGTCTGATTTTTTTGTTTTTACTAAACCGGTTGACACAATCAGATAGTAACCCGGATCGATATTATGTACTGCTTTTTATTATTTGGAAAATAAATGGTTAAGGCAATTTGTATTATTCCGGCCCGATTCAGGTCTGAACGTCTGCCCGGAAAACCTTTAGCTCTGATCCATGGCAAACCCATGATTCAGTGGGTTTATGAAAATGCCTGCCAGGCAAAATCTTTTCAGGATGTTATTGTAGCCACCGACCATGCTGATATTGCCGGACAGATCCAGGCTATCGGGGGCAAGGTAATTATGACGGATCCGGATTTGCCCTCGGGAACAGACCGGGTAGCCGCGGTGGCCCGGAGTCATGAGGCAGATATTATTGTTAATCTGCAGGGTGATGAGCCTTTTATTGATCCGGCCCTTCTGGATGACCTTGTTTCGGTCTTTACCAATCAGAAAATAGAAATTGCCACACCGGTATGTTTGGTTCAGGATGCAGAAGAGCTGACCGATCCCAACCTGGTTAGGGTAGTCCGGGATAAAGCCGGATTTGGTTTGTACTTCAGCAGGGCGGTTATTCCATTTATCCGGGGCGAAGTGCCCGGGTCGGACTGGTTATCCCAAAATTCATTTTTCAGGCATATTGGTATTTATGCCTATCGCCGGCATATACTGATGGAAATTTGTGCGCTTGCTCCGGGCCTTTTGGAAAATGCTGAAAAACTTGAGCAGCTACGCTGGCTGGAGCATGGTTATAGAATTTATACACATCTGACAAATTATAAGTCTTTCAGTGTTGATACGCCGGAGGACCTGCGCAAGGCTAATCTAAAGGAAATCGGATGAGCGAACGTAAATTTATTTTTTTTACCGGAGGCGTTGTCTCTTCCCTGGGAAAAGGGATCGCCTGTTCCTCACTGGGGCTACTGTTGCAATCCAGAGGTTATCATGTCACCATTTTAAAACTTGATCCTTACATCAATGTTGACCCCGGAACGATGAGTCCCTATCAGCATGGAGAGGTTTATGTTACGGAAGATGGGGCTGAAACGGATCTGGATCTCGGCCATTATGAGCGTTTTTTAAACAATAATATGGCCCGGTTTAATAATGCTACTTCCGGCCAGATTTATTATGATGTCATTCAGCGAGAACGACGTGGCGATTATCTTGGGGCGACTGTTCAGGTAATTCCCCATATCACTGATGCTATAATGGAAACCATGGTCCAGGCCGGAAGCAATACACAAGCAGACATAGTAATTGTTGAAATTGGCGGCACCGTTGGAGATATAGAAAGCCAACCATTTCTGGAAGCAATCCGCCAATTTCGCCTCCGTGAACCGGAAAACACCTTGGTTGTGCATTTGACTCTGGTACCTTATATCTCGAGCGCCAAAGAACTGAAGACGAAGCCTACCCAGCATTCGGTGATGCGTCTCCGTGAAATCGGTATTCAACCAGATGTTTTACTTTGCCGTAGTGACCGCACTCTTGAATCGTCGGAAAAAGAGAAGATTGGGTTGTTTTGTAATGTTACTCCAAAACATGTTATAGACGCACCGGATGTGGAAACCATCTACGAAGTACCCATTCAGTATGCCGAGAATGGTTTTGATCAGCTGGTTTTGAACAGGCTCCACCTGCCGTTGAATGAGTTGGATTTTTCGTTGTGGAGAAGCAAGGTAGAGCGCTATAAAAAAGTTGAACAGGAAGTCCGGATCGCCATCTGCGGAAAATACGTTAATCTTTTAGATGCTTATAAGAGCATCACCGAATCCTTTATTCATGCCGGGATGGAGAATGATGTAAAAGTTGTTCTGAAATGGGTGAATGCCGAACAGTTAAATCCGGAAAATGTCGATGAAATGCTTTCCGGGCAGGATGGCATTTTGATACCGGGTGGATTTGGTGAGCGGGGAATTAGCGGTAAACTGACTGCAATTTCTTATGCCCGCCAAAACCTTGTTCCGTTTTTTGGTATTTGTCTCGGTTTGCAATGTGCCGTTATCGAATATGCCCGAAATGTGTTAGGAATGGAAGAGGCGGACAGCACGGAATTCAATCCAAAAACCAGTTTCCCGGTCATTGATCTGATGGAGCATCAGCGCAGTATAAAAAAGCTTGGCGGAACAATGCGCCTTGGCAGTTATCCCTGCAAATTAGATGGATCGACTAAAGCATTCGGTGCCTACAAGGCAGAGCTGATTCATGAGCGTCACCGGCACCGCTTTGAATTTAATAATCAGTTCCGTACTATGTTCGACAACGGAGATTTTATTTTCAGTGGTCAATCCCCGGATGGCGAATTGATCGAGATGATCGAATTGAAAGATCATCCGTGGTTTGTCGGCTGTCAGTTCCATCCCGAGTTAAAATCCCGGGTGGCCAGGGCGCATCCCTTATTCCGGGAATTTGTGGCCGCTGCATTGAGAAAGAAAAACACTTTATAACGGACGGGTAGTGAATCCAATATCAAAACCGGAAAACTTTCCCAACTGCATATTACTCTATGATTTGCAGCACCCGGCAATGGATGCCTTTCGGGATTTTTGCAATAAATCTAAAATTCCCTTTATCAATCTGTCCAATCCGGTTTCTCTTCAGCAACTGGACCCGGATAAGGAATTCAGTGTGGCTGTAGCCTATATCAACCGGCAAAATCCGGATGGCGTCGCCTTTCTGCGGGCGGTTATGCACTGGCAGAATGTGATTCAGCGGGTAATTATAACCGATTCGGTCGATCTTGATTTATTTCGGGAAGCTATAAACAAGGCTCATGTCAACTATATTTTATCTTATCCGCTTGATTCTACCCAGGCTAAAGAAGTTCTGATCAAAGCTCACCGGCGATTCAGGACACTAAGCCGGCCGTTGCGAAAACTGGATAAATTCGCCGAAATCACCCAGGATCTGCTCATCGATAATGAACGCATCCGGGATGCCGCCCGGCGTGATGCTTTGACCGGACTCCTGAACCGGCGGGCTTTTGATGATTATCTTACCTCGCTCTGGCTGAGATTGAAAAAGGATAGCCAGACACTGAGTATTGCCCTGATCGATCTGGATCATTTTAAAAGAGTAAATGACACCTATGGTCACCAGGTCGGGGACGAAGTACTGAAGAAAGTCGGGCGGATATTACTGGAAAACCAGCGGATCGGAATTGATAATGCCTTCCGCTATGGCGGTGAAGAATTTGCCATTCTTTCCATTCATACGAACAAATTGAATATGCAAGCCTATATGCAGCGCTTGCTGGAAACTGTTCAGAATACCGTTGTCGAAACCGGGCAATACCAAATTTCTTTTACTTTTAGTTCAGGCATTGCCGAAATACAGCAGGCAAATTCTGTACAGCATCTGGTGCAACTGGTCGATCGGGCCCTGTACCAGGCCAAGCAGAATGGGCGTAATCAGATATGCCTGGCCTGAGTGTGACCACTTTTTACCGAAACCGTTCTTTATGAGTGCAACCCTGTGGGATTCCTTTTCTCATCTGCTGGATGATGCCCGGCAGGCATTTATGCAGGGTGATCTGGAAAAAGCCAGTGCCTGCTGGCTGGAGTATTATTCCATCACCGCCCATCAGGAATATAAAGATTTCGCAGATGAAATCCGGAGTAACTGGCCCGAAGAACTAACCTCAGAATCGACGCCTGCAGAACTTACTGCTATCTGGTACGCCTTGTGGCAGCAAAGCCGGAACAAAAAGATCAGCCCCAAAATATTTTCACTATACCAGGAATTGCTGGTCTCCCGCTTTGCCATTCGCTCGCAGCACGAAGTGCAACCGATGTCTGTACAGAATGGCATCTTTCTCTTCCTGGCCGGGGATATCAAGGCGGCCCAGCAGATTTTAAAGGATATTTCAGTTAATGAACCGGAAAATTTTCTGGCGACCTTATTTCTGGCCCGCAGTTATGCCGCTGGCGGTGAAAGACAGGCCGCTACATCGGCCCTGACCGAACTTCTTTGTTTGTCGGCAGACCAGATAACAGAAGATGACCTGGTCTTCACTCAGTTCAGAAACCTGTATAATTCAATATTCCAGGAAAGCGGGCAGCGTGCCGAGAGTGGATGGCGCCTGGCCTTTGAAGCCTGGTACCGAAACTGGCTGGTGTTTCTACCCAATGAAAAATTCTACAAACTAATGATTCTTAAAGAACAGAATGAGCGCATCCTCAGGGTAAAACATTATCGGCATGAACGTTACCGCCATTTTGTTCACTGCATTTATGTCGTTGAATACGCCCGCCGTAATATCAAAAAAAACCAGGTTATTATTGATGAGCTTGAAGGAACCATGAAAACAATTGACACCAATTTGTTTACCCAATACCTGCGGAAAAGAAAACCATCAATCCAGGTCGATGTCAAAAATGATGAATAATAACAAGATCAAAGCCGTACTGTTTGATTTTGACGGTGTCGTTGTCCGCTCGATGGAACACCATTTTCTGGGCTGGCAAATGGCTTTTAAACATTTTGGCTTTCCTATCCGACCTGAAGAATTTTTCCCGTTGGAAGGCCAGGGCATTGAGCAGATTTCCCGGCAATTAGGCGAGCCGAGAGGTTTGTCTCCGGCACAGATTGAAGAAGTTCAGCGCCTTAAAAATCAATTTTTTGATCAGTCCTTTCAATTTGAAATGTATCCAGGATTCACCGGTTTAATCGCATTTCTAAAAGACAGATATTTGCCCTTAGCCGTAGTCACCGGCGGTGGAAGAACCCGGGTTCAGGCTGCCCTGGAGCAATATCTGCCGGATGTTTTTGATACCCTGGTTACCGTGGACGATGTGCCGCGGGGCAAACCGTTTGCGGATCCCTTCCTAAAAGCAGCCCATAATCTGGGTATAAAACCGGAGCATTGTCTGGTCATTGAGAATGCCCCGCTTGGTATCCGCGGTGCGGTTGCCGCCGGCATGGAGGTTATTGCTGTGACAACAACACTTGGCGCAGAATTTCTATCTCAGGCTGCTCATATTGTCTCCGGTTTTGATGAAATCAGAGAACTTCTTCTCCACAGGGTATAGCCTTTTTGCTGAACCGGCCATCTTTTTATAAATTCCCCCGCTCATTTTAAGCATAAGGACATTTCATGTATTTTCTTGCTATCGACTTAAACCTGGCCGGGGCCCATCAATTGCGAAATTATCCGGGCGCCTGTTCCCTGTTGCACGGACACAACTGGAAATTAAAAGTAGAAGTGCGCTCCGAACGGTTGAATGAGCTGGGTATGGTTATAGATTTTAAAGATTTAAGCGATATTTGCTGGCAGGCAGTTGGGGCCTTTGATCACCGGTTTTTTAATGAAATTCCACCCTTTGATGTTTTAAATCCTACTGCTGAAAATCTGGCCAGGTTCTTCTACCAGGAAATTGGCAGGTTACTACCGGCTGGTGTGGCCATGCACGATCTTTACCTGTGGGAAACTGAAAAATACCAGGTTCGCTTCCGTGAATAAATTGCTGACCGCAGAACAGAAAAATACCCTTGATATAAATGAAATTTTCTTCAGTATTCAGGGCGAAAGCACTCTGGCCGGTTTGCCTTGTATTTTTATCCGTCTTTCCTATTGCAATCTGCGCTGTTCCTGGTGCGATACCGCCTATGCTTTTAAACCAGGAACGGTGCTGACCTTTGATCAAATCCGGCAGAAGATAAGAAAATATCCGTCCGGACTGGTCGAGATCACCGGCGGCGAACCGCTGCTGCAGGAGAATGTGTATGGTCTGATTGATCTTTTGCTGCAAGAGAATTACCAGGTACTTATTGAAACCGGCGGTCAGATGGATATTTCACGGGTCCCTTCCGCTGCCCGTTTGATTATGGACGTTAAATGCCCGTCCAGCGGAGAGTCGGATCGGAATGATGCGGCAAATCTAAAACGGTTGCGCCCGGGTGATGAGCTGAAATTTGTCCTGTCCGACCGCCGGGATTATGAATTTGCCTGTTCGGTTTTAGAGGAGAAACAGATCAACCCCAAGCATAACCCGGTTCTGTTTTCAACTGTGTTTAACCGCCTTAAATATGAAGACCTGGCAGCCTGGATTTTAGCCGACGGGCTGGAGGTGCGGTTGCAAATACAATTGCATAAGATTATCTGGCACCCTGAAATGAAAGGTGTTTAAGCCGTTAATTTTTTTTAACTGAAACACTGGACATTCCCGAAAATAATAATTGACCCGTTGAAAATGAACAAGACAACTAAATGTAGAAGGAAAGTAAGATGTCAAAAATTGAAGTTTTTGAAAATAAATACCCGCAGCGCGACTATATGGTTACCCATGTTAATGAAGAATTTACCTCACTTTGTCCAAAAACCGGTTTGCCCGATTTCGGTATTATAACCATTGAATATATTCCGGATCTGCTTTGCCTTGAATTAAAGGCGCTCAAGTACTATTTCCTGGAATTCCGCAACCAGGGAATTTTTTATGAAGCGGTAGTTAATCAGATTCTCGACGAGTTGGTTGATGCCTGCCAGCCCCGCTATATGGAAGTGCTGGGCGAGTTTTCGACCCGCGGTGGTATGTATTCCACCGTTTCTGCTACCTACGACCCGGAAGGTCTAAATGCCTGATAAGGCGGTAGTCCTTGTTTCAGGAGGATTGGATAGTTGTGTAACAGCAGCGATTGCCCGGCAACGATTTGAACCGGCATTTCTTCATCTGAATTATCGGCAGCGGACAGAAAAACGGGAATTGAAAGCATTCCATGATATTGCAGATTTCTATTCCATTCACGAACGGCTGGTGATTGATGCTGCCTTTTTCGGTCAGATCGGCGGCTCGGCTTTAACCGACCGGCAGATTGAAATAAGCCCTGCCGATCTTCATTCTGAATCCATTCCGTCCAGTTATGTGCCGTTCCGGAATGCCAATATTCTGGCTATGGCGGTCAGTTGGGCGGAAGTGATCGGAGCGAAGGCGATTTTCATCGGCGCAGTGGAAGAGGACAGCCCGGGCTATCCGGATTGCCGTCAGGATTTTTTTACCGCCTTCAATCATCTGATTCAGCTTGGGACAAGACCAGAGACCGAAATTCAGATCCATACGCCCCTGCTTCACCTTAAAAAATCGGAGATTGTCCTGAAAGGAATGGAACTTCAGGCACCGCTGCATCTGACCTGGTCCTGTTATCAGGAAGAGCAGGAAGCCTGCGGGGTCTGCGATAGTTGTGCTTTGCGCCTGCGCGGTTTCCACATAGCCGGTGCAGAAGATCCGATTCCGTACCGTAACCGTCCGGTTTATTAAAAGAAGAAGTAAGAAAGAATAAAAAATAAAAAAGCTGATCAGCCATTTGGTTTTTAACACAGAGTAAGCAGAGAGCAGAGAAAAAACGGTGGTTCCGGTGTCATTCGCTGACAATAATTGGCTAAAAGCTTTTTGGACAGGATAAGAGGATGATTATGAGCTTTGTCATTCTGAGACGAGCGGAGCGGGGCGAAGAATCCCCAAAGGATAAATATTTGAAGAAGCTGCTGAAGAGGATGCCGAATAAGATGATGAAACAAATCAGCATGTCCCGCCTGGGCCGGATCAGCATACATGGTTCAGCATGACAACCATCAAACCTGTCATTCCGTCCCGCAGGTGCGGGATCGGA
>DYOS01000243.1 GCA_020720405.1 Caldithrix sp. | reverse complement strand
GTGCTGTGCCCGGCTCTGTCGGGTCATTCGTGGAAGAAAAATTTTTGACAGGATAAACAGGATAAACAAGTGGAGATTAAAAGAATATGGAAGAGAGTGGCTTTGATTTAAATGCTGTTGTTGTCGCCCTGGCCGAAACCAGCAACACCGAAATACGGGTCCGTCTGTTTGCGGAAATCCGGGAGCAGTTTGAATCCGGCCAACACAAGCCGGGGGCTCGTGATCTGCGCCGTTTTATTGCCCTGCTTTACATCAACGATGCCTACATCCGCTATGAAACCGCCCAGTTGCTATCAGACTATGCCAGTGAAATTAAACCAAATGACCTGCTTCAGTTTTATTTCGCCGGTCAGGATATGCAAAAACTATGGTCGGAAGCCCAGAACAATCCAGTGGCCCGGGGTCTTATCTTCAGCGGCTTTATGGATAAGAATCTGCGTCTGCGTACCAAACTGCTAAAAATTATTCACGAGCGCGATTGCCGGGATGAAAAAGAAAGGCTTTGTTATCACTATGGCCGCGGTGATTACTATGAACTCTATGAACGATTTACTACGCTGCCCGAAGAAGAACAGAATTTTCTGCAATCAATACTTCGCCAGGGGCTGCAACCGGAATGGAATACCGATTATCATATCCGGGCCTGCGCCCGGCTGTTAGAACAAATTCAGGCCGCCGGCGATATAGCCGGGCAGATTGAAACAATTCTAAAACCCCCGGTTTCAGTCCGGCCAGGCGGACCCTTGCAAATAAACCCGGAAATGCCGGCGCCGGTCTCGGAATTTGAACAGTTTTTGTTAAAACTTAACCGCCGTGGTATTTACATGGATGGCCAAATCGTTTACCCGGAAATTCAGATTGGCACAAAAACCGGCCGGGTTACTTATCGCAAACCGGGCTTACAAACCTGGAGCCGCGAACAGCGCCAGCGCGATATTCTTCCCCCACCCGGGAAAACCATCCTGCGCTACGACTATCAAGCCATTGAACCTACACTGCTGTTAAACTTTCTGCTTAATGAGCACCTGATCAGTTATGACCAGGCTGCAACCGATGACATTTATCTGGATATATTCCCGGATGATCGGGACAAAGCCAAACATTATCTGAATGCTTTTATCAATGGCGGACCGGCCACACCACCATTTAAACCTAAGCCGGTGTTATGGAGCCTGATTAGTGCCATTGATACTTTCCGTAATGATCTGGCTGAACGGTTGGAGAAAGGTGAAAACATACAAACCATTGGCGGACAATCTGTTTTACTGGAGGAAAATGAAAAAAACCGCGGCGGAAAACTACTAAACCGAATTGTGCAGGGTGGGGCGGCCGATTTTTTTAACACCGCAGTTTTAAAACTTGAAAATTATTTCACCAGGAATAAGCTTGATGCCGAAGTTTATTTTCTCCTTTATGATGAAGTCTGGATAACCGCAAATAAAGAGGGAATTCCTCACATCCGCCGGGTTTCCCTGGAAATACTGAATGAGGTCTACCGCTGTTTTAACCTGCTTATCCCGGTAAAAGTCCGTGAATACAGTGAGGAAGAGTGAGAAAAAGATGAAAGATGAAAGATGAAGCAGGGGCGAAGCATTGTTTACAGGATGTTGATCTATACTGAGATT